>NZ_JARJHD010000002.1:0-441970 GCF_030441955.1 Enterococcus spodopteracolus | reverse complement strand
TAAATAAAAAAATATCAAGTAAAGAAACTATAAAAAAGAGCTTAGGGACCTCCTAGGCTGTTTTTTACGGTTACTGTTTGAGATTTTAAGTGGTGCACGACATTCTATATATTATACAAAGTAGATTCAAAGTGAAATCAAACCTCTATCAAACCTTTATCAAACCAAATTAAACCGAAAAACACAAAAAAACGACTCTTTCGAGCCGTTGCAAAATTTTAAAATTATTTTGTACTTGATTTGTTTTATCCTTTCGCCTATCTAATGCTTGTTTTCTAAGTTAATGTAGTTCTCAATCATTTGTCTGTGTTGCTTAGTCATTCGTTTGCGTCCGTCAGCAATCAAACCAGCTACGTAATGACCTGAATCATTCAAACACTCGTCAAGTACAGCTAATGACACAGAAACTTGTTTTTCTACCCAGTTTTTCGTACGATAGACAGATTTTTCTAGCGGTTGCATTGTCAAACGCACACCAGATACATTGCCTAAGAAATCCGTCCAAAACTTACAAACTGGCCACCGTCTTTTATTTGAATCACTGTTTTTCTCGACGAGAAAAGTCAAATACTCACAGAAGATTGACCGTACTAATTCGCCTATTTCTAAATATCCACTAGCAATCATATTCATAACAGCTAAAGCACGTTCATGCCTAAGCTGAATCTCATAACGATTCCAAAAATCAATATTTTTATCCAAATCAACATTTTGAGAATTTACTAGTTGACCAAATTTATCATAAAATCGAAACTCTATATCTCCTTTTCCAACATAAAGAGTTTGTCCGTTAATTTCATTATCTGAAGCTATATCACCACTTTCTATATATCGCCAAGAACGAGTGCCGGCCGTACTTCTAAAGTGTTTTAAGCGCATTTTGCGGTGTAATGTACTAATGTTTAAAAATCCTTTATAATCGTCTATCGCAACGTCTAAGCGTGTAATATGGTGTATTGTGAACGAAGTTCGCAAGATATTAAAGAAATCAATCCAATCAAAACCTTGTCGCCAATTGTTTTCAAGAAAGCGACAGCCTTGGCCTTTAATGTCTATATGCGTTAAAGCATGCTTATCTTCCCTTTCCCTTCTCGTCATAATAGAGATCAAATTTAAATAGCTGTAACGATCGTCATATTCATTTGTTTCAGCAAGTTCTTTGTGTTCGAAATCGTGAAACTCTAAATGTAGAATAGGTAACAATCCTTTTAAAAAAATATTTTCCTTAAAAGTGATTGAAACCCAGTCAACACAAGCCTCAAGGGGTGTTCTAGTTGTACAGTCTAGGGGGGTGTTACTAGACCCCCCGCAAGTCAATTTTTTGTTTGAATTATTCAAGTAACAACACTCCATTCACACAAAATTCTGGTTTGAAAAAGGTCGATCGACCTTTACCGAAAACATGAAGATTAAGTTTAATCCTATCCCCTTTTTTTAAATGAGAAATGTCAATCTTATTTGTCACGTGATAAGAAAATAATCGTTTTTTATCTCCAGGCAACTTAAAAACTAGCGTTTGAGTACGCCAATTTGAACCAAAACGATTTAATTCATAGATATCAACTTTATGAACAATGACATATTCTAAACTTGTATACATACGCTATTTACTCGTTCTAAACACTTCATATACTTTTTTTCTTTTCTTACCTTCTGATATCATAAAAAACTCCTTATCTTTAATTACTGTAGTCTCAGGCGTTTCACTAAAATTTATAAAACGGTGCATTAGTTGCCTAGTAAATGTTAGCTCTGCGAGCTAATCGGCCCGTCATTCCGCCGACTTCATGAAAGCATTAGAACGCAATTGATAAGCAAGCTTATCAATCACAACCTAACGCTAACTATTTTCAGAATTAATTTTCTTTAAACGTTCAATAATTGCGTAACTTTCAAAAAGCGATCGTAATTTATCCGTTTGAACAAAATTCTTGCGCCATTTTCGTGACAATTTTTTTAGTTGAAGCGGACTATCGACTAAAGCGTCATATTCTTGTGCGTCAAAAGCACGCTGGAACGTCCAACGACCTAGAATAGTACGACATTCAACTACTTCGAACGTCTGTTGGCGCAAAGGCTTTGTGACACGAGTAAAGTGTTGTGACGTGCCATAAATTTTTACACCACTTTTACGTTGTTGGGTAATCTTCCACAGCAAATCCATATTGAAATTTCTTGTTTCATAAACATTAAATTCGTTCTGTATTTCGTCGATCGCAAAAACGATTCCGTCTGGAAACTCTTTTTTAAAATCAGTATCAATAATGTAGTCCCATGCTTTAAGGGGAAAATTCTGATTCTTATAGCCGAAATTTGTACATATAGTTACCTGTGGATATTTGCGCCGAATATACTCTAACTGTTCAACTAAAGACACCGTTTTTCCTTCTCCTTGCATACCTGCATAGATACTTAAGCCAAAGAGATCAAATTTCCGGCTATCTCTTTTAACATATATTTTTAGATCACGGCTTTTATAAAAAAGAAAATTGACTATTTTAGTTAGTAAAAATTTATCTCGTAATACTTCAGCTGTAAGCTTCCGTTTTTTTGCTTTTTTCATAGTTGAAAACTCCTTAATTATTTAAATCAATCGTTTAGGCAACCGCCGTGCGCTAAAGCGTACTGGCGGTTTAGCCTAAACCGAATTTGCTTAAAATGAATTTGAGTATTTTCATAAGAAATGAAAAGTTATCAAAAATAATCGTAGCAGCGATACAAGCGAGAAGAATAGAAAACGAGATAAGGGTATCAATGTATCCTATTACGTTCGCCAGTGCGCTAAAATCAACTGACAACTCAAAATTCAGACTTGGTAGTAAGGAGACAATAAAAATAACTAATGAAATCAGCGCTTCAATCAAAAGGGTGAAAATCATTCGATTACGTCTCCTTCCCCAGTCACACGTTTATAACAGCGAACAAGTGTATAAACAACCATGGCTCCGCCTGAAATCGCGCGTATCGTTTGAAAAGCAAGTTCGAAAGCACTTCGTGGGAACAAATAAAGTGTTTCACCATAAGTGGTTATTTCTAAATCATGAAGTGATTTTTGAGACTGGAATAATGATTGAAATGATTCAATGAACTGAAAAACTGTACTAAATTTAGAAGTGATCAAATCAATTAATTCGTTAATTTTTTCAAGCACGCCAGTAAAATCAGGAATAAAGAAACGTTTAACCCAGTCAAAGAAATCGAGTAATGGCTTTAATAAAAAATCGGCTAACCAGTTGAGCAAGGGATCTAAAATCTTATCTTGAAGAAAATCCATAAGTTCGTTAAATTTTCCAACGATCGGCGAAACGACATAATCACCTAAAAATCCAAATAGCGGGCTCCACCAGCTGTCTTCTCCACCATTCCCATTATCGCCACTTCCATTGTCCCCGTCACCGTTACCGATTTCCGTAACTGGTGTATTTGGGTCAATGGTAATTTTTTGGTTTATTTCGAGATCGGAATTAATGGTTCCAATACCATGAATCACACGTTTCATATCACCAATTTCAATCGTTGCTTTCATACCTGTTAACAATCGCAGATTTGAAAGACTTTGAGAATAGTCTTGTGGCATACGAAAAAAATTATATGATACTGCACCACCAGCGGCATTCTGTTCATAATGGTACGTATTTCCTATTGAGCCAACAAACGGAATACTACGGGAGCTTGGTCTATCTTGATGGGTCGTTATGTCGACTCCTACTACTTTATCTGTTGGCATAATATGCGGAATCTCTAGAGTCAATTTGATATTATTGATAAACAAATTCGTTCCGTTGTAGTGGTAGCCTTTTTCATAGGGTGTCACGTGCATAGTGATCGTATTCGCTTCGAAAAGGTTAGCAATATCAATATAGGTATTTCTTCGGATTAATATAGAATGTGCATTTAATGGCTTATACGATCCGTCAAAATCAAAATAATTTTTTTCAACAACAGCGACTTCATGCGTTAAGCTATCGGCAATAAGATCATAGGCGGCACGAGTCAATCTCACCTGATAAGTATTTGTGAGAATAAACTCAGCTAAGTGAATTGGGTTCATGTCTTGAAGCAACTCTGTACCAATCATTTCGAGTTCATTCCAATCGACTGGTCGATTGACACTAAAATGTAATCTAGCTAATGCAAATAAAATATAAGGCAATCGCTCTTCTCCACGTTGTTCAATGTAATCGGCTAAGGTCGGAGCTTCCGCAAAACTTAATGCGTCTGCTTGTGTGCTCGTGAACAAAAGAGAAAATAGTAAGCAGAAAAATAGCAGTATTTTTTTCATAGTTTCTCCTTACAAAAAAAGGTGACGCTCCGGCCACCCTCCTTCTTCCTTTTAATTATCCAACTTTTCCAATAAACTTCTTCGCAAGTTTAAAACCAATACCCATTGCGGCAACGGCAACGACCGCACCCATGATCACAGGGGTATTAGTAGTAACTAAACTGATTACGTCACTTACTAAAGAATTGATCGCATTGGAGATAGGTGCAAGTGCGCTAGATGTGTCAAATTGCATGTATATATTCCTCCTTTGATAATAGTTTATATAATACCGCTCAACATTTTATTGACAACTTTACCAACAAAATAAATCGGAATAGCGGCTAATATAACAGTAATAAATATGATTGAATAGGCGTTTGAACGATCGTTCAAAACAATCGACTGCTCGTCTACTTGTACTGCTTCAATCGCATAAGTTATTCGATCTAGACGTTCTTCAATCAACTGAAAATGAGTCTTTTGACCTTCAATTACTTGATTCGCTTCGTCTGAAAAAGATTCAAAAAAACTTTCGATTTTCTCGAACCGCTCTTGATCTAATTCAAGAGCGGTGGCTTCTTTTTCTTTGATCTGTTCTTCTTTCTTACGTTGATCCTCTAACGCCGCTTGTTTCTCCTCAGCAAGTATTTCAGCATGACGAGAATCCTCAGTAGCTTGTATAGTGCGTTCATTCTCCGCTCTTTCTAGCTCGTCAGAATAATTCTGATTAAACGTCTTTAATTCGCTTAAGATATCCTGTAAAAGCTGTGGGTCTAATGATTCCATGGCGTTCACTTAGCTGGTTCAAAAATTGGCTTGAAATTACTAAATGAGACAATCGCAATTCGATTGGACGAAAAACGGAACTCGCCTTTTAGGGTACATAGAGCTGGAAATTGTTGGTGCTGGTACTTGGAATATTCTTGATAATCCATAGTTGCCTTGATAGGTTTTAAGCCAGTGCCGTTCTCTAGAGGCTCTTTAGGTGCGACGTAGTGGACAGTCAACCCTTCAACTTGTTCTTTGTCGTCGTTTTTAAAGCTATACGGCGACATTCCTAATACGATTACTTCTTGTTCTACGTTCATGTCATTCCTCCATTTCCCAAGTTAACTTATTTTGAAAATGTATTTTAATACTTGTTTTAAAAGGTAAAAAAAATAAGATTTAGTTCGATAATTCGAATTAGATCTACACTTGTTTTAACCCTTATTTAAATAATACAAAAAAATAAACTTTTTAGCAAGTATTTTAATATATTTTTTTATTTTTTTATTTTACTGTCCTACTATCTCTGCAATTCTTTATTTCCTTTAGAAACTTCTTCTAAAATTGCCTTTTCCAACAGTTGACTTAAATTGATTCCCCTAGCACGTGCCAAAGTAATCAGATCTGGAGAAACGGTAAGAGATACTTGTTTCTTTTTTTTGGTAGGATCTTTCATAGGCGGTCTAGCCATAGTAACACCTCCTGGCAAGTATTATAACACATGTATAAATAAAAAAATATCAAGTAAAGAAACTATAAAAAAGAGCTTAGGGACCTCCTAGGCTGTTTTTTACGGTTACTGTTTGAGATTTTAAGTGGTGCACGACATTCTATATATTATACAAAGTAGATTTAAAGCGAATTACACCCCGATTAAACCTTTTTAGATCTGAAATGAACCTTTATTTGTTCCTGCAAAATTTTAAAATTATTTTGCACTTGATTGGTTTTCTCTGACTAGTTATTCATTATCCATTTACTAGAAACCACTGATTTTAAATCTATGTTCATCCTAAGTCTGCAAAAAACAGATTGCCATTCTTGCATCAGATTTTAGTTGGTCTCAAGAAGTTCTTATGACTTCGTCAATTTATGTATTTATCGTAAACTAATTTATATCAGTTGTTCAATAGTACGTTTTACTAATTCCATATGTTTATCCATAAATCGCATATGAACGATCGATTTAGCAATCTTTTTCTATTATTATTACTTTAAATAACTTAGCTATTTAAGTTCCTTATTTTCCTCGAAAATCACTTTTTTGGTTCTCTTTGACCAAGTTTAATGTGATATGTTATCTATAGATGAAGCCAATGAGCAAGATATGATTGAAATGATCGAGCTGATGTGTACAGAGAAAGCGATTTCATAATTAGAAAAAATCACAACGGAGAAAAAAATCGCTGATAAATTCTACAAATTGTATGAGTCTAAGCCCTATAGACTCTTTTTTCTCTATCCACGAATGCCCTCTTATCCGTTCAAATGTTCCTATAATTCACTATAAACGGAACACGGAAATATGATAAAAAATAATCCCAATAAATACTCCAAATAGAATATGTAAAACAACAGCAAACACTAACGGAACGATCTTGGCTCCTTTATTATCCCAACTGTACTTTGCTTTCTTATTCTTCTACAGTAAAGATATAAGTAATAAACTGAGAATCACGATCCATAATAGAAATGCAATACCAATCAAAGGCATTTTTTTCATTAATAATAGCTATACCTATAAATGCCCCTTTCTTTTCTATATACTCTTCTATCATCAAAAAATCGGGAACAACCGGAAATAATTTTTTTGTTACTTCCCGATTGTTCCCATTTTTTGTTTATTTCATTGTTGATGTTAGCGTACAGTATCAAGTACGGCTTTTAATTCACTGACTGATTGATGGAACATTGCTTTTTCTTGAGGTGTGATCGATAGGTCAATGATTTCTCTTACCCCATTTTCATCAACGATCGATGGCACACCAGTAAAGATATCTTCTTCACCATACTCGCCATTTAAGTAAGCTGAAACTGGTAGTACAGCTTGTTCATTATTTAGGATGGCTTTGACGATTCGAGTCGTACTCATACCAATACCGTAATAAGTTGCTTTTTTACGGTCAATGATTTCATAAGCTGCATTTTTTACTTTGTCAGCAAGTACTGTTAAATCATTTTCTTCTAAACGATGATCTTTCTCAACATATTCCATGATTGGTTTACCACCGACTGTAGTATGTGACCAAGCAGCTACTTCTGAATCCCCATGCTCACCTAAGATATAACCGTGTACGCTACGTGGATCAACTGCCAGTTTCAAAGCAATTTCTTTTCTGAAACGAGTTGTATCTAAGGTTGTTCCAGTTCCTACTACTCTTGAAGCTGGTAAGCCGGATTCTTGCCATGTTAAGTAAGTTAAAATATCAACTGGATTTGAAGCAACAACGAAGATACCATCAAATCCTGAAGCCATTACTTCTTTAACGATTTGACGAGTGATTGTTGCATTTGTTTTCACTAGATCTAAGCGAGTTTGACCAGGTTTTTGGTTCACGCCAGCAGTTAAGATCACTAAATTTGCATCTTGACATTCTTCATACGTGCCAGACCATACGGAAACGTTCTTTTCGCCCCATGCCATTCCATCTAGTAAGTCTAAAGCTTCTCCTTCTGCTTTTTCTTGGTTGACATCGATTAAGACAAGTTCATTGGCAACACCTTGATTGATCATCGCATAAGCAATACTTGTACCGACAAATCCTGTACCTACGATTACAACTTTACGACTTGTTTTTTTCATGTCTAACACACCTTTCATCCGTTCTTTGTTATTTTCATGAAAATTATAAATCGATTACCATCATTTTTCAATAATATAGAAATTATATATACTATAATTTTTTTTTATAGAAAGTCAATAACGTTTATAGTCAGATTGTGTTCTTCTCACTCTTGGTATTTCTTTACGAGAAGTGGGCAATTCTTTAGTTGAAGGATCATTTGCTTTTGCTAAAGCAGTCATTTGCGGTGAAAGGTTTTTAACTTTAGATCGTAAAGACATAAGTTCAGGTTTTGTTGGTTGATAAGCTTGATGTTCATCAGGTAAAGAATTGGTACTGGATTGTCGTGAAATATAACTAAAATTAGGCTCTTCTTCCAAACGAGTAGGAGAAATTTTTAGTTGTAAATCTTCGACATAAATTCTTGAAGAAGGTTTTTTATAGAGTGGATCACCAAGTTTAGAGAGCAAGTTTTTTCTTCTTTCGCTGCGCTTGAGCTTCTTAGCTAACCGCTCCATTTCATTTTCACCAGTAGATTTAGGATAGTTTGCAGCATGATAAGTCGAATAGATGGCTTCGTTGATTCGTTGGAATAACATTTCCCGATATGTATTTGTATTGAATAATCGATGAAACTGATACAGTATAAAGTTCCTCAATCTTTTTGCTCCTCATTCTGGTTCCATGGCTCAAAGACATCACTTTGTCTACTTGCTCGGGCCTTTTCTTTTTCTATATTGCTTTTAACTCTTTCTTCTTGGACTTTATATGAAGCCGCAACTTCTTTTTTAAAATGTCTTCGATCTTTACGAGTCACTCTTTTTATATATTTGAATATTTGCCAAATAATTACGACAAGTAAGTAAACCGTAAAAAAGCCAGAAAAACTAAACTGAATAATAAACGCCATAACAAAAGCAGCAAGCTTATCTGCTTGACTAGCTGGTGAAAAATTTTCCTGCTGTTGCGCAATAAATGTTGAAACCCAGTATATGCCCATTTTCTTTTCCCCCTTCTCCTCTTTGATCCAGTGATTACTTCCCCTTTTTATACCGACTTTTGGCGAGTGCTTGTTTAGATGGTTTCCCCATTTTAGGTTGTGCAACCATTTTTACAGAAATAAAAACACATAAAACAATAACAAAACTTGTGATACCAATGATCATTGATGTGTTATTGATAAAATATTTTGTCAATAATTGAATGATGTCTGTATGACCAACCACTATGTTTCACCTCCTTTAGACATGCAATAAGCAATCATAGTTTATAATAAAAGGATTGTCCGAAAAAAACTCTTTTTGACTTATTTTGAAAAAATAGAAAAGAACTTGCATCCGTAAGCCTTTCACATGGCTCATGTGGATACAAGTTCTTTTTTTGATTACTTATTCTTTGTGTTTCGTTTTAAAAGCATCAAATTTTTCTTTCGCTTCTTCTACTACTTCTTCTAGTTCTTCCTTCAAATGATGTTTCTTTGTTGGATGCTCAGACTCTTCTTCCACTGCATTTGAACCAGACATCGCGACTTCTTTTTCTTCCCCGGAGTTGGTTCCAGCTAACGCCTCTTCTTTATCTGTTGTTTCACCAGAATTAGTTCCGGCTAACGCAACTTCATCGTCTGTTTTAGGCGCCATTGATCCTCTTAATCGTTTTTCTTTTTCTCCATCATAATTTGTCATGTTCTCGTCCTCCTTGTTGCTCTGTCTCTATCCTACAACAAGAATAAAATAACTGTCAAAACATAAAGGTGTGATCATTCGTATTAATTTTCTTTCCGTAGTATTTTCACTTCGTAAGGTGCAAACGTTAGTATACCAGTAAGCGTTTGATTTGTTCCGATGTCCAAGTGAGAATCAAGTAACTCAAGTTGTTGTATCTCTTCAGAAAAATTCATTAGAAAGTAATAGCAGTGTGTTCCATCTGTTCGCGATTGAATCGATACTTTTGGATGCGATGCCTTGACGATTCCTCGTTGCAACGCTAATTTTTCGATGATCGGTTGGTAAAATACTTCTAAAAAATCCAGATTGGTACGGGCCGCTAAGTAATAAGCAGTCCCCTTCCCTAAGTGATTTTCAACTAAAGCTGGCGTACCAGTATAAAAGTCCTTTTGGTAAGTAGCCCTCACCTTTCCTGTCGTTTCTTTGACGATACCACAGTAGTCTTTTGTTTGATACGTTTGTTCCTTGTATAGAATTTGATTGTATTCCCCAGGATAAAGCGTATCAAGCTCTTTTGGCAAGACACCAAAAAGTGTTTGCAATACTTGTGGCCATTCTCCAAGATGTAACCGATCGTGTTCATTGACCATTCCGGTAAAATAGCTACCAATCAAGGTGCCGCCTTTTGTCACATATTCTGAGAGTTCAGCCATCGTGTCTTCACGCATCAAATAGAGCATTGGTGCAACGACTAAAGAATAATTGGAGAAGTCTTGATTTGGCGTCAAAATATCAACAGCAATATCTCTTTCCCAAAAGAATCGGTAATGTTCTTGTAGTGTTTGGATATAACGACGAGTTGGACGGCCAAAACCACTGCCTCTTTTTAATGCCCAATTGCTTTCCCAGTCAAATAAAATAGCGACTTTTGCCTCTGTTTGTGTACCTTTGATCGAAGACAAAGTGTCTAATCGTTTTCCGTATGCCGAAACTTCTTGGAAGACTCGATTGTTTTCTGAATTGTCATGTTCGACCACCGCCCCGTGGAATTTTTCGGAATTCCCTAGTGATTGCCGCCATTGAAAATAGAGTGTGCTATCTGACCCGTGTGCCAGTTGTTGCATCCCGCTTAGCAGGTGCATCCCTGGCTTCTTCGCCTTGTTGAATGCATGCCAATTCACGTAACTAGGCGTCGATTCCATCACGAGAAACGGTTGTTTCTTCAATGAACGATATTGATCGTGGACGTAAGCTGATTTCATGGCGGTCACGTGTAAAGCTTCATACGGATTATGCCAGTCAGGGTAGCTATCCCAACTGACAATATCAACAACTTCAGCAAATCTGGAATAATCAAGTCCTTCCAGGGGAATAAAGTCATGCTGATCATGGCCTTCTGCCATAAAATTAGTCGTTACTGGAATAGCTGGTGTGATTTCTCTGATCGGCTCGATTTCATGTAAAAAGAAATCGATCGTCCGATCAGTCACAAATCGTTTCCAGTCTAGATCCATGCCATGTACTTTATGTTCTCCAAGAGGCGAAGGTGGCACAACTTGTGACCAACTGGAATAATCATTACTCCAAAACGTCATCCACCAAGCGTCATTCACCGCTTCTAAGGTGTGATATTTCGCTTTGACCCACTCACGCCATTTGGCTGCACAAAGTGGACAGTAGCATTCTCCTGAGTATTCATTACTGATATGCCACAGTAATAATGCCGGATGGTCACCATATCGTTCAGCTAATCGCCGATTGATTTGCTGGACTTTTTCCCGATAAACAGGTGATGTATAGCAATGGTTATGGCGAAAACCATGATGATGCTTTTGTCCTTTTGCATTCGTTCGATTCACCTCTGGATATTTTTCACTCAACCATTGCGGTCGTCCGCCACTTGGTGTGGCCAAGATCACACGACCTTGACGTTTGTACATCTCTTCAAACACTTTATCCAACCAGTCAAAGTGATAAACCCCTTCTTCTGGTTCTAATGTACTCCATGAAAAGATCCCGACAGTTACGGTATTGACATGAGCTTTGTCCATCAACGCAAAATCTTTTTTCAATACTTCAGGGTGATTCAACCATTGTTCCGGATTATAATCCCCACCATGGAGTAAACGAGTATCATTATAAGTCTTCACTTCATTTCCCTCCTTTCTACCAGATGATAGATGAATGATTGACAGTCTCCTGCAAGTTGGTAAGTGGTATGATTCACTCCATTGAACAAACATGGTTTTCTCAGACCGACATTCATCAGGAAATGACCGCTAATCGTTTCTTTTTCATTGATTTGATAATGCCTATCCCTATTCAGACATTCTGGAAGTGGTAAATATGCCTTTGCTGCTGGATTGGCTCGTGCCGATTTTTGATAAAAGCCAATGATCGCTTCTGACCGATCATGACTGAAAACACCCCAACAAATTTCATTATCAGCAGGATGATTTGGCAAAATCTGAAGAAATTCCCCATGAGTCAGCAAATGACGATGGGCTTTGTAAAAATTGATCCGGTCACTGATCTGTTGTTTTTCTGCTTCTGTCAAAGTCAATAGGTCTAATTCATAGCCTAGAGGGCCAAACATCGCCACATCTTGGCGAAATGCTAAAGAAGTCTCACGTAATACTTGATGATTCGGAGAAGCAGAGACATGATTACTAAAGCTAGAAAGGGGATATCCTGCTAATGTTCCGCTAAGAATACTTAATCGTTCCAACCCATCACTAGTATCACTTGGCCAGATTTGCGGACTATAAAATAAGATGCCTAAATCATATCTCCCTCCCCCACCAGCACAGCCTTCAATCAAAAGATCAGGATAGCTGGTCAATAATTTACCGTAAAGCGTGTAGACGCCTTGGACATAGCGATGGAAGAACTCCTGTTGATGAATCCGATGTTTTTCTAAATAAGCGGAATAGGCTTCAGTGATATTTCGGTTCATATCCCATTTGATATAGGTCAAATTCGTTTCTTCGATGATCTTTGCCATTTGCTCATAGATCCCTTCAACAACAGCCGGATTCGCAAAATCAAGCACATATTGCCCACGTCCGACTGAGATACGTGAATAGGGATGTTTCACTACCCAATCCGGATGTTTTTCCAATAACTGACTATCAGGAGAGATCATTTCAGGCTCGAACCACATGCCGAATTGAAGACCCATATTTTTTAGTTTAGTTGCAAAGGAAGCCAAACCGTGTGGGAATTTTTGCTTATTAGGTGTCCAGTCACCTAATGAGGAACGATCGTTGTTTCGTTTGCCGAACCAGCCATCATCTAAGACAAAACATTCCATTCCTAATTTTTTTCCAATGGTCGCAAGGGACAGGAGTTTTTCCTCAGTAAAATCGAAATATGTTGCTTCCCAGTTGTTGAAGATGATTGGTCGTGGCGTGTCTTGCCATTGACGATCAATCAGGTAGTTTTCGATAAAATGTGTAAATTGTTTGGCAAGACCATTCGTACCTGCAGCGCTATACATCAAGACTGCTTCGGGTGTCGTAAAGCTTTTCTTAGGCGCTAATGTCCAAAGAAATTGTGTCGGATGGATACCGATCATCACTCGCGTTTTATCCCATTCATCCACTTCTGCTTGAGCGAGAAAATTACCGGAATAAACGAGATTCATCCCATAGACCTCTCCTTGATCAAGTGTTGAGTCTTGATGTTCTAGCCGGATAAAGGGATTATGCTGATGGCTACTTGCACCTTTTAGTGAGCCAATCGCTACGATTCCTTGTTCAAGCGGCCGTTTCTTTTCATGCCGTTCTTTTAACCAAGCACCTGAAAAATGAGTAAAATCATATGCTTTGGTAGAAAGATTCAATACGCCTGAAAGCATGCGATGAATCTGTAAATCTGCCTCAGATTGATTGATCAGCGTCTGATTTTGAACAATGGCGGTGGAATCGTAAAATAATGTGTAATGAAGTATTAGCTCTAATTGACGTTCCTGATCCATTAATCTCAATGAGAGTGTTTCGGTTTCTTCCTCATTCCCATAGACAGCCGGACAGTTTAAGTTTCTTTTCTTGCCTTTTTTAGTCGTGGCTTCGACAAAGCGAAAATCTGTGTAGTAAGGTGTTTGGTTACTTGAAAGTTCGATCGCGCCTTCTCTAAAATCAGAAGAACCATACACGGGATATGCTTGTGGATGATCAGTCAACGTAAAGTTAGGGTCATCTTCAAAAAACTTGACTGTTCCAGCAGATTTATTTTGATCTGTGACCAAGTAGTCAATTTCTTCGACAGATAAACCATGTAAAGGCTTACCGTAATAGATTTGCTCGATCTGTCCATTTTGCATGACATGGAGAATAAAGCTAACTTGCGAATTATTCATGTGAAATATGCGGTTATTTAATTGTTCAATCATGGAAGGTAACACCTCTTAATTTTTAGTTAGTAAAACAGACAAGGAATGAAGAGAACGACGTTTTGTTCCTCCATTCCTTGTCTGTGGAGAAATCAGAGCTTTTGTATCAAATAATTGACTCTTTTGGCTAACTGACGATTGTAAAAGAATTTATAAAATGGCAGGACAAAAAGCAAACTCAGCTGCGTTTTGGCATCAACCAGTTCATTTCTTTCAGAATAATGCAATGTGAACTGCTGCTCATCTTGACGTTTTAGTTGGTAGGTTTGAATAATTTTTCCACCGGAGTAATCAGTAGTCATTTCAACTAGTTCATCTTTGACTAAACGTTGGATCGTTAGCGTACTTTCGACAGTCGCTTGCCCTAGTTTTGTTTGAAGCGCAGTCGTGACGGCTACTCCTTCTGTCAGCTGGGTGATTGAAGGGTCCTTGCTATGAAAATAGTTTAATTGTTCTTCAAGTAGTACTTGATAAAAATGTGCGGGGTGTGTCGGTATTTTCTTTCGGTAGTTCAAGGTATCGATCCGCATACGGTTCACTCCCTATTGTTCTTCTATAGTGATTTTTCCGTCCATCAGTTGGTTTTCTTTTTCTTGTTTCACTTGTTGACGTTCTTCCTTCAAATATTCACGGTCCATCGCAACTAAGAAAGGCACCCAGATCAATGTCATCACAACTACTGTTACGATTTGCAAAAGTGCGCCGGTAATCGAACCAGTTCCTAACCAACCTGACAGTAAAATCGGCGTCGTCCAGACAACCGTTGCCCCGATTGGACGAGGAACGAAGCCAAAGTAAATCGCAAAGTATGAAATCGTGGTAGAAGCTAGTGGCGCTAGAATCCAAGGGATGAATGCTATAGGGTTCAGCACGACCGACAGTCCAAACGTCATTGGTTCTGATACATTAAAAATCGCTGGCGCAATGATCGTTTTCATCGTTTTCTTCATTCGGATAGAGCGAGCAATAAAGAACGCCATTGTGATTGAAATACCAAGTTGCATTCCTTGATTGACGAACACGCCCATAAAAGTCGTATTGATGATATGTGGCAACTGCTCAACACCATCTTTATATGCTTCAAAGTTTTCGATGGCTAAAGCACCCATGATTGGATCAATCACTGCATTGATGACTAACGTGCCGTGGATACCGAACCACCAGAAAAGTTGCGTAAAGAAAACAGCAATCAATACAGCTGGTAAAGTTCCGCCAAGTCCCATCAAAGGTTGTTGCAACATCTGATAAACGAAATCGACTGCATTTCCCCAGGTGGTAAAAGTAAATAGATAGCGGATGATGTTGAATAAAAACAAAGGAGCAGCTCCAGGAATGATGGCCACGAAAGATTCAGCAATCATCGGCGGTACAGATTCTGGCATCTTGATCGTAAACCCTGAGCGACTGATCCGACTATAGATTTCGGTAGCGACGATCGCTGTCAAGATACCGACGAACATCCCTTCAGCACCTAGTTTCGATAAAGGGACAAATGTCCCCATTGTTTCATCGCTTCCAAAAGGTAACAGCATGATAAAACAAGAAAGTGAAATGGCACCAGCAAAGATTTGTGGTTGTTTGTAGTGCCCAGCCAATTGATAACCAATCCCAAATACAATAAAAAGTGCAGAAATACTCATTGTCGCATTACCTACAGGACCAAAGAATTCGTTTAAAAAGGTATTGAATGCTTCCGGTAGAAACGTAGCAAACCCAAAGGTCATTGGCAAATTTTGGATAATGATCATGATTGAAGCAAACATTGTTGCAGGAAAAGCCATCATAAAACCATCTCGGAGACTGAGTAGATATTTATTATTTGCGATCAGCGTTGTAGCGGGCACCATTTTTTCAGCTAATTTATCGACAAATTTCATGTGTGATAACTCCTTTTATTTAATATATGCAAACGTTTACTTGGTGAGTATAATTGTTTACTTAATGTTTACACAAGTAAGAAAATAAAAAAAGTTCGAGAAAGAGAGATTCTCGAACTTTTTCAAGGGATAAATGTGTCAATGAGTTAATCGAAACGCGAGCTGTCCGGTCCGATGGAATCTCGTAAGACGAGTTCACTGTGACAGATCACACGGATCGGCATCGTTCGTTCTTTTAACATGCGTTCCTTCGCTAAACGTACAGCTAAACGCCCCATTTCTTCCGGGTTTGCCTTGATACTTGATAAGCTTGGTGTCATGAATTGAGCCATTTCGATATCATCAAAGCTCACGACAGCAATATCATCAGGGATTTTTTTATTTGCTTCACTGATTGCTTTATAGACACCTACTGCCATCGGATCACTGGCGACGATAACTGCTGTGGGCGGCGAGGATTGCGCCAATAACTCTTTGCCTAAACGAAGGCCATCTTCAGGTTTCCAGTTTCCTTGATAGGTATTGGCATAATGTTGCAGGCCATTTAATTTCATCCATTTAAGGTAAGATTCCGCCCGGATCTCCTCTTTGTTTTTATGAACTTCACCGTTTTCAGCTACTTGACTGCTGTATCCACCGATAAATGCGATGTTTCGATGGCCTTTCTTATAGAGAACTTCTAATACTTCAACGGTTTTTTGTTGGAAGTCGGTTTGGATACAATCAAATTCCTCAGAGTTCGAGTAATTATCCACCAAGATCAAGTTGGGATTGATTGTAGCGATTTTTTTCGTTGCTTCAATCGTCATTTCACTGATCATGATCACTGCACCATATTTCGCTAACTCTTTCCATTCTTTATGGGCATCTCTCATATGGAAAGCACGGATCGTGCGAAAACGCCACTTTGCTGCTTCTTTTTCTATGCCACCACGGATTTTGCGGAAATAGGGATCATCTAATTCGGCTTCTTCTTGATGTCGAACGATCAAGGCAATCGTCATTTCATCTCCTAAACTTCGACTGCCGCGTTTATTTTTATCGACAGAATAATTTAATTGATTGGCAATTTCAATCACACGTATCCTCGTTTGTTCGTTGATACTAAATGTGGGATCTTCATTCAGGATACGGGAAACACTCGCTGCTGAAACCCCAGCGATTTTTGCGATATCACGTATAGATGCCATTTACTCACCTCTTGTTTACTGTTTACTAAATAGTAACAGAAGATTAAACAAAAGGCGAATGAAAATTTAGCGTTTGCTCTTTGAGGATTTGTTGTTGCTCTGCGTGAATCACTGGGCAGAATAAACGAAAAAACCGTAAATCCTCCTATTGATTTACGGCTCGATTTTTTCATTACTTGAAAAAAGAGTATCCCCTTTTGGATGTAACAACATCCTTAATTTTCAAATGCAGTTTTTGCTTCTTCAATCTGTTGGATACCTGATTCTAATATTTTCATCTGTATCAACGTTTCTTCATCTTTTACGATTTTTTCTGCACCATTGATCAACGTTTCGTAGATTCCTTCGTACACTCGGCGATAATCTCCGACTTCAGAAGCAACTTTCTCTTCATGATAAGTTCCTTCTTCATCAATGTAGGTCAATCCACCATAGTGTTCCGGTTGATCAATCCCGAAGTCCGCATTTTCAGGCATATAGAACATTTTTAAGTGTTCTTCTTGTCGGTCTTTTGTTTGTTTGACAAACATCCCTTTTTTGCCATAGACGACAAAACTAGGACGTTCTTTGATACGGAAATAACTTGATTTGATCGAAACTTTCATTCGACCGTAGTAAAAGTCTAAATCAAAGTAATCATTCATTCGACCGGCGCCTAGTAATTGACGGACATCGTAATGAATATCATCTGGTTCACCAAAATAAGAAATGACCTGATCTACTGTATGACAGGCATGACCATATAAGTAGCTGTTGGCAACTGAAAATTCCTTAGTACCCTCTGGGATTTCTGGGCGGAAGTAGTCATAGTGCATTTCCACTTCTAAAAGATCACCAAGCTTCCCACTTTCGATCACTTTTTGGACAGTCAAAAAGTCCGAATCAAAGCGGCGATTTTGATAACATTGGATAAATAGTCCTTTTTCCGCTGCTAAGTCAAATAATTCTTTTGCTTCTTTTGAAGTTTCTGCAAAAGGTTTTTCGACTAACACGTTCTTGCCATTTTCCAAAGCAAGTTTGGCGTATTCTGCATGAAATTGGCTTGGTGTCGTAATGACTACTAATTGGATCTCAGGATCATCCCACAGATCAGACAACTGATCGGTATATTCGATCTCATCAAAAGTTTCCCACACTGGTGCTGATGGAGAGTAGATTTTTTTGACGTTGATTTTATCAGGTAGCCTTCTTGAGAAGGGTAAATGATAGCGATTGGTACTTTTGCCATTGCCTAAATATGCGATTGTTAACATGTCGTTTCCTCCTACTTTCGAATGATTTCTTTTCTTGAGTATAGCGCACAAGAGCTAAAAGAAAGTCGATTCTAGATTTTTTGGTAAAAATGTTCAAAGAAATTGAAAGAATGACGATATTTTTGAAAAAGATGTTCAATCTTAGACTACTATAAAAAGAAGTGGTTATTTTTCTAGTTATTCAGTAAGATAGAGTTGGAGGTGTGTGATGGATGCTTATCGAAGAAAAATTAACCCAACAAGAAACATTTACTACAAATGAAAAACGAATCGCCGATTATCTGCGGATGAATTTGGAAGCAGCAGTTTATATGACGATTGAAGAGCTGGCAAAGGAGACCTATACCTCCCATTCCGCCATTAGCCGATTCTGTAAAAAAATCGGCTATAGCGGATTTAAAGAATTTTGCTTTGAATTAGGACGAGAAGTCCACCAACTGGTTGCTCAGTTTAATCAAGTCATCGATCCTAATTTTCCTTTTACCATTGATGATGATGCAAAGATGATTGCCAAAAAAATGGCAGATCTATCCATTCAAGCTATCAAAAAAGCGCAATTTCAAATGGAAAATCAATCGTTAGAAACCATCGCGAATGTTTTAAACAAAGCAGAGCGCATTTTCTTATTTGCAAAAGGTGATTCGCAAACAACCGCTCGGAAATTCCAAAACAAACTAGTCAAACTAAATAAGTTCTTGATCTTAGCCGAAGAATATAGCGATTCGTCCTGGAATGCGGCTAATTTGACGGAAAATGACTGCGGGATTTTTATTAGCTATAGTGGACGCATCCATCATTACGAACGTATTCTTACTTACCTGGCACATATTGGCGCACCTAGTTTATTGATCACAGGAAATGAACAATCTGAAATGGCAAAGAAAGCAGCCATGCGGTTGGTCGTGTCTCAAGAAGAGTATGATTTTGCGAAAGTTGCTACATTCTCTTCTCAAATTGCCTTCGACTATGTCTTGAATACCTTGTACTCCTTGATGTATACGCAAAATTACCAAGAAAATTTATTGAATTTGAAAGAAAAACAAGAGCTGATCCAAAAAGGGTTGTTAAAGGAATAAAAGAAGTAAGCGTGATAGTAACAAAGAAATAGCCCAAAGACTGAATCCTTCGTTTAGTCTTTGGGCTATTAGTGTGGGCGTATAATGCTTCATTTATCAAAAAAACTTAAAATTGATGATTGATCGCCTGGATAAATGAAAACTGACGATCACTATACTCGAATTCTAAAATACAACAATTTGAAAATTTTATCTTGGCTACTTGCTCATAAGGCAACCATTTTTGAATGAATAAATACATGGCACCACCATGGCTAACTGCTAACACGTTTTGGTGCTCTTTTTCCATGATATCGATCAAGGTGGTGTTCATTCTTTGTTGGAGTTCTTTTGCCGACTCCCCACCATAAGGAACAAATGAATCACCATAGGAAGTTTCGCCAACTGGTCGTTTAGGATTCAATGCTTCACTTTCTCCCTCAAATCGGCCAAAGTTCCATTCTTTTAACCCTTTGCATCGCTGATATTCTTTTTCCCCGATAATGATTTCTAGCGTATCAGAAGCTCGTTCTTGTGTGGATGAATAATACGCCTCAAAGGTGATGTGATTGGTGTCAAAATAGTCTCTTGCCACCTCTGCTTGTCTGATCCCAGCTTCTGTCAAGGGAGAGTCGCAAGCCCCTTGGATTTTCCCTAATTGATTGAACAAGGTTTGACCATGACGCATGAGATAAAGTTTTTTCATTTAAAGACCTCCTGTCGATTTGGGTATGTATCTTCATTATTTAGTATATTCTCTGGAGTAAACTCCAAGTCAATAGAAAACCTATTTTTTCGATGAGGTTGGGATAAAAGTTGTCTTGACTTGAAATAATCAATGCTCCAGATGTTTACCATCAAGCTTTAATAATGGTTATACAGCGGCTGTACAAAAAAGAAGCGCCTACTCCCAATTACAAAAAATGATGCGGAATAGATGCTTCTTTTAATTTATAGATTTGTCTAACTATTAGTCTTACTCTTTATTCCTATCTCTAGCCATTTGACTTTATAGCGGAAATCCTCTACTAGTTCTTCAGCTGTCCATTGGTTGATCATATAATCTGTCAAAGAATTCATGACAAGAGCCATCACGAAATATAAAAAACTGATAGCTTCTTCTGTCGTAGCCATGACGATCTGATTGATTTTCAATAAATCAATCCATTGTTCAACCATCGATGTGTCACCTTGATTCTTTAAACGCTTTGCTAAACCTAGATCATTTGCACGTGTGAGTAACTTGATGGATCGCCAATAAGAACTATCTTTACTTAGCTGTCCACACCAGGCGAGATATTCTTCGATTCCTAAGAAAAAATGATCTCGATTTCGATTGATCGAAGCAATGATATCTCCATGGACTTGATTGGAATAGTTTCGGACAGTAAAAGTATACGCATCTTCTAAATCCCGAAAATATTTGTAAAATGCACCACGAGACATCCCCATTGCTTCAACGATTTCTGAAACTTTGATCTGGCTGATGTGCTGATCATAAAATTTATCTAATAAAATGTCTAAGATCCATTGCTGTTTTTCTTTGGAAATATTGAAAAATGTTTCTTTTGGCATAAACACTCTCCTTACTGCTTAAGCTTTAGCTTGTTCTTTTAAATAGCCGTCTTCCATGCGATAGATGCGGTCGCTCCACTGGATCATCCGAGAATCATGCGTGACCATGACAGTCGCTTTTTGCTTCTCATGGGCTTCCTTGACTAACAATTTGACAACTTCATAGGCATGATCGGTATCTAAGCTTGCTGTGGGTTCATCCGCTAAAATCAAGCTTGGGTCATTGAATAAAGCCCTTGCGATCGCTACTCGTTGTCTTTCTCCGCCAGATAAATCTTTTGGATAACTTTCTTTTAACTCATAGATGTCCAATGATTTTAGCAATTCGTCGATTCGCTCATCCCCTGCTTTTTTCTTAGCGACACGGTCGACTAAGTAAAACTGTTCTTTGACTTTTAGGAATGGGATCAAATTTGAACTTTGTAAAATGAAGCCAATTTCTTTAAAACGTAAGTCTGCTCGTTTTTTTTCATTTAATTCGGAAAACGAATGACCGTTAATGTGGATTTCACCTGAACTAGGTGTTTGGAGTCCACCTGAGATGGTTAAAAATGTACTTTTCCCTGAACCAGAAGGGCCGATGATGCTGACAAATTCTCCTTGTTTCACTGAAAAATTGATTTCTTTTAGTGCAGTCACTTCTGTTCGGCCGTTGCCGAATTTTTTGACGATATTTTTCATTGTCAATATTTCTTTCATTTTTCTATTACCCTCCTATCGCAATAACTGGATCAACTTTAGCGACTGTTCGAATGGAGAATAGCCCACCGATCATTGCTACGAGTATCAATATTCCACTATATAAAAGCCACTGAGGCCACATGATCGCGAAAGGCATGGCAGCCGGTAAGATCAAACTAGTCAAGAAAGCAAGCCCTACTGCGAATGCTACACCAACCACTCCTACGATGAATGCTTGTGCTAGCAAGGAACGGGCGATAAATGAATTTCTGATCCCTTGCGCTTTCATCACACCGAAAATCGCTGTTTTTTGTAAGGTAATCACATACATAAAGATGCCTACAACTGCTGCAACAACGACAAACAAGAAATAAATCATCGCATTCAATGTCATGTTTTGTGCAGAATAACCTGGTAGACTTTGAATAAAGTCTTCAATCGATAATTTTTGTAATGTTTTTGAAGCCCCATCCGATTGAATAGTGGCAGCCTGTTTCGTGACAATGGCATTGATCGGCTTCTTCTCATCAGAAGCAAAAGGCTGGTCGCCAAATTTCAACTGTGTCCATGTATCAAGATCTGTATAAGCGACCGGACTAACCGTGTAATACGTTTCAGGGAAGATACCAACGATTGTTAGTTCTTCATCATAGCTACCGATTTTGATTTTTTCGCCAATCGAAAAACCTAGATCTGCCATATTTTTGGAAATAATGATTTCATTTTTTTGTTTGAACATCTCGCCTTCTAATAAATCAGGCAATAAGAACGCATCGCTTGTCGTCCCGAATACAGAGATATTCTCCTTTTCTTCTGCTTTGACTGCTCCACTGAATAAGCCAATAGGCGCTTTGTCTTTTGCGTCTACTTGATCCAGATCTTCTCTCGTCAATTGAGAGGCAGCAAAGACTTTATTGGCATCTTCTGATAACACGATTTCTTGTGCTTTCCAGTCAACAATTGCTTTTTTGAACTCTTCGGAGAGTCCACTTGCTAAACCAGTTAACATAAACACAACATAAGCGATCAGGAACATGATCCCAATAATCAGCCCATAACGTAGTTTGGCATAGCGCATTTCTTTTATCGCTAAAAACATTTTTTTGTTTCCTCCGTTTCGATTTCTCTCTAAGTGACAAATTGTCACTGGGTAAAAGTATAGCGCTTATGCATCCAATAAGTCAATTGCTTCGTCTGATACATTCGTTCATAATATTAGTATTTTTAAGAAAAAAACAAACCAGATAGCCATATTCTAAGTAACACTGGCGTTTGCGATCTTTTACGGAAGTAGTGACGAACAAAAAAATGATCCCCAAAATGGCGTTTGTTCGCACGCTATTCTTGGGATCGCTATCCTTCGTTCTCTTCGATGATGGAACTAAAAATCTTCTGGTCCCGTTTGACCAAAGGAAACTTCTTCCCCAGATTGAGAAATTGTCATTGACGTATCTGTGAAGCTGAACGTGCCTAAATCTTCTGCATCACTGATTGATAGGTGTTCACTAAAGCCATTAGTAAGTTCAGCTTGAGTCGTGCCACCGGTAGCAATCGTATACGTTTCTCCAACTGCAAGCTGTGGTGACGAGACTACGATTGTTTGATAATTTTTAGCAGGTTGATACGCAATTACTGCTTCCCCTGCGGTTGTTTGCAAACTCATGAGTGTATCTGCTTGCTGAACAGTGTCATAGCTGATCGCTACTGTTGCTTGAGTAGAACTATCACTGACTGTTTGCGCCATTCCACTTGAGCCAGCCGCGGCAAATGTTCCACCTGTTAGAGTAAATGTCCCACCATAGTCCAATGCACCATTACCACCATTTACGGGGCCGTTGATCAGCATTGTACCACCGGACATTTGAATGTTCCCGTTGCTATCTAACCCGTCGCCTTCTGAATCAACATAGATCGTCCCACCATTGATCGTGACTTCTTTGCTCTCATCCGCCTCATCCGGTGGACCACCAAAGCTGTCAGCGCCAAACTGTCCAGTCGTCGTTTCTGTGTCACTGCCACCGCCAGCATTGATTCCGTCATCACTAGCAGTGACATGTATCTCTCCGTCATTGAAGAGGATGACTGCTGATTCAATTCCTTCATAGGATTGCTGGATGTCAATTGTGCCGCCATTGAAGGTCAACTCATTGTCTGTATGAATCCCATCATCTCCAGAGTTTAATGTGAGTGTCCCGCCTGTTATTTCCGCACTGTTATTGGTATGGATACTATCATCGGCACTATTGATGGTATGGTTTCCGCTACTGATCAACACATTATTCCCGGCTTTTATGCCTTTGTAACTTTCATTTGTATCTAAGTTCGTGCTATCAGCTCCGTCTGCCGTCTGGATCGTGATTTCTGCTCCTTGGCTACGGATGGATGTTTCTGCTTGGATACCGTCTCTTCCACTGTTTATATTGATAGTCCCGCCGTCGATTGCCACCGCACCTTTTGTTTCATCCTCTGTCCCATTTGCTTGGATGCCATCTCCTTCTTCGGTAGTGATCTGATAGCTCCCGCCCATGATCGATACCGCATCTTTTCCTTTCAATCCGTTATTTTTTGCATGGATCGTATAGGTTCCAGAGATCAAGACTAAGTCATCTTTGCTACGAATCCCGTTGTTATAATTACCATCGACAGTCAATACGCCAGTGCCATTGATCGTCAAATCTTCTTTGCTGTACAATGTGGCATCTGGCTCAGTTTCGTTTTCAGCTAGTGGATATGTCTCACTATCAGATAAGTGATTTTCAGTATTGTCTGCTAAAGTCACTATCGCTTTTTCTGTTTGTTGGATATCAACAGCCGGCCCGTTAGAGTTGGTGATCGTTACACCGTTGAAAATCAGGTGGACTTTTTCTTCTTTCGGCAAGTTCACGATCAATTGCCCATCAGTCAATGTTCCGCTGAGAACATAAGTCCCTCCTTGCGTGATCGTTACTTGTTTATCAGAAACTTCGGCACCTTCTCCTGTCACTTCTGACTCCTCCCCTAATTGGATGTCGACAACGGAACTTTCCTCATAGCTAGTTGTTAGATCTTCTGTCTCATAATTACCGAACGTCGTTTCTGATTCCGTGGATGTCTTATCTGTCGAGAGATCTGTCACTGTACTTGTATCTGTTTCCTCTGTGCTAGTTTTACCCGAAGAAGCTGAGTTTGCTGAGGAACAGGCTGTTAATAAGAGGCTGGTAGCGATTAATGAATAGAATTTTTTCATGCGAGTTCCTCCTTTATAATTCATCACGATTCGTGGCTACTTTACCGAGTACGACTGGTAAATTACCATTGCGAACACGTATTTGATCAATGATTTCTTTTTCCTGCTGTTGATTTTGCAAGAGAAGAATATAGCGTAACTCGTACAAGCTCCCCATTGTCGTTGTTCGCACAGAACTGAGATGATGCGTATACGTATACTTCTCAAAAATATCGGTAAACAGTTCAGGGTAGTCTAAATCTTCTGGAATCGTTACCTTCAATTCTCGCTCAGCTACATTATTCTGATTGCCAAAAGATGAAAGATAAAGCAGTAGTAAAAAGAGCGCGACGATAACTGAGAATATCACCACGTATGCAACGTAGCCCATCCCTGTAGCAATCCCGATGCCCATCGACCAAAAAATACTAGTGATTTCTCTTGAACCACCGGCAACCGAACGAAAGCGAATCAGACTGAAGGCACCGACGACCGCCAAGCCTGTTCCAAGATTGCCATTGACCAACATGATGACTGATTGAACCAGTATCGGCAAAACAGCGACGGTAACAACAAAACTTTTCGTATAGACGTTACGTTGCATATGGATAATTGCAACTAATAACCCTAAAACTAATGAAGTGGCGATACAAATCAATAATTCTTTAGGTTGAATGGTTGTCCCTGATTCGATTAAACTAGATAGCATGATTCTTTCTCTCCTTTGTCTGAATGAATAAATGTCGCTGATACGTTTCTGCGTATTTTGAAAAGCTCCCTTTTCTTAGCTGATAATCGTTCAACAGCTCCACAAACCACAAGGGATACGCCCCTAGCGCTTTCACTTCCATCAATATGCCAATCTCAGGAGCAACCAAAGTCTCTTTCCCTGTGATTGATAGATCCAAATTGGTACTGCGAAAACGGATGTTCTGATCAAACGTCACACGAAAATCTGTATCTGATGTGCCAAATAGCGACATTCGTTCATAAATAATCATTGTTTTAGGCGAAAAATCTGGATTTCTTTTGAACAACCAATTCACTTCCTGTGGGATTTGTTCGTCTTCATTCTTGAGAAAATATTTTTGATCAAGCCATTGCAGATACTCAGCATAAGTGAGTGGCATTCTTCTTTTATAGACGATTCCGTTGACCTTCTTTTTGATTTCTAGAAAGACCATCGATGTCTTCTGCGGTATGTCATAGCTTCTTACTCTGAATTTTTCTTTGTATTTTGGTTTCGTCATAGAATTGGTAATGAAGCGATCGTCAGGTGTATCAAAATACAAGGATAAAATAGTATGCAGCCCGTATTCGTCGATCTGCATCTGTTTTTTCAGGTCTTTAAAAAAAAATGGAACTGTGCCGTTGGGATCAGATATTTTGTTTCTTTGCGTTGGAATACATTTTTTAATTTCATTTTCTTCCTCCTGTCGTATCAAGTGATGTCACCTAGCATACAAAGGTTAACTTAAATGGAACTTAATCCGAAATTTAAGTTTTGTTTATGCTTATCATGGTAAAATCAACTTATATGGTGAAAACAATAGAGGTGGAATGTATGATTAAATTATTAGTGGTCGAAGATGATCATGTATTGTCAGATAATATCAAAGAGATCATTTCTGAAATCGGTGAAGTGAGCCAAGTCTATGACGGCAGCGAAGGCTTATATGAATTGGAATCTGGTGTTTATGATCTAGCAGTTCTTGATTTGATGATCCCTGAAATTAATGGATATGAAATATTAGCGCATCTTCGGAAAAAGAACATCTTGACCCCTGTGCTGATCTTGACAGCTAAAGATGGCTTAGAAGACAAAATTGAAGGTTTTGAACGTGGTGCCGATGACTATTTGACCAAACCATTTTATCGTGAAGAATTACTGATGCGGATCAAAGCATTATTGAAACGTTCACTCGGACTCTTCAGTGAACATATATTGGAGTATCAGGGAATCATCTGTGACTTACAACAAAATACCGTCGAACACAAGAAACAACTACTTCTTATCCAAGGGAAAGAATTTGAGTTGCTTGTTTATTTCTTGCAAAATAAAGGGATCATCTTGACGAAAGAGCAGATTTTCGACCGTATCTGGGGCTTTGATTCTGACACGACGATCACTGTCGTAGAAGTCTATATGAGCAATCTTAGAAAACATCTTCGAGTGAACGGCTTGGATAAAGAAATCAAAACATTGCGTAATGTCGGCTATATCTTACAGGGAGAGTGAGGCGATGACAGACAGTATTTTCAATCAACAACGTACAAAACTTTTTGCAGCCAATGTGACCGCCTTTGCCTTGATTTTTCTTTTGCTTGGAGGAATCATTCTACAATTATTGAATCAGTCAGCCTATCGTGAGACCGACCTGATGTTGAAGAATGTCTCAATGAACTCCCATATGGTGCAACTAGAAATCGAACGTTATCAAAAGGGAGACCCTTTTTTCAACGCCCAGATCCCCCCCCGTCAAACAGAGTCACTACTTGAAGGAGATCGTTTCAATACTCAAGTGATCTTGTGGTCGGCATCAGGTGAAGTATTGAATAAAGAAACCATTGGTGGTCGTTTTAATCAAATCGAAGGGATCAAGTTGGATACGAGTCAGTTAGATACGATCCAAAATATTGAACTGGTGCAAGCTGACCAAGGAACGCCCCTTTATTTTCGATCGATTACTAAAAAAGCAACAAACCAAGGAGCAGTTGCCTACGTCCAAGTGTTAGAAAATACCAATCAAATCAACTCCTCTCTTCGAACATTCCAAATGATTTTGATTCTTTGTATGATCGTCTTTTGGTTAGGTTCCATTGGTGTCAGCTATTATTTGTCTAAGCTCAACATGCGTCCGATCTTAGCATCATGGCGCCGACAAAGAGAATTTGTGGAAAATGCTTCCCATGAATTGCGAACACCTCTAACAATTATCCAAAACAGTTTGGAACATCTATTCACTAAACCAAACCATACGATCATCGAAGAATCTGAAAGTATTGCGCAAGCATTGTCTGAAACAAGACGTCTGACTGGCTTGACTTCTGATTTATTGACCTTAGCACGAAGCGATTCGAGTCAAGATACGCTCGCAAAGCAAGAACTACAAACAAAGGGATTTATCACTGAATTGATTAAACCTTTCCAAGAGATGGCAACGATTGATCAAAAAGGATTTTTAGTCGATAACCAAGCAGACATGAGCGTTTTAGCTGATCCGAAAAAAATCCATCAAGTATTAGTCATTTTGCTAGATAACGCACTCAAATACACGAGTGAACACGACGAGATCATTGTCACATCAGCTAGCACCAATAAAGATTGGGTGATCCATGTCAAAAATACAGGTCCTGCAATCAGTGACGAAGATAAAAACCGGATTTTTGATCGCTTTTACCGTGAAGACCAAGCTCGTTCAAAGGAAACGGGTGGCTATGGACTCGGCTTAGCAATCGCAAAACAATTGATCGAGCAACACAAGGGACAATTGACTGTGTCAGATCACCTGCCAGTGGGTGTGGATTTCAAGATCCAGTTACCCATCAAATCATCATTTAGTGACACGCGAAAAGACACTTTGAACCATAGCTGATGCTACGTCAGAGTGTCTTTTTTATTGATTTAGTTTTTAGTATTCAGTGAATGATTGTAGTAAAATAAGACGAGGATCACAAGTAACAGTTGCCCTTCATCGCTCCCCTATCAGACTAATACATTTGGGTAGGCAGAAGCAATCTTTCCAGAAATACACTAGTTCCTGTTCCCATGACTTTAGATACGAAATGGAGGTTTTTTGCATGGATGTCAAAACAAGAAAACAGATACAAGAAAAGTTGAAACAACGAATGCTCCAGTTACCACCGATCTTCAATGAATTTTTGCAGGCGAACTCAAAAAAATTATCATTAGCCAGTCGCTATGAATATGCAAAAGATTTCCATTTATTTACAGATTACTTACGAAAAACGCATAAACAAGAAATAAATGATCAGTTGATCATCCAATTGGAAAAACAAGTCTATCTTAATTTTTTAAGTGAAGTTTACCTTCACACGCGAGCTTTTCATACAGCTGCTGCACAAGAAACACAACAGCAATTCAAAAATGGTTACTACGGGATCTCTCGTAAGCAATATGCTTTGAATCATTTTCTACGCTTTTTGTATGAAAAAGGCCTTGTTGAAAAAGAGATTTCCTTATTAGGGGATAGTTTACCAGAAACTACCTCTGCCGCTCCCCGTTACATCGACGCTTCTTTATTAAGTAATTTTGACTCGCTTTTCGTTCCTGAAAAAGGTTTTAATTCTCCACGGGAAGCACTTTTTGAACAAAAAAATCGTGCAAGAAATCTGGCAATCGTGGCTGTTCTCCTCTATTGTGGCTTGAAAATCCATGAAGTCGTTGAATTAAAATGGAAAAATATTGATATGAAGAAACAGATTCTAGTTGTAGATCGGAAAGCGAATCGTTTGGAGCGAGTACCTATTCCAAATGAAGCCCTTCCGATACTTGCGAATTATGCCAACCAACATAAAAATGGTGCATCTGGAGAATCCTATGTTTTCCGCTCTTCACACGATGAACAAATCTCGCCTCGCACGATTCGCCAAATCCTTGATCGGATCACGGTGTACAAAAACGTTTCACCGGAATTGTGTCGGAAAACTTTCCGTTACTATACTGAATTATACTTAGGCGACAAAGATGCAGTGAATTATCTCTGTGGCAATCGCTATGTACGTCCACACTCATTTGAAGAAATCTACGAGAAAATGCGTGACTTCTCCTATCGTTGAATCGTTCAATGATCTATGAAATCATCGCATAGAAAGTTCGCTACATCGCTCTGTTTCTTCACTTTCTATGCGATCTATTTCTTGTTAAAGAATTTATTAACTGACAAGTATCCTCACTTAAATTTTTTAAAAACGATCAAGTTGCTTTTGTCTTCTTTCTTGAAATAAGGTTATCGTAACTGTTCATTTTACATTGACTGATTCTTGCTTAGCATTTTGATCAGAATTTTTATTGCGCTTATTCTCAAATGTACCGACTGCTTTACGATGCTCTTCGATTTACATTTTTTCATTCCTTTTCAATACAGCTGATTAATTCAAATAGTATATCTATTATTTTCGTTTATCTTATTAAAAAAGTAACTGATTATAAGTACAGTTTTTTGAAAAAAAATGATTGATAAATCCTTTATAAAAAGCGAGTGGTCAAGCATTTTCTCAAAAAAAAAAACCTTACGTCACCTCATGTGGATATTGCACATTTTTCATCCAATGTGCCCTCTCAATCCAAAAGATAACTTTACATTTAGGTTTTTCTGTTATTTAGATTGTGGATATGCTATCATATTTTAAGACTTTGTACATTTATTAACAAATTTATTTATGGAGCGTGAAAGATGGAAACAATCGACTATACCCCACTTAATCTTTATACGAATTTTCAAGAAGCTGCTGAACGCACACCTGATGTCCCAATGATTTTTGATCAGACATTAGTGGCTTTTCCGGAGCTTGGTTTTAAAAGCACTTACAGCGAATGTCATGAATTAGTAGTAACACGTGCCTATCAACTGGCTAGTTTAGGTGTGACACTTGGTGACAAGATCATGATCTACAAAAGCTCTGCTTTTGATACCTACTTGATGGCCGTTGCTGCCTCTTATCTAGGTGCAATTCCTGTCATGCCTTCCTACCATTTACCAACAAGTACTTTAGAAGTATTTGTTGATCGTTTGGAAGATCCTTTTATCTTATTTGACGAAGTTACAAGTGAACGCGTTACAGGCATCACTAACGGCACGAAGAGCAAACAATTGGCTGTCGCTGATTTGCTCAAACAACCCGCAACTCCTGTGGCACAAAAGAAATTAGATAATGATGAAATCTCTTATATGACTCACACTTCAGGCACGACCGGCATTCCTAAATTGATTTGCCACTCTGCACATTCAATGGGCTGGCGGACAAAGTGGCAAAAAACGGTATTTACTAAGATCACCGAGAAGAAATTAGTCGCTTTTCATATTTCACCGGTTCATTCACGATTCAACATCGGCATCTCTTCTCTTATGGCAATGGGCTTTCCGATGATGCCAATCGCAGATCCTCAAGGTGAACATGTGGTAAAACTGTTATTAGAGAATCCGCCAATTGCTTTAGAGACACATCCAAATAACTTTGTTCAGTGGAGTTTCACTGCTAGAGAGCATCCAGAAGCTTTTTCAGGTATTCGCTACTACCACTCTACATTTGATGCCATCAACAATCAGACAATGGAAGTATTCCTTCAAACGTCAGCAACAAAAGAAGCAATCTTTTTGCAAGTCTACGGACAAAGTGAATGTGGACCGATGATTTTGAAAGCTCATACGTTGGAGAGCTTAAAAACAAGTGACGCACGTGATATGGGTGTCGGGTTAGGTGACTTGACCAAAGCAAGGATCACTGATGAAGAAGGCAATGAACTACCGGCGAACACAGATGGTCACATCCACTTGTTATCAAAAGGCCGTGCATTGACTTATTATAAAGAAGATGCTCGATTTCAAGAAAATGTGTATGGTGTTTGGTGGGATAGCGGCGATTATGGTTGTATCGATGAAAATGGCCATCTACATCTGAAAGATCGTCAAGTTGACTTGATCGATACGATCAATAGTACATTAGCGATCGAAGATTATTTGTTGGATTCATTGGAATTTTTAGCTGAAGTCGTCATCGTTCGTGATAAAGATAATTCACCACAACCAATCATTGCTTTAGCGCCGAATCAAGAGATGGATTGGGATCGTTGGTGGAACCAAGTCCATGAATTGCCACGTTTGAACACACCGATCATTCGTGCTTACGAAGATATTCCAAGAACAGCAACCATGAAAGTCCAACGGTTACAAATTGAAAAGGAATTTAAAGAAGCAAATCAATAATTATCTCCTCCAATAGTCCAGACAAGTACTTTTCCTGTAGTTAGGAAAGTGCTTGTTTTTTTGTATATAGATTTCTTTTCTTTTTTCTATATAAAGTGGCTGACTTGATAATCTGCCAATTGGCTGTTTTTCTTTTTATTCGAACAAGGTATACTCTTTTTGTGGAGGGATAAAAGTGAAAAAAATAGTAACGATTGGAGGATCTGATCCGTTTGCTGGTGGCGGCATACAGTCCGATTTAAAGACATTTGAAAACCATCATATTTTTGGGATGAGTGCATTGACCTGTATCGGAATGCTTGACTCAGATGGTTCGTTTATATTAGAGACGATCCCGCCTGAATGGTTAGCCAAGCAGCTAGATTCGATTCGACGTATGACAGATTTAGATGGCATAAAAATTGGCTTATTACATTCATTGGAAGCCATTGACGTTGTGAAGGATTTCCTTACATATTTTGAGGATGTTCCCATTGTGATCGATCCTGTGTTTGCCTTTAAGGAAACAGCAAATACCTTGAATCAAGCTTATATGCAAAAAATGATACAGGAGTTATTTCCTTTTGCGGATGTATTGACCCCGAATTTGAAAGAAGCTTCCCTGCTTTATGGCCAACCCGTTCAAACTTTTCTCCAAATGACCGATTGTGCAAAATATATCCATTCACTAGGTGCTAGGAACGTAGTGATCAAAGGTGGTACTGGGATTATCGGTAACAAAGCATTGGATGTTTTATTCAACGGAAATGAAACAATCTCATTTAGACGGGAAAAGTTAGACGAACAGACTGTCAACGGTGCAGGATGTACATTTGCTTCCGCGATTGCCGCAAATCTGGTCTTAGATTATCCTTTGGCGGATGCTGTTGCCCGGAGTAAGGCTTTTGTTTATGACTGTATCTTGAACGGTGTCATGATGAATGATCAAACAGGAAGTGTTTGGTCAAAAGGAAAAGGAGTGGAAATAACGAATGAATACTAAAAAAATTGCGATTTATGCCATGTTGACGGCTTTAACTGTGGGGGTTTCTTTGGTCATCTTGATTCCAATACCTGGAACCAACGGATTTGTCACCTTATGTGAAGTTGGCATTTATACGGCAGCTGCTCTGTTTGGGCCGATGGGTGGATTGATTGTTGGTGCAGGAAGTGGTTTGTTTATTGATTTATTATCCGGCTATCCCCAATGGGCGATTTTCTCTTTATTGATCCATGGCTTACAAGGACTGGTTGCTGGCTATTTTGCGGGTAAAGGTTCTGTGCGTTGGGGCTTTGGTTTATCACTTGGAACGATCATCATGGTTGCTGGCTACTTCTTTGCCAGTTGGCTGCTTTATGACTGGCCAGTCGGTATCGCATCGCTACCAAGTAATTTGCTCCAAAACATTGTCGGTATCGTGGTGGCAATCCCACTTACAAAGGCATTGATGCGTTTACCTCTGCAACAATCAACGGTAAAAAAATAAGTAAAAAGGATGAATTGAAAATGGAAGTATCAAAAGACAGTTTCAAACAGCAATTATCTGAAATGGTTTCGGACGTTCTCAATGAAGCCAATCTTAAAGCGGGCGATCTATTCGTTGTAGGATGCAGTACCAGTGAAATTGTTGGTGGACATATTGGTAAAAACTCAAATGCAGAAATCGGGCAATGGGTCATCGAAACATTGAAAGAACGATTAGATCCTCTTGACATTTCGTTAGCAGTCCAAGGTTGTGAACACCTTAATCGAGCATTAGTCGTCGAACGTCCAGTAGCCGAAAAGAAACAATTGGAGATCGTCTCTGTCATTCCGGCACTTCATGCAGGAGGTGCCTGCTCAGTTGCAGCATTTGAACAATTCAGCGATCCTGTCGAAGTGGAACATGTCGTTGCTCAAGCAGGAATCGACATCGGGGATACTGCGATCGGGATGCACATCAAACATGTTCAAGTGCCTGTACGTCCTCGTTCTAACACATTAGGTCATGCGCATGTCACTGCTTTACGGTCTCGTCCTAAATACATTGGGGGACCTCGCGCGCAATACGAATAAGAAAAAACTACGAACGAATAAGAGAGTTGTTCCCTTTCTTATGTTCGTAGTTTTTTCATGTCAGCTAAATTTTTCGATAAAGACGCGCTTCATAAGGGGCAAATGTACTACTTGATTGAAATTCTTGACCGGATTGGTTTTCCAATAATACTTCCCAATTTGTTTCGATTTCCGTTGGTAAGGTATAAGTCGCTGCTTCATCAGTCAAGTTGACGATGATCAGATAACGTTCTTCATCTAGGACTCGTTCGTATACAAAGAGCTGTTTATTTTCAGGTAGATATTCGTTGAAACTACCATAAACCAACCCTTTGTTTTCTCGACGCAGGATAATCATCTTTTTGTAAAAAGATAAAATCGATTCGGGATCATTCGTTTGATCAGCGACATTGATCATTTGATAATTCGGATTGACGAGCAACCAAGGGGCAACCTCAGAAAAACCAGCATACGAATGATCATCCCATTGCATCGGGGTACGACTGTTATCTCTTGTGGTATTGGCTACGATATCCAATGCTTCTTCTTCAGAACGTCCTTCATCAAGCAATTGTTGATAGAGTCTTTTTGAATCTACTGCATCGATCTCATCAATAGAAGAAAATGGTAGATTTGTCATACCGATTTCTTGTCCTTGATAAATAAATGGCGTACCTTGCAAAAAGAAATACATCATGGCGATTGCTTTTGCAGACACTTGCCAATACTTAGGAGACGTATCCCCAAAGACAGACACACATCTTGGCACGTCATGGTTTTCCATATAAAGAGCGTTCCAACCTTTGCCATCCAGTGCTCGTTGCCACGCGCTCAATGATTGTTTCAAACTCAATACATCTAGATCCCCGTCTTTTTCATGTTTCCAGATCGAAATATGATCAAACTCAAAGATCATATCAAAATAGCCATTTTCGCCTACCCACTCAGGTCCTTCGTTAGCAGATACACCACTGGCTTCTCCTACCGTCATAATATCATATTCATCAAAGACATTTTTTAATTCTGTCAAATGATCTTCAATACCGGAGACATTTTGAAAAGGAGAAAATGGGTTCTCAGTTGCCTTGACAGAGTATTCATCTTTTTTTACATGAGAAATGGCATCTAAGCGGAATCCGTCGATCCCTTTATCTAACCACCAGCGGATCATCGTGAAGAGTTCAGCCTTTAGCTTATCGCTTTCCCAGTTCAAGTCAGGTTGTTCTTTTGCAAAAATGTGTAAGTAGTATTGACCCGTTTGTTCATCGTATGCCCATGCTGAACCACCAAAGATCGACTGCCATTCATTTGGGGCTTGATCAGGTGTGCCATCGACCCAAATGTAGTAATCGCGGTAAGGATTATCGACCGACTGACGTGATTCAATAAACCATTCATGCTGATCGGAACTATGATTGATGACTAGATCCATGATGATCTTTATCCCCATCTGATGGGCTTCAGCTAATAAAGCATCAAACTCATCCATTGTACCAAATTTCTCAAGAATTGCTTGATAATCGCTGATATCATAACCGTTATCGACAAATGGTGACTGATAAATAGGATTGATCCAAAGAAAGTCGATCCCTAACTCTTTCAAATAGCTAAGTTTTTCGCGAATGCCGTTGATATCACCGATACCGTCGTTGTTACTATCTTTAAAGCTTGCTGGGTAGATTTGATACCCAACCGCTTCCTTCCACCACTTTTCTGACTGCTTCATGCTTATCCCCCTTTTTTCTTTATTATAGCTTAATTTCAAGCGGTTACATATTTGTTACCGTTAACTTTTTTCATGCTTACATCAGTTGGAGTAGTGCTTATAATAAATGAAAGACCTCAAAAAAGCGAACATCAAAGATCATGGGTGACACATCATCTTTGGTATTCGCTTAATATCTATTTATAAATAACGAGAAATCAATTGGATCAATTGTTTGGGAAATGTCGATAAATCGGTAATATCAACGAAGCGACTTGCGCCATAGATTTCTTTGATTTCTTCCTTATCTTGTCCAATTGCCGCAGAAATAAAGATGATACCTTGGCGTTCATATTCGGTCAAGACTTCTTGGATATCTTTTTTTGCTTTAGCGCCTGTATAATCAGGTAACGCTTTTGGTTGGCCATCACTGATGTTGACTATAAGTTTGGTAGTCGCAGGTTGTTCTGTCAGCTTGCCAGCGATTAGACGCAACACTGCACCATCACGATTATTTTGTCTTGGCTTCATAGTCACTAATTTCTGTTCCAACCACTCAAATGAATCTGAAAATTCTTTGTACGAAAAGACAGATGTTTTTTCTCTTGTCGAAACATCTGCTGTATCCCCGTAGATCAATAAAGGAATACGTACTTTTTTGGCAAATGCGGCAATAGCAAATGCAGCTTTTTTTGCAGCTATCATGCGGTCTTCACGAACCATCGAACCAGATTCATCGATTCGCAGAGCCACTGCCAAAGAAGGTTGTTCGTGAGGGGGATTTTTTTTATCAAATTGTCGTAAATCTCCATAAACTACTCGACTAGCATTAAAACGTTGGCCTTCGTATTTCCCTTTTTGATAAGTTTCGCTTTGTTCATTTTCCAAAAGATCAAGGATTTGCCGACTCAATGAATCCACGATCGGATCGATTTCTTGTCGGATAATCGCTACTTCAGGACTTATGATAGCAAACTTAGGGCGATGAACGATCATTCCTTCTTTTTCATGGATCGTCCCTTTCATCAGCTGCCGCGCTTCTTTATTGAGTTCACGCTTGAGTTGCTTATCTAGGGCTTCCATATCTGAAGCTGACATCTCTTGGGATTCATCATCTGATTGCTGTTGACCATGCCCTTCGACTTCTTGACTCCGCTCTTCCGATAAAGGCAATGTGTCAATTGAGGTTTCTTCTTTCGCCGCTGCTTCCTTTGTCTGCTCTTCTTGTAACACTTCCTCTTTTTCTGAGGGGTGTTCAGCAAGTGATGTTGTTTCTTCTGCCAACTGATCGATTTGACGTTCCATCGCTTCTGCTGCGCGAATTGTCCGCCCTTTGATTCGTGAGGATCCGTCTGATAAGTCCCCCCATTTCTTTTGTCGAACCAATTCTCTGAGTTCATCTAAAAGCCCACTATCAGTTAGTGCAGTCGTCAAAATGTGTAATTCATCTGGATCAGTCGTCAGTTTATATAAGACCTTAGGATAGAGCGATACGAAAATGTCTTGATTTTGTTTCATTGTATTAACCCAATAAAAATAAGAACGCATACCTGCTACACCTTTGATGGCATTTGCTTTAACAGTTTCATCTAACAAACGGATCACTTCTGCCATTTTCAACAAAATTATCGGCTCTTTAACTTGTGTCTTGCTGATAGCGCGTTCCACCATGACTGAAAGCTCTGGCAAATCCATTTTCTCAGCATGTTGCATACGATCTCGAAGTGATTCATTCAACGGTCGGTTTCCTTGATAGTTGCGATTCGTTGTAATAATAATGATACAATCAGGGTGGCGTTTGATCACACCAGTAGGTAAGTTCAACAAACCGTTGGTTTCTAAGGCGGAGTTCAGGGCAACAAGAACCGAAGCATCACGTATCACCGTTGGTTCTTGGATTTCTAAAAGATAACCCTTTTCGATCGCGCGAACGATTTCTGACGGATAGTATTTGTAGTGGATCGTACTTTCTTGATTATTTTCGATTCGTTGCACGAGATCGGCTAATTTTTGTTTTGCCGTTTGTTGATCGACGGAGTAATATTGTTCGATCAACGTCAATACCGCAGCTAATGTATCCGTTTGATAAATAGCGGTCAATAACTCCTGATCTTCTTCTTGGTCTGAATCAATGACAGGTAGTAACGCTCCAAAGACATCTGATTTATCCATATCAGCAAAGCATGTTACTTTCGTATAAGGTAACTGCAGATCAAAAGACAAAGCTTTTGCTAATTGCGTTTTCCCGGAACCTGCATCCCCTTCCAATAACACATTGCTGATTTTCATTTCCGGATCTAGCCAGTTTGTTTTGATTTCAGTCGCAATACGTAGCTCTTCAGCACTAGTTTGATGACTTGTCGTTTTTTTCCAGATCATTTGTTTTTCGATCGGCGTAAACGTTCGCTGGTCGGTGAGTGAAAAGTTTTCCATTTTAAACACTTCCTTATAACATTAATACCCTAGATCATCTAATAGACGTTTCAAGATACGAAAACGTTCGCCAAGTAATTCGCCATCTTTTTGTAAAGCATCGTAGTATAACATGATATCTTCATCGATTTTAGGGTTTTTCGTGTCTACTTCCACCGTCATCCGGTTTCCTTGCAAACCGATGATATCAACGACAGGATTTTCAGGGTCGTAAAATTTTTCATGACGGTAAGCATCTTGGAAGTAAACACTTCCTTGCGCGACTAAGATCGCTAAGTCAAGGATACGAGTAATCGGTAATTCTTCCGATTGACGTGACCACTTTTCACCTGTATGACGCCATACTTTTCCTGAGATATCGACTTTGCCTCGATCATTCCACTGAGCTAATCCTAAAGACAGTCCTTTTGCATCTGTATGCAAGGCATTTCTGCCATCAACTTTATCATAATCTTCGACGACGATCACTGGTTTATGTTTCAAATTTGTTGGTATTTCCATCCTTCTCTACTCCTTTTTAGTAATTTAGTGATTTAGTAAATTACTAGATAATTAAAACTAGTATAAAATAATTAAGATAGAAATGCAAAAAAACAGCCCAAGCAAATCATTGCTTAAACTGTTTCTTTTCCTAGTATTTTTGCTTTCTGCCCTATTTATTGTGCAGAGATCGCAATACCGATCGCTTTTTCACCTAAGTGACTACCGATCACTGGACCAAAGTGGCCGATCTCGATTTCTGCCTGTGGGTATTGTTTTTGAAGTTTTGCTTTTTCTTCTTCGGCAACTACTAAATTATTTGCATGGATCACATATAATTTTACTGGTGGTTTAATTTCTTCATTTCGTTTGCCAATGATTTGCTCTGCACGGGCAAAAGCTTTTTTACTTGAACGGATCTTCTCGAATAAGATGATCTTACCTTCTGAAAAAGTCAGGATCGGTTTGATTTTCAATAGTCCCCCGATCAGCGCAGCCCCATTAGTCAAGCGACCACCGCGGACTAAGTTGTTCAAGTCATCAACGATCAAATAGGCGTATGTATTGTCTCTAATTCGATCGATGTGAGCTAAAATGGCTTCAAGTGAATAACCTTTATCATTCAAGTCTAAAGCAGATTCGACCATATGCCCCATTGGCATACTGGTGATTTTCGAATCATAAGGAATAATCGTCATCTCTTTGACGCCGTCTTTCATCGCAAATAATGTATTGACGAATCCAGAAATCCCACTTGATAAGTGTATGCTTAAGATCGTATCATAGCCTTTGGTTTTCAGTTCTTCATATAGTGCCAAAACTTCACCTACAGCAGGTTGGGAAGTTGTTGGAAAATCTTTACTGTTTTTCAATAGTCCGTAATATTCGTCTGCTTCGATGTCAATGCCTTCGTTATAAATTTTTCCATCCAAGATCACAGGAATAGGAATCACATATAAATCAGGATGGTTTTTGATACGTGTTGGCAGGAAAGCTGTACTGTCAGTTACGATTGCTAATTTCATTTATTTAAGTTCCTCGTTTCAAAGAATTTTACCAGTCCTTAATACTATATCATAAGTAAGAAAAGATTTGAACCTTTGTCCAGATTATAGAAAAAGCAACCCATGTTTTTTATTAAAATCTAAGGTTTTTATCACTTTCATTATTTATTAGAACGAATAAAAGCCAGGACTAGAAAAATTTTTCTCAAGTCCTGACTTATTATCCGAAATGAGCTTGCACTCTTAGTTAGCTATAGAACCACTGGTGCTTGCCAAAGCATCCCCTTATCGTCTGAAATTCTTGACCATCTGCATGGCGTTTCTACCAAACTGGGCAAAGGCAAACGTCAAGCCACCGACACCGCCAATCACCACACAATAAATGACTGCATGCGTTTTTGATGTCATGGATAGGGAAAGACTCAAAACGAAGAAAAGAATGCAGCACAGAAGCAACATGGCCATTGTCGAACGAAACGTCTTCAAGAAGAAATGACTGATCTTTGCGAATGGCGAGATGCGGTATTCTTTTGATAAATAAAGATATCCACGAACAAACACAAAAGCAAAAGCCACTGTATTAGATAAACTCATTCCGTATCCGCCAAATAAAGCTAACCCAATCGCTTGGAATACGACTTTTAAAATAATGGCTTCTGTTGTCAGTTTGATCGCAACCAAATGATGATTCAATGATTGGAGCATCGTCGATAAAATCGTAAACAACGAGAAGAACAAGGAAGCTAGAAGCGCCATTTGGAAGTACCCGACACTCTCTGGATCATAGCCAAAAAACAAGGTGTATAATGGTCCTGCTAATAAGGACATCCCTGCTAACGAAGGCAAAAGGATCAATAAAGCAATCGAGAAGCTGTCCCCGACTGTTTTTTCAATCTGTAGTCGGTCTTTTTTTCCTAATGTACTCAGGATCGGCAGACTACTGATTGCGACCGTTCCGACCATTGAAATCAAGATCAGTGTCAATTTGTTCGGATTGACTGATGCACGACTAAACAAAAATTCGAGTTGCTGGTCTGCAATTTCTGGTCTGAACAAATGTAAGAATGGTTTCATCGTCACCTGATCGATCATTTGTACAATCGTGATCACCGAACCAACATAGATGAACGGTAAGGTTTCTCGAATGATCGAAACAGACGCAGAACGATTGTCTTTTTGGAAATAGCGACTTGAGATCCAGAAATCTTTTAAACGGAAATAATCGTTTTGCCGTCCAATAACAAACATATGACCAATAGCTGCTAGTCCACCGAAAAAAGAAGCAACAGTACTGATCAATACCGCTTGCACAATCGTGCCATCTGTCAACACACGCAAATAATACGTACCAGCTAAGATCACGATTACACGGACTACCTGTTCAATAATCAAGGAAGTACCGTAAGGGCGAAGATGATTTTTTCCTTGGAAGTAACCTCGCATCGCACTTAATACTGGGATCGCTACTAAGGAAGGACAGAGACTACGAATCGCCAAAATACCGTTATCGACATTCGAGATCGGACTGATTTTCGCCAAAGCGGGAGCAAACAAATACATCAATAAGGCAGATATGATCCCGATAACGAACATGATATTGATCGTACTGCGAAAAATGACCCGACAAGCTTGTTCATCCCCTTTTTTCGTCGCCACCGCCACTTTTTTTGCTATCGCATTTGGAAACCCGACTGTACCTAACATCAGGAAAAGGCCATATGGTAAATAGCCCACATTATAAAGGGTAGTTGCTAACATGCCATCTTGATTGTTCCCCATCATACTTAACCAAGGAATCAAATAAACGACACCTAAAACTTTACAAAGTAGATTGGCAAAGGTAAGCCAAAATGTCCCTTGCATCAATTTCTTATTCATATGTCAACCTCATCTATCTCTATTAGAATAAACATCTTCCCTATTATAACAAAAAAAACTTGGAGGACAACTCGTTGAGGAAAACAAAAAAATAAGCTTCCCAATTTTTTGGAGAAGCTTAAGAAATTCTATAACATTGATAATAAAAACACAGAAGCAAGTCCTGTAATGACAGACAAAGCCATTGAGCGGGTTTTATAAGCAACACCTGCTACAAATAGCATCGCAACGATTTTGATGTTCCACGCAATATCTAAATGTTCATGCGTGATAAAAACATCTTTGAAGGCCAACGCTGCAAACAAAGCAACTGGTACATATTTCATCCATTCGCTAAACCATTTAGGCACTTTTCGATGTGTAAAGTAAAGCATAGGAAAAACTCGTGGAATGTATGCAACGACAAATAAGCTGATCACCAATAACAACAAGTACCACTCAGTCATGATGTTGCACCTCCTGTTCTGGGAAATGGAACAATGGCTCATTCAAAGGTTGGGTCTCTTTGCTGGATTTCTTTTCTTTTTCCTTCTTGAAGGCTCTTTCTAATACAAAACCCGCCGAAGAAGCAATCAACGTTGCAACGATCAAACCGAAAGTGTTTTTAAAAAGTACCATGAATAAGACACTGAGTATCCCAGAAAAAATCCCTGTGAAGATGAGTAAAGCATTTTTCATTTGCATGATAAACATAAAAATAAACATAGCAGTTAAGGCAAAATGCACCAAATCCGTATCCACTCGGATCACTGATCCAAAAATATTTCCGACCATGTTACTGAACGCCCACGCCCCCATTGAAAACCAATTGACATATAAAGCTTTTCGCTTGTCCCAAGTGGGATCAGTGGAATACTTCAAATAATTGACTGCATAGTTTTCGTCATTCAATGATTGAGAGAACACAGCTAAAAAGAATCGCTTTTCTTTCTTCATAAAGCCTGAAAGACTCGACCCTAGCAAAATATACCGTAGTTCTAAGAAAAAGACCATCAAAAGTGTAGTTGAAAATGGCGCTTGTATGGCTAACATAGAGGCAACTAAGAATTGTGCGCCACCAGAAAATACTAAAATAGATAATAGACCAGCTAAGAGTGGATCAAAGCCAACTTGCTGCAGTAAGACTCCGCAAGCTAACCCAACTGGGATATAACTAAGGCAAAGTGGCAACGAAGCATGTAGCGAATCCTGCCAAGGCGCCCGTTTCTGTTTATTCATTAACGATATCTCCTTCAATTTACAACAAATAAATAGCGGACTAATTGTAACATAAATAAATAAAAATGTAGCCGTTTTATCGTTAAACAACATGATATTTTTCTCATTTTTAAAGCACAACTATTAAAAAAAATAAAAATCATCGAAAAATATAAGAGAAAATTCATTTTCCTCCTACTTTACCGATGATTTTACACAATAAATAAACAAGTTGTTTTTTAACATCAAGCTTTTTTATAAGCAAAAAAATAACGCTAGTTTCTAAATTATTTCTCGACGTTCTCTATCGTATTTTCTTGTGTTTTATTTCTTTGCGAATAATTTGGATCATATTTATCTGTTTCAATGTAAATATAGATTTTTTTATCCTTTAATTGTTCACGGATCGTCCGCTCAATATCATTGATGATCATGTGTACTTGGTATTCTTTGTTTTCATCTAAATCAATTTTTGCCGCAACTAAAATCTCTGTCGGACTTAAATGCACAGTTTTGATATCAATGACGCGATTCACTTCATTTCGCTCAAAAGCAAATTTGATCTTTTTCAAATCTGTCGTAGTCACGCTCTCGCCAATAATCAAACTATAAAATTCTTTTGCTAGAAAGATAGCAGCACCCATCAATAAAAAGCCGATCAATAGTCCACTGATGGCATCAAAAGCAGCGATCCCTGTCAAGATGGTCAACCCGGTGCCGACTAAGGCAAGAACGAGACCAATTACAGCACAGAGATCTTCGGTGAAGATCACGAGTATCTCACTGTGGCGACTTTCACGTAAAAAACGCATAGTTGAAAGGTTTTCACTGTTCAATTCGCGGATTTCTTTCATCGCGATTCGTAATGAACTACCTTCTACAGCTAGACCAAATAATAGAATCAGGATGACAATCCAAGGATTACCAACTTCGTGGGCGGGATGGGTAAGTTTTTCAAAAGCTTCCATCACACCTAGCGCGCCCCCGCCAAAAAACAACATCATGGCAACAATCGTACTGAAAAAATACTTTGCTCGTCCTTCGCCAAATTGGTGTAATTCGCTTTGACCACGATTCGCACGTTTGTCACCGACTAGTAGTAATACTTGATTGCTACAGTCAACGATACTATGGATACTTTCATTCAACATAGCGGCACTGCCACTGATGGCATAACCGACAAATTTACTAAACGCAACTAAGAGATTAGCACCTAACGCTGACAATACAGAAAACATTCCGCTCTTCTTCAAATTCTCCATTGCTTTTTCTTCCCTTCATTCTTAACAACATCAAAGAGTATCTAAATTAAAGATGACGGTTTGATTATTTTTTAAAATCGTTTCTTTTGCGCCTACTTTTGTATTTTTACCATCCACACTGAACATCCAATATTTTTTCTCTTCGGTATTTTGCCTCTGACCATTGATTGAGGTAATAAATCCTTTGTCTTCTTCCACACTAAAGTTTTGTTCCAGCACGTCCAGTAAATTTTCTCCTGTATGGAACGTCACTTTTTTTACTAAGGTATCAAGCCCATCTTCTTGCAAGGTGATAGTTGCTGTTTCATTCGTCACCAAGGATGACGGTTTTGGATCAGCTTTTTTTGTCTCTTGATTTGTACAACCGGTAAAGAAAAGCAACATCGAACAGACAATGAGTAAACTGGTTCCTCTCCTTTTCATTTTCCCCCTCCTAAGTATAAAAAAAGCCAAGGAGAAAACCGATTCCTTGGCTCTTTTTTCATCGATCATCTAAATGGATCATTCTGAAGCATATAACGCACGATTGCTCTTTTTCATCAATTTTTGCGGACCATCAAAGGTACTAAAAATTCATAATTGATAAAGAAATCGATCACTGAACGATGATAGTCACCAGAAGAAATCGCTAGATCTGTCTGTGTTGTGTCTTTCAGAGAAATTTGGAGCGACTGACCTTTATCCAGCAACACCTTATACGTCGTGTCATCCAATTTCTCCAGATCATACTGCGGATTTTTCATTGTGACAATAAAAATATCATCTAATACTTCTTGCGTGGCTGGAAACTTACTTGCTATATCTAATCTTAGTGGCTTCGTGTTGTCTAACAAGGTTTGATCCACCGTAAAACCTAATTTACGTGCATAAGAAAATAATTGATTCAACTTATGATTGAAAATCGTGATCTGACTAGCCGAAAATACACGTTCAACAGACCAATGACGAATCAATGCTAACACTCGGTCATCATCGATCTCAATCGTCATTTGTTCCGGGGAGACTCGCATCAAATTGATGGATTCTACTTGGTATCGTTGGTCGATCGTTGGTAACACAAAGGAAAACAACAATTCTTTTTGTGGGGTCAAACTATAATTGATTGAAAAATATCTTGTTTCCCATACATCATATGCTTGTTTGGATAACTCCAAGCCAATATCATTCAATGGTTTTAATATCTCGTAGGCAAAGTATTCGATCAAACTTGTCTTAGCAATTGCAGAAATCGGTGTATCTTCTAACACATAGCGATGATAGGCGACCAATAACTCAGTGAAATCCGCTTCGATCAAATATTTACGTAATCGTAAATCGGCCAACTCTTCTTCTGCAGCTGCAATCAAGTCAACGATATCTTCGTAATCATTTTGTTTACCGGAAAGATATGCTTGGTTTTCATTGACCGCTTGCTCGATCGTTGAACGTTCATAATCTGTTTGATTCGTCGAGTCTGGGACGACTTTTTCTTTTTCATGGATTTTGGCTTCTTCGCGAATTTCTTCTACTTCATTCGCCAACTCTTTGTCGATGCTGGATGCTTCTTCTACTGGGTCAGTCGTTCCATGATTTTCAGCTGTTACTTCTTGTAGGTCTAAATCTTCTTGTTTTGTCATCACTCGTCTCCTCCCTCTTCTACTATTTCAGGGTTTTCACTGCCAAGGTACGACATCAAGAAACGATGGATCGACTGTCTGAAACCTTCCATGTCACTAAAATACTTTTTGATTTGACGTTGTTCTTTTTCAACGATTGCAGCGCGTAGCTGGTCCGCTTTTTCTTCATGTAATAAGGTTTGCTTTTGTTTTTGGATTTTTTCTGGTTCTTCGATATAAGGTAACCAACCTAATTTTTCATTTTCAAGTGCTTGTTTCTTTTGTTCTAACGCTTGGATTTCTTCGTCTATTTTTTTACGATTCAAGAAACCCTTCGTATCATCTAAGTCAGTGATTTGCCGATCGATCTCTTTTATGGCCTCTTCTAAACGCTCGATCTCTGTTTTTGCAGTGATCACTTTTGCCTCTAACTCATTAATTTTTTTATCAAAATCATGGGTTTGTTGCGTCGCATAGTTCTCCCATTCTTCATCGATTTGCGGTAATACAAAGATTTCAGGTAAGCTAGCATCGATCCCAATCGTTGCTCGTTCATGAAAATAAGTGCCGATCTGGTAATAACTCATCGTCGGAGAGATAGTCTCTGTATGTTTCATAAAGGGAAATTCTTGCAAGAAACGGTCATGGATCTTCCGCATCAATAGCTGATCGATCTCATGATTTTCATTTGAGCTTTTTTTAAGCTCATCGTTCAAGCGTCCATTGTATAACTGATAGATTGCGGGAATATTCTCCTCGCGGACAGCTTGTTCAAAAGCTTGCAGATCTTCTAATAATTGTGAAAGATTCATACTTGCTTTTTCTTTGATATCGTAAAACGAAGATGCTTCCTCTTGTTCGTTTTCATCATAATGTTCGTTCGTCTGTGGGTCTATCATCTTACTGGCCTCCTCTTGCTTTTGAACGCATCAATTTTCCATCAATTATTCTATGTAATCCAATAGTATCATTTTCTAAGAAAAAAGTGTTACTAAGTATGCGCTGACTTAGAACAAAAATTACTTTTACTCGTAATAATTGAAAGTTAGAAAACATAAAAGAGCGGGTCAGCGATTCCCCGCTCTTAGCTTTATTTTTTGGGTAAATCTCTTGTTGTAAAATGGATGCGTTGGTTTTCATCTCGTGTAAGTAATGTTTCTTCATTTAAGTAAGAGAATTTTAATTCATTTAGTTCACTATCTTCTAGCATATGCTCATATCCTGTAAAAATTGAGCGTATATACTGTTTGTACGCGTTTTTCTTTTTTTGTCTTTTTTTCATAGGACACCTTCCTTATCAAACCTATCATACCAATGAATGCCTTCTGAGACAAGCATGTTTCTTTTGTTTTTTCTTTGAAATTTCTTTATATACTTAATTGATAGTTGACGAAACCTTCAAAAAATGAAAAAATGCGAGAGTAGCTAAGGAGGGAAACAAGTGAAAAAAATTGGTTTTGACTCAGAAAAGTATATCGAAGAGCAATCTACGTATATCCTTGAACGCGTTCATCATTATGATAAGTTGTATCTGGAATTTGGTGGGAAATTAGTCGATGATAAGCATGCCAAACGTGTCTTACCAGGATTTGAAGAAGATGCTAAAATCAAATTATTGCAAAAGTTACGTGACCAAGCGGAGATTTTGATTTGTGTGTATGCTGGTGATATCGAGCGGAATAAGATTCGTGGTGATTATGGGATCACGTATGATATGGACATCTTGCGCTTGATTGATGAATTACGAGGATATGGATTATCGATCAATAGTGTAGTGATCACCCGGTATAACGGACAGCCAGCAACTAAAGTATTTATCAATAAATTGGAGCGTCGGAATATCAAAGTCTATAAACACGCTGAAATCGAGGATTATCCGATCAATGTCGAAAAAATCGTTTCAGAGGATGGTTTCGGCAAGAATGAATACATCGAAACAACGAAACCAATCGTTGTCGTGACAGCTCCTGGTCCAGGTAGTGGGAAATTAGCTACCTGCTTGAACCAACTGTATCACGAAAGCCAAAAAGGCAATGCAGCAGGTTACTCTAAATTTGAGACTTTCCCTGTTTGGAATGTTCCATTGAAACATCCATTGAACATTGCCTATGAAGCAGCAACAGTCGATTTGAAAGATGTCAATATGATCGATTCTTTTCATTTTGATGCCTATAATAAGATGGCAGTCAACTATAATCGTGATGTGGAGACTTTCCCAGTCATTAAACGGATCATCGAAAAAATCACTGGCAAGGAATCGGTCTACCAGTCTCCTACTGATATGGGAGTCAACCGCGTAGGCTTCGGTATCACGGATGATGAAGTTGTACAGGAAGCATCGAAACAAGAGATCATCAGACGCTATTTCCAAACGGCTTGTGACTTTAAAAAAGGTTTGACAGATGAAGATGCCGTCAGTCGCATCAAATTGATCATGGAAGAAGTCGGTTTACGTCCCGAAGATCGTAAAGTCGTGACCCCTGCTCATGAGTATGCAAAAGCTAGTCAACCGGCTAGTACTGAACCGATGGCAGTGATTGCGATCGAACTTCCTGATCAAGTGATCCTTACAGGTCGGACAAGTCAACTAATGGATGCTTCGGCTGCTGTTGTATTGAATGCGATCAAATATCTCGCCCACATCTCTGATGATATTCCGTTGTTATCGCCTCTTGTCTTGGAAACGATCCAAGGACTTAAAAGCAAGGCATTGCACTCTTCGATCGATACACTCAATCTTAATGAAGTATTGATTGCTTTATCAATCAGTGCAGTGACTAATCCAATCGCACAAGTTGCTTATGAAAAATTAGCAGAACTTGAAGGTGCGCAAGCACATTCAACTGTGATGATCAATAAGAATGATGAACAAAACCTGAAACAATTAGGTATCGACATCACTAGTGCGCCTGTTTACCCTTCAGAAAATTTGTATTACCAATAAATAATTTTTCGATGATGGCTAAAAGAGAAAAACAGAAGCAGTCTCGATAAATAAGGTGGTATCCATAAAAATTGCTCAAATTTTTGTGGATACCCTTTGTTTCTTGCAAGCTACTTCTGCTACTGATTTTTACTGTTTTATAAAGAAAAGCTTAATGCAAAGTTGTTCCTTATCTAATAGGTTCTGGTTATAGTTATCTACCAAATATATATACACGTATCTGTCATTACTGTTAGATAAATCAATGATTTTTGCCTTTTTTTTAGCTACTGTTTTTCATTAAAAGACACCTAGCATTCTGCTCTCTTGCATGTATACGCTTTAGTCTAAAAATCTCATGAAATTTCTCTCAAAAGATTCGTATTCTTTAAAAATAACATGTAGAATTAAACGGAATTTGGTAAGGAGTGATTTTTTTGAGTCAGTTTATTGGAATAATAGGTTTACTTTTAATTTTTGGGTTGGCGATTTTGATCAGTAGCGATCGAAAAGCCATCAAACGCAAACCATTGATCATCATGCTCGTTTTGCAATTTGCGTTTGGGTTTGTTTTACTACGTACGACTTTTGGTACAGCGGTTGTTGCGATGCTAGCCAAATTATTTGATCACTTATTGGCATTTGCCGGTGAAGGTGTCAATTTCGTCTTTGGGGGTGTAGCAAACGTTGGAAGTGCTCCATTCTTCTTAAATGTGTTGATGCCAATCGTCTTTATTTCTGCAATTATTGGAATTTTGCGTTACATCAAGATTCTTCCTTTATTTATGAAAGCAGTCGGTTTAGGATTGAGTAAAATCAACGGAATGGGAAAATTAGAATCTTATAATGGTGTTGCTTCAGCGATTTTAGGTCAATCAGAAGTTTTTATCTCCATCAAAAAGGAACTGCCTTTCTTAACCGAAAAGCGTCTGTTCTCGATGAGTGTTTCCGCAATGTCCACGGTTTCGATGTCCATCGTTGGTTCCTATATGGCATTGATTGATTCAAAATACGTGATCACTGCTTTAGTGTTGAATCTTTTTGGTGGATATATTCTTGCTTCGATCGTTAATCCTTATGAGTTAGACGAAAAAGAAGATGAATTAGTGATTGAAGAAGACAAAGAACAAACATTTTTCCAAATGTTAGGCGAATATATTTTAGATGGTTTCCATGTCGCAATCACAGTGGCTGCAATGTTGATCGGTTTTGTTGCTTTGATTGCTATGATCAATGCCTTGTTCAGCGGGATTTTTGGGATTACATTCCAACAGATTTTAGGATATATTTTTGCGCCATTTGCATTTATTAGTGGGATTCCATGGAAAGAAGCGGTTGATGCCGGTAGTATCATGGCAACAAAACTAGTGACAAATGAGTTTGTAGCAATGACTGAATTATCGACTGGGACTTTTGAATTTACAGAACGGACTACAGCTATCTTATCAGTCTTCTTAGTATCATTTGCAAACTTCTCTTCGATTGGGATCATTTCAGGGGCAATGAAAGGGTTGAATGAAGAAAAAGGTAATCTTGTGGCAAAACATGGATTGAAAATTTTGTTCACCGCTTCATTAGTCAGCTTTTTAAGCGCAATTGTTACTGGAATACTGGTATAAAGCTATTTTTCATCTAGAGTTTTAAGTAGATTGAACTTAGCTGGTTTGAACAGATCACCTGTTTAAATTGGTTAAGTTTTTTTATTTTAAATGACAGATTTCCACTTTTCGGTATATATTAGTTATGTACATGTATTTGATCATATAACTATAGAAAGGAATATTTCCTATGAATAAATGTTACGTATTTATTGGTCCTTCTGGTTCAGGAAAGACGACACTAGCTCATGCAATTTTTTCTCTACAGCAAAAGATCATTACGTATACGACTCGCCCCCCACGAAAAAATGAAAAAAATCACTTTGATTACCATTTTGTTTCTCAAGAGACCTTCGAAGAAATGATCGCCCATCAGGAATTTGCTGAATGGGATCGGTACGCCGATCACTATTATGGCTCAAGCAAACAAGAGATCTCAACGAAGCTTGCACAGGGTGACTGCTACACTGTCCTTACAGCACCAGGTTTTTGGCACTTGTATGAACAATTTGGTCGTTGTATCGTTCCTGTCTTCATCACAGTAGCAAAAGAAAAGTTGAATGAACGATTTGTACTTCGCGGAGACTCACCAGATAAAATCAGTCAACGGCTCGCTCTCTTTGAAAAAGATCAAAAAGAACTAGAAAAATTAACAGTTATTCCTACCTTAATCTCATTCGAAAATAATCAGACGTTAGAAATCGAAACAAAAAATTTAAAGCAAGCCATCCATGCAGCGGATCATCGCTGAACAGTTGGCTTGCTTTGGATTTTGAGCGATTTACAATAATTTTTGATAGGCTTTTCTTTCTCCGTGTGGGAATGGAAATTCAATCATGCCACAATAATGAAAACCTGCCGAGTATATCGTTTTTTCCATTGGTTGATTGGTGGGAAACGTATCGATCCGAACGTCCTTGATTCCTTGACATGTGGCAACGGTCAATAAATGTTCTAATAATTGTTTTCCAAGTCTTTTTCCTCTTACGTTTTGATCAAGAGCAACTCGATGGATGGAAAGATAAGGCTCTCTCCCCTCCCAATTTCCTGCAATTGCTGTATAGACCGGATCAATGCCCGCAACAAGCGCCGCAGTGCCAACGATGTTTTCTTCGTCAATCAAGGCGAAGCTTTCCTGCCTGTCAATGTCTTCGATGATTCGTTCTTTTGATGGTTTTTGATCTCCTTGCCATTGAGGCAATCCTTGCTCAGCAAGATATGCTGCGGCTTGATCAATGATTTGTAGCACTCTCGGCAAATCATCTAATGTAGTTTTTCTAAGGTACATATCTCTGCTCCTTTTATTGATCTGTGATTAATTTGTATAGCTTGTCTATTCTTGAACCACTACGTAACCAGTCTGTCGGATGATCTAAAAGCTGACTAACTAATTCAAGATGATGTAATAATGTCCATTTCTTCAAAACTCCCAGACCTGGGAATTTTTGTTGGCGATACAAGCTGACAAGCTCAAGTAATCCTTCCGTGATATAAATTTGTTGATGGTTCCTCATCAACCAACCATACATTTTATTGGCTGCTTCCATAAATTTCAATGCTTGATCTTTTGCGGAATCATTGGTATTTGAAACGAAGTGTTTGATTCGCATATTCCCATAAGCATCGACGTATGTAATATGCAAGGCCAACGCTCGACTGGGAAATCCTTTATCAAAGTAACGACTGCCTTCAATCGTAAAATCGGAAAACCCATGATAGCCATCCATTTGATAGAAAAGATGATCATCGCTAAAGAAATCATCATTTTTTTCTGCATAATTCTCCACATGTCGTCTAGTTTGAAAATGATCACGGATAATGATTTTATTCTCAGGCAGTTGCATACGCAAGCGACTAGAATCAGGAATGAAAAAAGTCGCATTAGTTTTGATCAAAGCTTGCCAAATCGCATTTTCTCTAGGTTGATGTTGTCCATCAAAAATAATGAATGGCGGTGGTGATTCAATCATTCTTTCATAATTGCTCGGCGTAATGATCTCTGCCTCTACTAACGAGCTACCTTCACTGGTCACCCATGTGTGGATCGGTTGATCGAACAGTTTGAACTGACCCACTTGAGGATTCTTTATGATAATCAGCGGATGATTCTTTTTTTGAAACAACTCGACAACATTTTTTAGCGTTGCCGAATCACGTACTGGCTCGATGATTGGCTGAATTTTAGTGGATAAAAGTCCGCGAATCAAACTTTCCTTTAATGCAAGTAGATCGAATTGTTTTCCACGTAAATAAGGATAATACATATATTATTCACTCCAATGGTTCTGTTGGCAGACGTCGAATATGACGTTGCTGGCGCAACCAGTCCTGTTCTTGTCGCAAGGCACGATTTTCTTCTTGTAGATCATGGATTGCTTGACTTTCGATTTCTTCGATAAAGCGTTCATAGTAGCGTTCTTTTGAGAAGGGATCTTGTGTTTCTGAGCGTTTTTTTAATTCTTTGTACAGCTGATCTGAAGGGAAATATTTCACTCCCCTTTCCATTTGTTTGGCTTTTCTGACTTCTCTAAACAAAGAAGCCATAAAACGATTAGTCAATGCCTCTTCTGCTACACCTAACTCACGGCGCATTGCTTTTTTTGCAATAATAAAAGTTCCAGGAACAGGCATTTCCTCTGCTATTGCATACGAACGATAAACTAATACACCAATTTCTGGTGGGATCTCACTTTTAACTTCTTCATATAAATATTTTGGTAAAACAAAATAATTATAGTGGCCAACAAAGGACAATTTAGCAGTTGAGCGAAAATCAGCTTTTGTGACTTTCAATTCATAACAGCGCCATTCTCTTGTTCCGTCAATTTTCATCAAACAACTTAAAGTATCCACGATTCCATGATCCTCAGGCATTGTTACTTCCTCGACCACGATCCCTCCCTGTTCGATACAATAATGATACAACGATGATTCCAGCTCAATCGTTAAAGGTGTTTTCATACACTTCACCTCCGAACATATTTTCGCTTTTTATTCTACCTGAAAAGCCAACATAATCCAACTACCATTTAATTTTTTTGTATGCTACTTGTCTAACAATAAAAAGCAACATAGAAAAGACGAAAAATGCAGCTAAAACATCACATTTTTCGTCTTTTCAATTGCACTCGTTTTTTATTGATTGATCGACTTAATAGTAAATTCTTCTACCTGTTTGCAATTCCGTATTAAAAAATCACACGATTCATTTGTTCTATTGATCTCTTACGCTTTCTCGATTCCTGGCGGAAGATAAAATAAACCATGTTTTTCAAATAATTCACCAATCTGAAAGAGTAAGTCTTCTCTTCCTCTGGCAGCCATAAACTGAATTCCTAGTGGCAATCCTTGTTCACTGACATGTGTAGGTAGACTGATTGCAGGTTGCCCAGTTAAGTTCGCTAGTTGTGTATAAGGAGTGATCGTCAAGCTCTCTTCAAACATCGCTGACACGACTGCCAACCCTTCATCTGCCGATAAATGAGAGACATCAGCCATCTGCTGACGGATCAAGTCACTTTGTAAGTCAGCTGTGATTTTAGGCGCAGTATCCGCAGTGGTTGGCGAAAGGAACAAATCAAAGGACTCAAATAAGCTTTCCATCGTGACAGCTGCATGATCCCATACATGCAAGGAATGCACATAGTCTGCTGCAGTAAGTTTTTTACCGTATTGCCATAATGTCCATGAGATTGGTTCTAGTTCGTTGCTTTCTATCCTCCGCTGCAACCCATTTTCGATCGACTCGATCATTGCTGCCGTTTCAGCACCATTCATTTGATAATACGAGTTGATCAATGTACGTCCATCTAAAGGATAAGGAATCTCAACGATTTCATGTCCTGATTGTTCTAGAAAATGCAGTGCTTTTTGAACAGCAATTTGAGCATCTACACTTACCTTCGACCCGATTGGTGAATCAACACAGACAGCGATTTTCAACCGTTCCTTCACTGGATGCTGTTGCCAAAAGGCTGGTGTCACTTGATAAGGTGCCCCACTATTGATTCCTTGTAATGCTTGGAACAACACTTTTGTATCTCTCATGGAAATCGTTAGTCCGAAATCAATTGCCGCTCCTTGCCAGCCTCGCCAAGCATTTGGACCAACAGGCATTGTTCCTCTTGATGGCTTCAAACCGATCAAGCCAGAAAATGAGGCTGGAATACGGATCGAACCTCCCCCGTCACTGGCACCTGCCATAGGAACGATCCCAGCCGCAACAGCCGCCGCAGCTCCGCCACTTGACCCTCCTGGAGAGTATGCCAAGTTCCATGGATTTCGTGCTGGGCCATATAATTGTGGATCGGTAATATTCTTAAAGCCAAACTCAGGTGCATTCGTTTGACCAAATGGAACTAGGCCAGCTTTTTCTACCGCCTGAACATAATTTGAATTTTTGGATGCTCGGTGTTCTTCGAAAATCCTTGAACCAGAAGTTGCCAACCAGCCTTTTTTTTCTTGTCCTAGCATTTTTAAAGGAAATGGTATTCCTGCTAGTAGCGAATCACTCTCCAGTTGTGGTCGTTTTACATATGATTGGAAATCAAGTGCTTCAAGTGTGACAAATGCGTTGATTTCTGGATTGAACTTTTCGATTTTCCGCTTTGTTTCTGTAAAAAGTTCTTCCAAGCTGAATTGCTTTGTTCTTAAACCATTCGCAAGATATGTTGCATCTTTCATGCTCTCCCTCCTCAGTTACGGTTATTTTCTCATATGACAGAAAAAGCAACAATGTTTACGCTTAGTCTCTCATTCTAATAGAAAAACACTTGAAGCATTCAGCTGCTTCAAGTGTTCTACTCTAATGTTAAGAACGAAAGAGGCATTAAGACATCGAGCGTAATTTCCCTCTAAATTCGTCGATTGAATGGTAACCTTTTTCCGCCATGATCGTCTCTAATTCCTTACTGATACGATCAAAAATAGCTACTTCCTCTTTGTGAAGTTCCGTGCCGATCTGTAACATACTTGCGCCGCATAATAAATGTTCAAAAGCATCTTGTCCATTGCGGATACCGCCAGTACCAATGATTTTGATCTCTGGTTTCAAGCGGGTATAAAACGCCCGGACATTCGCTAACGCAGTAGGTTTGATATATTCGCCTCCAAGTCCACCAAAACCATCTTTTGGTTTGATGACGACTGTTTCACTCTCAGTATCGATATAAAGACCATTTCCTACACTGTTGATCGAGTTCACATAGGCGATCGGGTACTGATTCAAGATTTCTGCCATTTGATCAAAGTGGGCGAAATCAAAATAAGGAGGAAGTTTGATCCCCAAAGGTTTTGAGAACACTTGAAAGACTTCTTTCAATAAAGCTGCTGTTGCCTCGAAATCGTAAGCTAGCTGCGGTTTTCCTGGAACGTTCGGGCATGAAAGATTCAGCTCAGTGATCCCTTGGTAATCACTTTGTTCGATCAACTTCAACATTTCCAGATTTTCCTCTGCACTCATCCCGGCAATCGAGAAAAACAATGGTTGTTCTTGTCCATGCTCTTTCTCGTAGGCCAATGCATAATCCAGATAATAGGAAAAACCTAAGTTTGGTAAGCCCATCGAATTGATACTCCCCAATGGCACATCATAATAACGAGGTTCAGGGTTTCCTGCTCGCTCATTGATGGTACAGCTTTTTGTAATGAACGCCCCCGCATTCGAATGTGCAAGTTCATCTAATTCCGCTGTAGTCATGCAATGGACACCAGAAGCGTTCATCAAGGGATTTTCAAAAGAATGATTTAAGAAAGTAGTCGTTAAGCTCAAGTTATTCTCTCCTTTTAATAAAGCGTTTTTTCTAGTGTATCATTTAAGCGAACAAAATCAACAAAAATTTATCGAATGTTCGATCAATCATCGATTTCTGAAGACAATACTTCTCCTGTTTGACTATTGATTTTTACATTTGTCGTTTGGTTGCCATTTTTCACTTTGACATCCCAGTAAGTAGTTCCTAATTCTTTATCAAGGTCCCAATCTGTGGCAGTTCCAGCGCCGACTTTTTCAACAGCGATTTTTCCAGCCTCTTCGATCGAGATCAGATTGCTGACATCTAAGCCGTCTTCTGATTTTTTCTGGCCGTTTTGTTCGTCACGATCTAATTGTTCTGGATTTTCTGCCTCAAGTTTTTCATCCATCGCATTGATTTTCACTGAATATTCGTTTTGATCATCGACACCTTCAATTTTGTAGAAGTAGCTTCCCCAATCACTATCGAGTTCTAAGCTAGTGATTGCTGCATCTGGGTATTTGCTTAGGAATAATTCAATCGCGCGATCCGCAGAAACTTGAATATCAGGGGTTGCTGTTTGTGAAGAGGATGAATCAGTAGAACCAGCGGATGTGCTAGAGTCTTCTGACTTGTTCGTAGAAGTTACAGTTGTTTCTGATGACTGATTGGTCGTACTTGATGGGGTAGTTGTTTGGTTTGGCTGGCACCCCGCCAAAAGTAGTAAAGAAAATAAGCCTGTAAAAATAACCTTTGATTTCATAACAATTCTCCTTTTTATTAGGTATCTGTTCTCAGTATAACGAAAAGAGTGAAACCTGTCAGCAGATACCATGAAAAATCAGTCTACAGTCTGATTTTACAACTAAAAAAGAACCTGTTTTTACGTAAAAAAGTAAAAACAAGTTCTTTTTCATTTAAATAAAAAAACAAAACTCAATAAATTATTTTCGATGCATTGGGATCGAATTGTTTCCGGGATGGACTAACAAGTACTGGATCACATCGATATTGCTCGATTCAAAAGATGCGGCACAGGCTTGTAAATAAAGATCCCACATACGATAGAACCGATCACCCATCTCCTGAGTCACCCGCTCTTGAACCGCATGGAAACGTTGCGTCCAATGTTGTAATGTCCATTGGTAATCACGACGTAAACTTTCTAAGTCGATCACTTGTAGATCGTTTTCCGTGATATCCTTAATCAGTTCCATCACACCGGGTACATAACCGCCAGGGAAAATATATTTATTGATCCACGCATTTGTTGCACCACCTTGTTGTCGGCTGATTCCATGAATTAAAGCAGTTCCTTTAGGTTTCAATAAATCTTTGACTACTTTGAAATATTCAGGTAGATTCTCTGACCCTACGTGTTCGAACATCCCAACACTGGTGATATGATCGAAAGTCTCCCCTTTCAACTCGCGGTAATCCATTAGAAATACACGACATTGGTCTTCTAGATGCTCTTCTTTGATTTTATTGGTGATGAAGTTATACTGTTCTTCACTGAGGGTAATACCAGTCGCTTTGACATGATATTCTTTTACAGCAGTAAATAGTAACGTTCCCCAGCCACAACCGATATCCAAGAGGGATTCCCCTTCTTTGATAAATAGCTTATCTAAAATATGATGGACTTTATTGATCTGTGCTTGTTCTAGACTATCTTCTGGAGTTTTGAAATAAGCACAAGAGTACGTCAATGTTGAATCAAGCCATAAGCGATAAAAATCATTGCCTAGGTCATAATGAGCATGGATATCCGCTTTATTTTGTTGCTTTGTGTGTTTCTCTTTTTTTGGTAACCACTTCAGATAATCTTTGCTACGCAAGAAACTATCGGTATGACTGTAAGCATCATTGATCAATGATTGGATATTCCCTTCGATTTCAATGCGATGATCCATATAAGCTTCCCCTAAAGAAAGAGAAGCATTTTTTGTCAACTCTTTGATTGGGATCTCTTCATTGAACGTGATTTTGATTTGCGGAGGGTTATCAGTATCCCCATACTGCTTCGTCGTTCCATCCCAATAAGTGACTTCTACAGGAAGTGAAAAAGAGTGCGAAAATAGTTGATGATAAATTGTTTTTTCTAACATAATAATCCTCCTAAACAAAAATTACACTATTACGTTATACCTATTTCGTCAAAGAATCAACAGATTACAGGGAATAAATCAAAGCTTTTTGAAAATCTCAGAAACACCAAAATAAAGAATGTAAGGAGGAAGACATTTCTGCTTCCCCTCTTACATTCTTTATTTTTCGATTCGATCAGACTTGGATCGCTTTTGAATCTTTGAAGCCAGTTTTAGCGAAAATCCATAGTAACAATAAAACGGCTATAGTCGACTGGATTCCCATCATCAAGACAAAATCAAAATGGATAAAACCGACAAAACCAGCAATTATCGAACTCACACCTAGAACATTCAACATCAAATTTGCGCTCTCTTTAAAGTTTTTTATAGAAGAAAATTTGCTTTTTCTTGTTAGCCATAAAAAGAAGGCAGCGCCGAACAAAATCAATCCAGTCATGATAAACAATAAAATACCTAACGTCAAACTGTAAGATAAAATAATCATCGGTCGATTACTCGCATAAAATTCATTCTCTAAAAACTGTTCAAACTCTTTAGGACTTGTTATTCTCATAAAATCAAATGAGGAGGGATACGCCATATTGTATTCTCGTGTTTGTCCATCCTCTTCTTGACGGATCGTCCAGCTGGTCTCTTCAAAATTGATTGCGGCTCCTCTTTCTGCCATTTCTTCTGTCGTTAGTGCTGTTCCGATGATGACATCGTTTGTTACACTGATGATCTCAGAGTCAGCAGTTAATCGACCATTCGTAAGTTGTAGTTCACGTAAGCGTGCCACCCCTTCCTGATCGATCAACGTATTCACCGATAAGAATTGTTCCATCGGGATTGCCGAGACTTGATTCGTATAAAATAAAGTAATCGGCATGACCATAAAAGAAATCAGAAACAGAAAAATCATGATAAATTTTGGCCAAGAGAGTTGTTTTCTACCTAAAAACAACTGTTTTGGACTTCTTAAGCTTGAAAAGTAATTGAGTGGGAATTTATCCATAGCAAACGACTCCTAACCTTTGGTCCCGCCTGATGTCAGTCCGGTCACAAAGTTTTTTTGTAAAAAGAAGAACAATAAACATATTGGTACAGCAATCAAGATCGCTCCCGCCGCAAACAGAGAAACGCGTTGGTTGGTTACATCAGAAATAAAGGTTTGTAATCCGACTGCGACTGTTTGATTTTCAGGTGTACGAAGTAGGAAACGTGCCAACATGAAGTCACCAAATGGCCCCATAAATGCCCAAAGCGCTTGGACTGCGATCATTGGTTTGACTAATGGCAAGACGATTTGTAAGAAAATTCTAAAGTGTCCTGCACCATCCAATTTAGCAGATTCATCTAAATCGATTGGGACTGTATCGAAGTATCCTTTCATCAACCAAGTGTTCATTGGGATTCCGCCACCGATATAAATCATTGTCAGGAACCAATAACGATCCAATGCACCTAATAGAAAGGCCATAACATAAAAAGCGGTCAATGCTGCCATTGTTGGTACCATTTGGATCACTAGAAAGAACATCAAACTTGATTTTCTTCCGATGAAACGATAACGACTATAGGTATAACCGGCAAGTGTCACAACAGTTACTTGAATGACCATCGTTAAAACAGAAATGATCAACGTATTTTTATACCACGTACCATACAAGGTTTCATTGAATAAGCGAGAAAAATTATTTAAGGTCCAATCACCGGAGAAATCCAAACTAAAAGCAGCGATATTCCCGGGTTTGAAAGCAGTACTAGCTGTGATCAATAACGGATAGATGATAATGATCGACAATAGGATCAAAAACACATAAGTAAAGAAATGCGAAAGTCTCCGTTGGAACTTAGCACTTGTACTAAATTTTTTCATGACTAGTCCTCCATTTTGAACGCATTAGTTTTCTTGAATACCAACAGAGAAACGGCAATGACGATCATCGAAATGATCAGCGTGATCGCAGAAGCCATCGAATACTGTGGCGAGGTCCCAGTGGTCAATTTATAGATCCACGAAATCAAGATATCCGTTGATCCTGCACCACCACCGACACTTCCCGGTCCCCCATTATTGAAGAGGTAGATCATGGAGAAGTTATTGAAGTTCCCTGTATACTGTGTGATGAACGTTGGTGCTGCTACAAGAAAGATTGCTGGTAATGTGATACTTGAAAAACGCTGCCAAGCATTCGCACCATCGATTTTCGCTGCTTCGTAAAGATCTTCAGAAATCGATTGTAAGATACCTGTGACCATCACATAGATATAAGGAAAACCTAACCAACCTTGTATCAAGATGATAGCGACTTTTGTCCAGTTCGGATCAGTTTTCCAAGGAACGGAGGCAATATCTACAAAGGGGATATTATTCAAGAATGGAATAACTTGCGTGTTGATTGCTCCCACACTATCGTTAAAGATATTTGAAAAACTCATGATCGTGATAAATGCTGGGACTGCCCATGGTAAAAGGAAAATAATTCCAAAAACACGTTTGAATTTGATGAATTTTTGGTGCGCGATCACTGCTGTAAATACGCCTAACGTGATTTGTAAAGTAGTTGCACAAAGCGTCCAGATGACGGTCCAAGAGAACACGGCAACAAATGTATTTCGATATGAACTTAAAAAGAAAATACTGAAAAAGTTTTCTGCTCCCACCCAGTCGATCAAACTTGCTGGTGGGATGTGTTGGAAATCATAGTTTGTAAATGCTGTAAATAACGTCACTAGCACCGGAAAGATGATCGTGAAAATCATCAATAGATACGCTGGAAGCGTCAAGAGATAAGGAAAGCCTTCATCACCCACATTATGTATGACTTCCTTCATTGTTCGATTGATCTTTTTCCCTTCTTTTCTCATGACTGCGACACGTTTTGCATCTACTAGATTGATGAAATAAAAAAATAAAAACAAGGCTGTCACAATCAATTGCAAAGTTCCTTGGATCAACATAAATAATGAGTGATCTTCCATTGGTACACTCCCTAAAGTAACTAAACCTATTAAGGATTGAAAACCACCTAAAACCATTTGGATGATAAATCCGATAAATAGTGCTAAAAATACGACCCCTTTAAATACTTGACCATTTGCAAATTGGCCCAGTCCTGGAATGATCGAACGTAACATCGTGCCTTTGACATTGACCGCTGTATCTTCGTGTTGCATGGTGTTGTTCCCCCCTCTTGATACTAAAAACAGGTGCTGTATGTTGAAGCGCCTTTTCTATAAAATCATCTCATGTTCATCAAAGGTAAAACATGGAGCTGAGAAGCAATTTCCTTCACAGCTCCAACCTTTTTTATGATCTAATTAATATTTTTGCTCAATTGCTTCGCTGATCGTCTTCACTGCGTCGTCAGCCGATTCTTTTGGTGTTTTTCTGCCTGAACCAGCATCGAACATCAAGTTTTCTGCGCCTGTCCAAACTTCTGCCATCTCTGGAATATTTGGCATTGCTTGTGCTGTTTCATATTGTTCAATAACTGCAGTCGTCAATTCATCATTTGTGCCTTTTGCTGTTTCACGAGCCGCTTGATTGGCTGGTACTTCGTTGACCATTTCAAAGAATTTTTCTTGATTTTCTGTATTGGTTACATAATCTAACCATTTTTGAGCCACTTCTTTATTCTTAGAGTAGTTACTTACGACCCAACCTTTTCCTCCACCAAATGGTTGATAAGATTCACCATTATTCAATGTTGGGATTTTTGATACGCCATAATTGATGTCGTTTTCTTGATAAGTTTGTGCTTGCCATGGGCCATCGATAATCGCTGCTGCCTTGTTTGACATGAACTGTTGGTTGACAAAGTCGCCAGCACTCTTGATATCTTGCATTCCTTTAGGCCAAACATTTTGGAACCAATCTGTAGCATAAGTGATTCCTTCTACTGCTCCTGCATTGTTTAACCCAATTTCAGATGGGTCTGTTCCATCTTCACCAAATACATAGCCACCGTAACCAGAAATCAAGCCATATGAATAATAAAAATCAGTCCATTTTGCTAAAAATCCTGTATTCGTTCCTTCTTCAGATTCAAAATTGAAACGTTCATCTTTTGCTAACGCTTCCAAATCTTTGAAAGTTGTCGGTGCAGTGTCAACTAGATCTTTGTTATAGTATAAAACTAGTGTCTCGATAACTGCCGGTGCCCCATAGATTTTATCCTCATACGTTACTTGAGCTTTATCCGTATCATTGTAATCTGCTTCGTTCCCCAATTTCACTTCTGCCAAATGCCCTTGTTGTCCTAATGCTCCGATCCGGTCATAGGCTGCCATCATGACATCTGGTGCTTTTCCTGCGGGACCGTCCAACGCAAGCGATTCCAATTGTTCGAACATGTCTTTTTCGACTAACTTGATTTTAACGTCATTGTCTTCTTCAAATTTTGTTTTGATCTCATTGACATAATCTTTGTAGCCAGAATCGACAGAAATCGTTAATGTTTTTCCATCTTCTTCATTTGCTGCAGTTGATGAACCACCATTACCACAGGCAGCAAGTCCCCCGATAAACCCTAAAGATAATGCGCCTAACCCGAATTTTTTTAGCAACTGTTTACTCATTTTTTTTCCTCCGATTCTATTCTATTCCTCTTACAATTTGATTATATGTTTACAAAAGCTCGATTTGCAAACGCTTTCTCTATGTTACCGATAACAACTTAACAAAGGATCAAAAATCCATTCGTTTGGACTTCAGCTTTGCCGTCTTTTAAGATGTCACAATTTTGGCTGAACAACACATCATTTTCTAAATCGACCAAATACGATTCTGTTCCTTGATTGAAATAAGCATGAATGGTTTGCTGATCGAGATGACGAGTCAAGTGAATTTGTTCGTTTTTGTCGTCGATCAATCGCCAAGTCAGATCCCCTTCAATCAACACTTGTTGCACTTGTTTACGCACACAGATCAATTCTTTGACGAACCCCTTCAATTCAAGATCTTGCTGGTCCTTTTCCCAGACCATACATTTTCGACAATCAGGATCATCATGACCTGTCATGCCGATTTCTGTTCCGTAGTAGATACAAGGCGCCCCTTTTTGTAAGAACATGAAAGCTAACACTGATTTCATCAGTTCCTTGTCCTCTTTACACAAAGTCAAGATTCTTGCTGTATCATGAGAATCCAATAAATTGAATGTCCCTTCATTGACTTGATCACGATAAAGCATTTGCTGATGATTCATGCCACTGACCATTTGAGTAGGTGTGATTTTTTTATGGACGAAATAGTCTTTGATCGAATCCATAAAGGCGTAGTTCATCACCGCATGGAATTCATCGCCCTGTAACCAAGCTTGAGAAGAATGCCAAATTTCGCCTAAAATATAAATATCAGGTTTGATCGTAGTGACGGCTTCTCTGAATTTCTTCCAAAAATGATGATCCACTTCATTCGCCACATCTAATCGCCATCCATCGATATCAAATTCCTTGACCCAATACGTGGCAATGTCTAATAAATAATCTTGTACTTCTTGATTTGCTGTATTGAGCTTAGGCATAAATGGCGTAAAAGCAAAGGTGTCATATGCCAGATTTTCGGCTGTTTCAGGAACATCTGTCATTTGATAGGCATCCACTGGAAATGAATGGATGTGGAACCAGTTTTTGTAGCGGGATTTCTCGCCATTTTCGATGACATCTTGCCATTGTGGTGCATGACTCCCCATATGATTGAACACGGCATCCAGCATGATTCGGATTCCTTTATCATGCGCTTTTGTGATCAACTCTTTCAATAACTCTTTATCACCAAATTGTGGATCGACCGCATAGTAATCGATCGTGTCATATTTATGATTCGAGGTTGCTTCAAAAATAGGACAGAAATAAATTCCTGTGATCCCTAAGTCGGCTAGGTAATCAAGATGATCGATCACCCCTTGAAGATCTCCTCCAAAGAAATCTTCTCGATCAGGTTCTTTACTTCCCCAAGGCAACGTACCTTTAGGATCATTCGTTGGATCACCATTCGCAAAGCGTTCAGGAAATATTTGATACCAAATCGTCTGTTTTGCCCATTCAGGTACTTTGAAGCGATCGATTTGTTGAAAATATGGCATACGGAAATAATAGTTTGCATTCGCCAATGTTTCTTCCTGATAAGGGAATATTCCTTGGTCTCCGTAAAAACAATCCATCCCATCAATTCCCACGATGTGAAAACCGTATTGCAATCGTCTGGTATCACTCGTCAACTCGATTTCCCAGTAATCATGAAGAAGTGTACTTAACCCTTTTTTCATTGGTTGTTCTTTTAAATACCAATTTTCTGAGAAAATCGTATATGGATCTCCGCTGATCACAGAAACTTGTTTGACATCATCTTTACTTGTTCGTAAGCGAATCCGCATCGTTGTGTCACTGTATAAATAAGCAAATTCACTTTCGGGTCGATGATAAATTGCTGCAGTATTCATTTCAGTCCTCCCTTGTTTTTCAGTTAACAAAAACAACTATAAAAGATAACCAACCGAAAGACAACGCTTACATTGTTGTTATCGGTAACAAGATTTTTTAGCAAAAAAAAGATGAATGGCACACTGTTTACAAAACATGCGTGATTCATCTTCTTGACGCTATTTATTTACATAGGTTTTCTGATCATATGCATACTTTAACAACTGCTCTTCTTGCCATGTGACACCAATCCCTGATTGACCAGGAATCCTTAAATGTCCATTTGTGATTCGTGCTTTGGGTTCGACGATATCATCATAGAAATAGCGATCAAAAGCAGACAAGTCTCCTGGAAAAGTAAAGCAATCTTGACTTGCAAAATGCAGATTCATCGCTCGACCGACTCCGGATTCAAACATCCCACCTAACCAAACGAGCAAGTCATTTTCCTGACAAAAATTGACGATCCTTAAAGCCTCAGTGATCCCTCCGACTCTGGGAATCTTTAAATTGATTGCTCGACAACTTCCCAGTGCATGAGCTGTTTTCACATCTTCCAGTGTTCGAATATTCTCATCGAGACAAACTGCTGTTTTGATTTCCTTTTGAAGTATGGCATGGTCAACATAGTCACGAGGGTGAAAAGGTTGTTCGATCAGCGCAAGCTTCAAGGCATCCATTTTCTTCAATAACGACAAATCGCTGATCGTATAAGCAGAATTCGCATCAGCCATCAATTGGATCTCTGGATATTGCTCACGCAACACTTGCAGTGGCACTAAGTCATTGCCAGGAGTGATTTTCAACTTGATTCGTTGGTACCCTTGATCAACATAAGTTTTTGCAGTCGCAAGTAAATCTATCGGGTTGTCATGGACACCAATACTGACACCTACGGGAATCGCTGATCGTTCGGCGGAAAACAACTTTTGTAATGGACGCCCTATTCGACGAGCATAAAGATCCCAAACTGCTGTTTCGACAGCTGATTTTGCCATAAAATTCCCTTGCGTATGTTTGAAAGCTGACCAAATTTCTTCTGGGTGTGAGAAGTCAAGTTCGAATAAGCAAGGAATCAGCTCTTTTTGTAATACCGATCGACTCATATCAATCGTTTCTTCAATGTAATCTGCACGTTCAAAAGCGACCAACTCGCCGATCCCCTGATTCCCTAACTCATCTTCCACGATCAACAAATCAAAAGCTTTTGTTTCTAATCGACCATAACTCGTTCTGAAAGGTGTTACTAAGGGTAGTCGCAAACAGTACTGTTGGATGTTGACTATTTTGATGGCGTCCACTCCCTTTCCATTTCACTGATCCAAGTAGTGACAGTTGTCTCAAATAGCTCAGGTTGCTCGATGTGACAACAGTGCCCACAATCCGCAAGGACGTGGCAACAAAAAATCTCTTTAACGTTTGTCATTTGTTTACCGATCTTTTGGAACTTCTCATCCTTTTGACCAACAAGATACAATAGTGGGCATTCGATACTCGCTAAATCTGGCCAATAATTTTTTTGCGCGCCAGTTCCCATATAGTAAAGACATAATGCTAAACCTAGTTTATTTTGAGCAAGTCGTTCGTTTCTTACTCTGCTTTTTTGTTCCAAAGATAGCGCCTGTTGTGAAGCGAATAATGGCAACTTCTCCCAATCATCAACAAAATCACTCAAAGGCTTTCTCAATAAACGTAAAGCAAGTTTTCGATCAGCTTTTTTTCGATGGTTTCGTTGCAGTTCATCTGCAATTCCTGCAGTTCCGCCTTCTAAAATGAGGCCTTTGATCCCTTGTGGCCGTTTGAGCGCCCAAGCAAGTGCTACTCGAGCCCCCATCGAGTAGCCTAATACATAAAAAGAAGGAATTTTTAATAATGAGACTAAACTCGCCAAATCAGTTACCAATGACGTAAGTTGGTAACGGTAAGGATGAAGGTAAACCGCTGTTTTTCCATGACCGATCAAATCAATGGCTAAGTAATTAAACTGAGGATTCTCAAACATAAACGTTTGTGTACTACCGGTGAAGCCATGCAAACAAATAACCGTTGGCTGTTTTGGATCAGTTTGGTGTAACCAACGGTAATAGTAAGCCACCCCACGTACAGTCTTAACTGGCATCAGTCTATTTCCTCCTGATAACGACGCTTCATCTGCTCCCATAATTGGACAGGTTCTTGTTGTTGCCCTCTGATTTCAATCATTGTCCAATCCCCTTGATTCCGGCTTTTTTCAATCGCTTGCTCAAACTCTTTACTTGAAGTTGGTTGTATATAATGACCATTATATAAATCTGCTACCTTCTCTAATTCTAAATCAAGTGGTGTACCAAATAATGGTTCAAAATCAGTCTCTGAAAGTTGATTTTGAGGAAGAAAAGAAAAGATTCCCCCACCATTGTTGTTTAATACGACTAGAGTAACAGGTAAGTGATAACGTCGAATTAGCTCCAACGCGTTCATGTCATGAAACAGCGCAAGATCGCCGATCAAGACAAACATCCGCTTGTTCCTTACCAAAGCTATTCCTGCTGCTGTAGAAATCAACCCGTCGATTCCGTTGACCCCTCGATTCCCATAGATTGGAAATGATTCTCCAGTAGGCGAAGCAAAACGATCAACAAAGCGGATCGCGTTACTATTTGCTAAAAATAAAGCTTCCTCTGATTTTATCGCTTGCAATAACTGGCAACTTGCATTACTTTCGCTCCATTCATCGATAGACAATTCTTTAGTGATGACTTCTCTCGCTTTTTGATAAGCTTTTTTCCATTGCGCCAACCATTCGTCAGAGGTTGGCGAACTAGGTATTGCATCCAAAGTTTCCGGAACTAGTTTACAGAAATCAAGTACACCGATTTGGATAAAACTTGTTCCTAAATGTAACGGATCACGCCATTCTTCCTCATCAATCAAGACATAGTCAGAAATAGCTTCATGATGTTTTTTTAAATAAAGCATCACATTTTTAGCTACAGGAAGATTACCAAATTGCCAAATGACTTCAGGACTTTCAGGAACCTGTCCAGAAAAAATCAAATCTGCATGCGGAAGATAGACATCGCTCTTTTGTTGACAAGCACCTAGATTTGCTAAGGGATCGCCAATGATTGGCCATTGTAAAGATGTTGCTAAAGTAAGCAACGCTTTTGCTTCATCAGGTGTCAATTCTTTACCGACGATCATCATCCCTTTTTTTGATAGCCAAGGAACAAGCTCTGGCATTTGCTTCGACACAATTTGAGTAACCAGTTTTTTTGAATGAAAAGATCCATCAAGAGAAAAAGTTAAATCAGGCAATAATGGTTCTCTAAAAGGCAAATTGATCTGAATAGGGCCAGCCGGCACACGCGTTGCTTCATGGGCACTATTGGCACCATGCCAGTAGCTATAGCGTATCATTTCCGAACTGGCTTCAGGAAGTGCTAATTCGATAAACTTCTTGATATGCGAACCAAATAACTTTTGCTGGTCCATCGTTTGTGGCGAACCAACGCCACGTGCTTCTGGTGGACGATCTGCTGTTAGCAATAGTAAAGGTATATTTGTTGCTTTTGCTTCACAAACCGCTGGAAAGAAGTTCGCTGTGGCAGTACCAGAAGTACAAAGAACTCCTACTGGTTGCTTCAATGCTTTCGCCATACCTAATGCAAAGAATGCCGCCGATCGCTCATCAACGTTGACTGTTGTATTAATCTCTGGATCTCTATGAAGTAACAAGGCAAGTGGGGTCGATCGTGAACCAGGACTGATCACGACATTTTTAAGCCCGCCTTCTTTCATCCCTTTGATGAATGCCAATAAATAGGCAGTCATCTCTTGTTGTCTCGTCATCCTTTCACTCCTCTAAGCATTGGTTGGAATTTTAGCAATGTTTCTTGGCGTTCTGCCTCAGGATCAGAATCCGCAACAATACCACAACCTGCATATAATATTCCTTCGGTTTCAGACAAGATGCCTGATCGGATACCTACAGCAAACTCACCGACATCCTCGATCGGGTCCACCCATCCGATCGGTGCCCCGTATAACCCTCTGCCGAAAGGTTCATGATCTTTGATCCATTGCAATGCCAGTCCTTGAGGTTCACCACCTAAAGCCGGTGAAGGATGGATCAGTTCAAGCGCATCGATCAATGAAACTCCCTGCTTACGTTCTCCAGAGAAAGTCATTGCTAAATGTTGAATATCACGGTTTTTCAATAAACGACGGGAAGAAACAACGACATCACCTGCGACAATATCTGCTAATTGATCCTCTAATCGCTGGGCAACAATTCCGTGTTCTTGTGTATTTTTAGAGTCTTTTAAAAGTTCTTTGCCGATTTCATCGTCTTCCTGCATAGTAGATCCTCTAGGTGCCGAACCAGCTATCCCAGCAGTCATAAATTGACTTTTCGTTCCTTGAATCAATCGTTCTGGAGTAGCACCAATGAAAGCAAGTTGATCGGATGCTAAAAGAAATAAATAAGTCTGTGGTTGTTGTTCAGCTAAACGATGAAGAATTTGAGTGATTGACTGGAAAGATCCGTATATTGCCAATTGTCTTGCTAAGACGACCTTTTTAAGCGAAGTAGCTTTTTGTATGATTTCCTTCCGCGCATCGTCTACATTTTGAAGAAAAGTTGGAACTTCCAGTTCTTCGGTCGACACAAGAACATTTGCTGATTGTTCTTGTTCTTCGCCTTCTAACAATTCACTCACGAGACTATCTAGATATGAAAAATCTTTTAAAAGACTTTCAGTTGTTGCAGCTTCTTTTCTGATTGTCAAAATAACTTGAGTCTTTGAACCTATACGCTTGAAAAGAATACTGGGTAAAATGAAAAAGCCAGATTCAAGCTTACTCCAATTCTTTTCTTTTAGGTTGTTGGGATCAAATGGAAAACCTCCAAAAAGCAAAGGTCCCCCCTTCTGACTCGATACGTTTAAAAAACTTTTAGAAAACTCAAAAGAAAATCCTTTGATAGCACTTGACATATCATCATATTGCTCATCAAATAAATTTTCTCCTATGCCTAATAGCTCACAATCCTCATCAGGAGGACACCAATAAAAGCGATCTCCTTTAGATGGGACAAGAGGCAAGAGTTTTTTTACCGTTTGTTTACTAAGCTCGTAGCTATAAGTAAAATAAAGATGATTTTCCAAAAGCTGATCATCGATTGAGCTATCTAATTTGATATTCAATGTAATTCACTCTTTCTTCTGTCATTAAAAGACGTTTGATTGGTTTTCCAGTCGCCGTTTTAGGCATTTCAGAGATACAGTAGATTTTAGTTGGATGCTTGTAACGTGCTAATGGCGCCAATAGCTCCGTGATTTCTCTATTAGTAAGTGGTTCATCTAATCGCACATAAGCAACAGGAGTTTGCCCCCATATTTCATCCCAAGCCCCTACGACAGCGACCTCCGTAATTTTATTGCAAGTTAAGAGTACTTGCTCGATTTCAACTGGGAAAATATTCTCTCCCCCCGAAATGATGCGTTCACTCATGCGACTGACAATATAAAGATAATCCTCTTCATCAATGTACCCCCAATCGCCAGTGTGAAACCAGCCATCCTCTGTCCAAGAATCCGGATTGACGCGATTCAAGTAGTGGTCGATGATCGATGGTCCTTTGACTAAAATCTCTCCCATTTGATCTGACTTCTTATCTTTTTGGATACGGATCGATACCTCAGACAAAGCTTTACCAGAAGAACCGGTTTTTACTTCGAATGACTCCGGAGAAAGGGCGACGATCTGTGAACAGGTTTCTGTCATGCCGTAAGAAAACATCACAGGCACCTGTTTTTCCATACATGCTTGCATGACTCGTCCTTCCCCCGGCCCTCCCCCTAATAATACTTTTTTGAATGAGGGGCCATAACCACCTTCTGGGATCAACGGTTCAAGATCTTTCAACATTTTGCTGACCAAAGAAATATAGTTGCCCCTTCCATTTGCTAAAAGTTGATGGACTTGTTGAGGAGAGAATCCCTGCAATAGAATTACTTGGATGCCTAAAGCAAGTGAGCGTAATAAAATAGACAAGCCACTAATGTGATAGAGTGGCACACAGCAGATCCAGCAATCTGAACGGTCTACTTCTAAACTTAACGCAGTCGCTTGGCTACTCGCATAGTGATTGGCGAATGTTTGCGGTACGCCTTTTGGTTTACCTGTCGTTCCGGACGTATACATGATTGACGCGATTGCCTCTTCTCGATACCCTTCATCAAACCAATCCTTCGGCTGTATGACGTGTAATTCCGAAGGATTGGGAAATGAATACCAAGTGATGCGCTCGTTGAGTGCTAATTTGTTGGCAGAAATAAGAATCGAGGTCCCTGCATCTGCCATCTGTTCACTGATCTCGTTCGTCGTCAGGCGTGTATTGACAAACTGGATTTCTTTTCCTAACTCCCATAATGCTAAGATCGAGAAATAGGCATCTAAATCATTTTCACAGTACAAGGCAATTCTTTCACTCACTTTGGGTAATATTCGATGATAATACTCTGCAAAACTCTGAACGTGTAATGTCAGTTCGTGAAAAGATAAATGATGATCGTTCCACTGACAAGCTGGTGCATCTGGATGAAGCATTGCTTGTTTTTGCAACCAGCTATTAGGTTGAGATTTAAGGGAACTTAGGAAATTGGTCAAAATCGGGTTCTCTTTTTTCTTTAAATGCGTCGCGTCCTTCTTGTGCTTCATCCATGGTGTAATATAAAAGCGTCGCATCCCCTGCCAATTGTTGGATACCTGCTAAACCATCTGTATCTGCGTTCATTGCCGCTTTGATCATTCGTAGAGCTAGCGGGCTTTTCTTCAGCATCTCTTCTGCCCACTCAATCGTCACGTCTTCTACTTGTTCGAGCGGTACGACTGTATTGATCCAATTCATTGCCAACGCTTCTTCAGCACTATATTGCTTCGTCATAAACCAAACTTCTTTTGCTTTTTTATGCCCTACGACACGAGCCAGGTAACCCGAACCATAGCCACCATCGAAGCTCCCAACGTTAGGCCCTGTTTGTCCGAATTTCGCATTTTCAGCTGCGATTGTGATATCACACACAAGTTGTAAGACATTTCCACCACCGATCGACCAACCTTTTACCATTGCTATCACTGGCTTAGGAATGACTCGGATCAATCGTTGCAAATCTAGTACATTCAGACGCGGAATTTGGTCTTCACCAACATACCCACCATTTCCTCGAACTTTCTGATCGCCACCTGAACAGAATGATTTGTCACCAGCTCCTGTCAAAATGATAACACCGATATCTTGACGATCACGACTGATTGTAAAAGCTTCGATCATCTCAAAGACTGTTTTTGGTGTAAAAGCATTATGGACCTCTGGACGATTGATTGTTATTTTAGCAATCTTCCCATACTGTTCAAATAAGATCTCGTCGTATTCTTTTATCGTTTTCCATTCTCTCATTTCTATCTCCTCCTAAAATTCATTAAATTTATTATACACAAGTTTTAAGCATTTAATGATAATTTCTTTACAAATTACTGTACAAAGAATATTGAATGAGTTAAGCGCAAGAAAAGCTTTATAATCTAACTTTCAAATAAATGATTTTTGATTTTTCCAGTGAATTTATTGTTTCTATATATTCATTGGAATTGATTGCTTCAAATGTATTCTCTTATTAGTCCGTGGGTATGTTCATAATCTACCATATACCCAATACTCAATTTTTTTGCTTTTACCAGCCATACTCATAATAAAACAATTGCAGCACAAGCAAATGAATATTTTCAAACTCTTCTATTTCGCTTACTATTTTAGTAGCTTTTTCCTAGACAGAAATACTTTCACAGCCAGTACAGCTCTTTTATATAAATAATGAAGAGGTTAATTCTGTTCTCGCCGTTTATTCGGTTTCAGGTGATATGAGAGGGCTAATATTCCTCTCTCCAAAGACTTTAATAGACAATTGGCTAACCGGTTATTTTGATAGCATTTTTTTAATAGACGAGAGGAAACAACCATTGCTTCAAAAATAATTTTAGGCGTTTCTGGAAGTACGGTGATTTCTTCTAGTAACTGGCGGAACTCTTCTTGATGGTGAGAGACTTTCCCTTCTGTTAGACATTGTTGATTATGGTAAAGTACTTTGTAACTTTCACCTTTAGATACGTCAAAAGCAAAAATAAAGGACATGCGACTGCCTCCTTATTATTTGATCGAACATCCTTCACTTATTCATTCCGATTCGACTTTCCTTTACACGGACTAGAAATCCCAACCTACTTAAAACAGATTCTAGAATGGCAGTGAAGTAGCTCATTTTTTTGATTCGGGACTCAAGGTCCATTAGTCTATGTTTAAGCTTCCCTTAACTCTCACTATGTTTGACTAAGAGAAATAGTGGTTATCGCTGTAGTTTCAAAAGCAAATCTTTAGAAAACAAGAAAAAAACGAAAATTTGAAAATAAATTTTCGTTTTTTTCTTTTTTATGCTAGTTTTCGGCTTTTCTCAAAACTGTGCGTAATTATTATATCGATTAGATTTCAATGCCAGTAACCCAGTATGAAGTAACGATTCCATTAGCAGTTGAACCAATAGCCAACCAAGTATAACCTTCACTGATCGACTGTCTTACAAAGGCATGACCGTTCTTCTGTACGAGTATTTTGTCATACTCGAACGTTTCCCCCAGATCCACGCGGCGTAAAATTGGCAGACTAGTTGGATTTGTTACATTGTCAGTTGAAGGACCTCGTAAGTTGATCCCTCCTGAGATAGCGACAGTCACCTCACCTGTTCGTTCAATCCATTCATTGTCAGATGACGCTTCTGCTACTAATGATCCTGAAACCCAGCCGTTACCATCCACTTCATACCAGTGTCTGATACCATTCACTAACTCCCCGTTGATTGTCACTCGTGCAGAATGGAAGACTTGACTTCTAGTTAATTGACGTAAGATTGCTGATCGTGTGTTTGGCTCTTGGCGGACATTTAAAACATCTGCTGCTACAACCATTTCTTTATTCCAATCATGCATGATATAGTCTGGTTCTGGAACGTTTCCATCACCACCACTAAGGATATCTCTGACAGCATCCATATTTGTTCCTGGACAAATATTTGACGCATGTCCACTAAACTCATTATGACCTAAGACGTTTTCAACGGATAAACCAAATCGTTCCATTGCGGCTTTCGCACGCTGATTGAAAGCTTCTTCTTGAGCTTCCGTAAATGAACCATTTCCTACTAAACAGATATGATAGGTTGGTGTATTGTGTCCACCAACACCATTAGTCACATCCTCATCAAAGTAGCACCATTGTACAGTTCCATCACGTAAGATAATCTCATGATAGCCGCCAGTTCCCCAGCCTAGTTCTCCATTCCAATATTGTTGAAAGATAAAAACATCTCCTGTTTCAGTTGCTGAATGGTGACGTGCAATGTTTTTGACCACTGAAACGTCTCGTTTCGCATTTGTCGGCCCTAAAATCCGTGAATCTCCTCGTAAATCCTCAATTTTGATTGTCATAATAATCTTCCTTCCTCTGATTTTATTATTTTACAAAATCATTTTTTCATTAAATTTTGATATTTTATTTATTGTTGTATTGTTTTTGTTTAATTATAATATGAACAATGAAACAAACTTTATTATCGTTTAGGAATGGTCAAAGTATATTCTGGAAAAGTAATATCAACTGTTTGTCCACTGATCATATTTCCATTTGGTTCATTTGTTCGTCTTAACATCGGAAATACCTTTTTTCCTGCATGTTTTTGAATGTCAAGTGTGCCGTCCAAACCAAATCGTAGACCAGTTGGTAAGCCGTAAGTAGCATTCACATCGTCTCGTATAATGCCTGCTGACCGACAACGACCAATTTCTACAGAGGGATTATCGGCATCTATCCAAAAAACATAGCCTAGATCCAAAAAGGCTGCTCCATTTTGGAGTATTAACCATCCTGCTATCCGAAATATACCTAAAGATAGCTCATTAAATATTTCTAATTTTCCTCGATAGTTTCCGACTACCTTGGGTGGACTAGCTAAAATGATTTCATCATGTGTTAAGTCCTCAGCATCACCTAAGCGATCACGAAGCATCCTCATGTTAATACCCGGACAGATAGTCGAAGAGTGTCCAATGAACTCATTGTGCCCCAAAACATCCTTCACTGATAGGTCAAAACGTTGCATCGCCGCTTTTGCTCGCGTGTCAAATGCATTTTCCTGTTCTTTAGTGAACGAGCCATTTCCAACAAGACAAATATGGTAGGTTGGTGTGTTATGTCCCCCCACACCATTTGTGATATCTTCATCAAAGTAACACCATTGTACCGTGCCATCTCTTAGGATAATCTCATGATAGCCACCAGTTCCCCACCCCAATGTGTTCTTCCAATAGTTTTGAAACGCTCATACATCTCCTGTGGTTGTTGCCGAATGATGACGCGCAATTTTAGTTATTTCTGATGCCTTTCTTTTGGCATTGGTCGGTCCTAAAATACGTCCATCTCCTCGTAGATCCTCCAGTCTTATCTTCCTCACCTCCTTTACTGGTAAAAGAAACTTGGACGATCAATTGCTTTTATTAGACTCCTGTAACTTCATTACATGATCTCCTAAATCAAATAATCCACCTGCGGCCAAACCAGCAATCGCTCCTGCCCATAAATAAAGAATGAGATCCTGTGGAACGAATGAGAAGGAATACAGCCCACTAAGCAAAATTCCAGTAACCACGTTGCTGATAGGCAAAAGTTTACTGCGTCCTATTTGTCCTTTCACCAGTTCTGTCACACCGACGACCAGTGGTGTGATAATACTTGAAATCGTTAAGATTTCGGTCAACCTACTTCACCTCCTTTCCAATTTGTTTGAAAATAGATTTGATTTGTTCTTCAATAATTGAGAGACGATTGCCATACTCGATTTGGCTTTTTTCTACTCGAACAATAGTATTCTCTAATTTCCCCAATGTATGATCGAGCTTTGTAAACATTGCATAGAATTTTGCTACGCCTACAATCAACGTTCCACCAAGTGTTATGACAGCCATCCATTCACCAATTGATACTTCTGTCATTCTCTACCTCCGTTATATTTGACGTTTTTGTTTCTGTGAGAGTATTTGTATCTTTCATCATTTGATTCTTCTTTCGTTTCTTATAGTGACTTAAGTTGATCCTCTATTTTCTATATCCCACTATATGTGCTATGTTCATCTCGAAAATGTAGATACACTTATCCCCGTGTTATTACATAGAAAAACAAATACTCATTATTTTCTGCCATTTCCTAAGCTTACATTCATACTAGCATCAAAGAAGAGATGGGAACCGCCAATCATCTGCCAAAAAAACGCCAAATTATTTATACGCAATCAGTTTTCCAGTCTTATATGCTTCAGCAAATTCAATCAATGCTTCTGCTTTTTTTCTCTGAATCGTTCTTTCGGAATAACCAATTTCAAGACTAATCTTATAATTCGAAAAACTTTCAGGAACAAAATAAGAATAATAAAGGATCATTCGATTCGTTAGACTCAAAACCATCAAAGCATTTAAGATTGCATTCCTTTCTGCTTCAATCGCTATCATTTGCATAGATGCCCTTTCTGAAGATTGATCAGAAAGAGTTGCTTTTAAGCTATTGATTCTATGAGGAAATTGAATGTCGACTGTGACACGTCCTACCATCCGATCAAGTTTACGAAAATTTTTTAAAACTTCTCTCACATTACATCTTGTTTGTTTCATATCTATTCTTTTGGGGTACATCACAAAAAATCACTCCTTTAAAAAATCATCTTTTAGATTTACTGATATAAAGTATTTGGCTTCTACTAGTCAAACCACAAACTAAATTGCACAGAGTTTTCATTTTATTTCTTTTCGTGTGTATTTAGTATGATTGACCTGTTTAATCTGCTTTTTGAGATTACGTAATCCAGACCCCATTTTTACTCCTCTTTTCCAACGTGTTTTTCCCTTCAATTACCTCATTAATGCTTCTATTCCTTCAAAATTTGGTTGGATAAACCGAAGATTTTTATGTCCGAGTTTTTTCTTCTTTTTTTAAGACCGACAGTCCAATGGCATTCTTACTCACTCCTCATTAAAAATTAAATATGTTTGCTTATGTTAGTACCTATTACAAGGACGCTAAAACATTGAAAGACCATCGTTTGGTTTAAATGATTTTATTCGTCACATTAATTAATAGGTCATATGCTGTTCATCAATTTTAAGAAGTTATCTTAATGTTTATCACATGAATCACTAAAGATTATTTTGGTTTGATCCACGTGAAATATAACTTAAAGTTGATTTGTTGCCAAAAAATATATAGTCATCGGAAATATCATAAATTTCCGAAAATTTCTTTGCTAAAGAAATCGGTACATCAGTGGCATCATCCTCGTACTCAGCAAGCTGTTCCTTAGTAAGATTTAGACCATAACTATTTTGCAGAATGTCAACTACTTCAGTCTGATTCAAATCTGAATTTACTCTTGCTGCTTTCAAAGATATTTGCAACATATAAAACACCTCCTATTTGTATATTTTAATATAACTTAAAGTTATAGTAAATAATTTTATATAACTATGTATAACTTAATGTTGATTTAGACCAGTTTCTGGTATATTATTGGAGTAAGAACTCGGAGGATTATTATGGATAAAAATATTATTGGACAGAAGATTAGTGAACTAAGGCATAAACAACAAATGACGCAAGAAGAATTGGCAATAAAAGTCGGAGTTAGCAAGCAAACTATTTCTAATTGGGAAACTGGATTAAAAACACCTCGTATGGGTGCTATTCAAAAAATTGCTGAGTTATTTCATGTGACAAAAGGTTATATTATTGAAGGTGAGGAAGAAAATTCTCGTCGTCTACTCTCTATTTTTGAAAAACTAGATAGCGAAAGACAAAAATCAGTCATCTGTTTTGCAGGAAAAAAATTAGAAGAACAACAGTTAGAAACAAAACTTGATAATGAAGAACTTCTCAAAGAAATTGATGAATTCGTAGAGGAATATGGATTCGAGGCCTTTGAAAATTTACATAAAGTAATTACCAGTAAAAGGCAAAAAGAACAAAATAAAAATATCAGCTAAATCCCTCTCCCCCTTTTTAAACGAACGGTTACAATTTTAGAATAATAATAATATAATTGTTATATAACCGTATATATAGGGGGTGTTTTTTTTCTGATTGCCTAAAAAAAATGATTTTTCAAAAGAAATAGTTGATTTTGAAAAAAGACTTCATCATAAAAAGGCAGGAGTAGAAAAAGAAAAAGCTTTGGTTAAAGGGATAATTGGTGGCTATACGCCTAATGAAATAAAAGAAATCCGTGAATTAATGAAAAAACTAAAAAAAGCAGACCATTATTTGTTTTTATGAACTTTGGCATTTTTTCTGGTAAAAGATTTAGAACGAGTGTTTCATTCAAACTAAATGATTAAATTTTAACTGACAGTCCTTCCATTCATTAGTATAAATATTTTTAATTTAATATCTTAATAGTTCGCAAATAGAGTTTGAATGATAAAAATAGAGTTTAATTATGACAGTAGCAATAAAGAATAAGAGATGAGGAGTAACAGGATGAATTTATTAGATCATCTTGGGATTGAAACGTGTATTGTTTCACCTAAAGAAGTCCAATTGACTTTAGCAATTGAAGAAAAGCATCATCAACCTTATGGCTATTTGCATGGAGGAATCAATGCTGTGTTGATTGAAACGGCTTGTAGCATTGGGGCTAACGAATATTTACCAGCCCCCCACTTTGCTGTAGGTATCGATCTGCAAGTCCAACATTTGAATAAAGCCTCTACAGGTAACTTGAGAGTGGTTGCACACCCTGAAAAAGTTGGGAAAAATATTCATTTTTGGCAGGCAACGATTTATTTAGATAATGATTTGAAAATCGCTACAGGGCAATGCACATTGATGGTCAATTAGCTTTTATAAATAGTTTCTATAAATATCGAGTCAGCATGAAGTAAAAAATACACGCTTTGTTCCATTTCATAATTGTTTTTATTGATTGGTGTCCACCATTTCGACCATTATATCTTTTAACGATACCTTATAAAATTAGGTTTATCTAACTTTCTTTTTCAACTTTGTTAACTTTTATACAAAATTAATGTATAATGAGAATAGTTGGAAATAAATGTATAGTAGGAAGTGGATAAATGAAATACGGTAGAAATATAATTTGGACATACATTAAGATAGTGTTTGCTTTAACTATTTTAGCTATCAGTATAAATATGTTTTTAGGCCCGCATCACATTGCAGCTGGTGGCGTAAGTGGACTTGGTATTTTACTTGAATCAGCTTTAGGTTTGAACCGAGCAACAGTTATACTGGTTTTGAATGTCATCATGTTGATCTTGGCCTTGATTTTTTTAGGCAAGAAACCTTTCTTCAAAGTATTATTTGGTAGTTTAGTCTTCCCAGCGATCATTGAGATCGTCCCAGAGTATATGGTCACGCCTGATCGTCTCTTATCAGTCATTTTCGGCAGTGCGATCTTTGCTTTGGGTGTAGCTATCTTATACAAAAATAATTCTTCTAGCGGCGGTACCACGATCCCTCCCCTTATCTTCAAAAAATACTTCAATTTAAGTACTTCCATTGGACTTTTGATGACCGATGCTGTCGTTGTTTCCTTAACCTTATTTGTTTTTGGATTTGATGAATTTCTCTATGCGATCCTATCGATCGTAATTACATCCATTGTGATGAATTACATTGAAACAGGAACAAATCGTCAAAAATCGATCATGGTTCTAAGCGAGAATCATCTTTTAGAAATCCATACACGTTTACGTCAGGAGATTGGACGTGGATTCACGATCCTAGAAGCTAGAGGCGGTTATAGTAATCTATCAAAAGAAGTGTTATTGATGGTTGTAACTGACCAAGAATTTTCAAAAGTCAAACCGATAATTGAAGAAATCGATCCGAATGCTTTTGTCATCGTCAATAGTGTAGCAGAAGTCATGGGTAGTGGATTTACGTACCATCCGATCGAATGATGTCACAATTAAAATGAACGGACCTATCCCTATAAAAAAGTCTACTCTTGGTTTTTATTTATAAATCAGGAGTAGACTTTTTCAAAGCAAGTTAGTTGCTCTACCTAATTAAATTGTGTACAATTTAATTGTATCAAATATAAAAAGAGGAGTGATTTTTAATGAAAAAAATGTATTCAACAAAAATGATAAACACTGGCGGACGTTCTGGGGAAGTACACAGTCCAGATCACTCATTCGAGCTTAACATTGCAGCTCCAGGTAAACGTGTAGAAGATGCAACAAATCCGGAACAATTGTTTGCCGCTGGCTTTAGCGCATGTTTCAATAGCGCACTAGACTTGATCAAAACACAAAAAAATATTGACGGTGCATCAACAATCAGCGCTCAAGTGTCTCTATATGCAGAAAGTGAAATGAGTTTTGTGTTAGGCGTTGAGATCGAAGGTTCAGTTGAAGGTTTATCAATCGAAGAAACACAAGAATTACTAGAAGCTGCACATAAAGTTTGTCCTTATTCAAAAGCAACAGCTGGCAATATTGAAGTTACTTTGACAGCCGTAGAGAACTAGATTTTTTTAGAAAAAACAAGTATGCTATAAAGGAACACATTAGGAGGTGGTCTATTTGGAGGAGTTATTACTTAAAAATCAATTATGCTTTCCTTTATATGCCACCTCTAAAGAAATTACTCGCTACTATACGCCCTTGTTGAAGCCACTGGATCTTACTTATACGCAGTATCTTGTATTACTTGTTTTATGGGAGAGAAAACAAATCACCATGAAGGAATTAGGAAAGATCTTGTGTTTGGATTCAGGCACTTTGACTCCTGTAATAAAGAAATTAACTAATAAGCAGTATATCACTCGTAAAAGAGATGATTCGGATGAACGAGTATCTATCCTATCTCTAACTGAACAAGGACATTTGTTGGAAGAACAAGCAAAAGACATTCCAGAAAAGATCCTTGATTTTTTACCTTTAGATGAAGAAGAATTATCTATGCTACTTTATTTGACTAAAAAAATGCTTAAAAATTTTAATAAAGAACAACACGCTCGGTAATCACATTACCGAGTTTTTTTTTCTTAATTTTACAATTTATAAAAAACGAAAATCATTTTATTAGTATTTTTTTATCGTCTGTCTTTCTATAGAATGAAACAAAGGAGGTTATTATAATGTGTACATCTATTACTTACACACCAAACGATCATTATTTTGGACGGAATTTGGATTTAGAGATTTCTTATAATGAACAGGTGACGAGCACTCCAAGAAATTTCCCTTTTGTTTATCGGAAAGCCCCAAAACAAAAGTCTCACGATGCGATCATCGATATAGCAGCAGTTGTAGACAATCCCCCCTCTATTATGATGCAACAAATGAAAAAGGTTTGAGTATGGCTGGTCTGAATTTCCCTGCAAATGCCCATTTGTTTGACGAAGATGCCGAAAAGACCAATATCAAACCATTTGAATTTATTCCTTGGATATTGAGTCAATGTAAAAACGTGGAAGAAGCTCGTACGTTATTAACAGATATCAATTTAGTCAATATCAATTTCAGTGAAGAACTACCGTTATCTCCTCTTCATTGGTTATTAGCAGATCAAGAAACATCGGTTGTTATTGCTCAGTTGCCGAAGGTTTAAAAATTTATGATAATCCAATCAGTGTACTAATAATTAATTCAACCTTTGACTATCAATTATTTAATTTGAATAACTATCGGTCAGTCTCATCGACTACCCTTAAAAACTATTTCTCCGATGAACTTGATTTATCGGTCTATTCTCGCGGTATGGGCGGATTAGGTTTACCTAGAGAGTTATCATCTGCTTCTCGTTTTATCAAAGTTGCATTTACAAAATTAAATTCTGTCAAAGCAACAACTGAACAGGAAAGTGTTAGTCAATTCTTCCATATCCTAAAATCGGTCGAACAACAAAAAGCTTATGTGATGTTGGGAATGGTAAATTTGAGTATACGATCTATTCTTCTTGTTGCAATGTGGATAAAGGAATCTATTACTACACGACTTACACAAATAGCCAAATTAATGCAGTAGAAATGACGAAAGAAGATTTGGATAGTACAAAATGACTCACCTAGCCATTGATTGAAGAAGAACAAATCCACTATGTTAACTGATTATTAATCATTTTCTACGCAAAAATGCCTTGAAACGGAATGTTTCAAGGCATTTTTTTACCTATTAGAATCATTAGTTGATTTTCCTAAAAGTAACGATGCTCATTCCTGAGATCAACAGACCAAATACCCATGGAAAGAAGCGATTATGCTCTCCTGTTTTAGGGAATTGCTTCATTGCTTCCTCTGTTGATGTTGCAGAATTTTTATCATTAGCTACTTGATTTGAAGAGTGAGCTATTTTTGTCATTGGTAGAATTTCTTTCTCACTTTCAAACGATTTTTTATTTACTAGTCCATCTGTCGTACCAATAGATAGACTTGATTGTCTTCGAATTTGAGACAATGGTTTTACTTGCTCAGGTATTGGGAGCGTTGGATTGTTGCCTTCAGGATGGATTTGTGGTTTGATCACTTCTTCACCACCATGTCCATCTTCCCCGTTATCTCCTTCATAGTTTCCATTGTTCCCCTCTGGTTTATCCGGTTTTGCATCTGGATTCTCATCTGGATTATCCGGTGTCACATCTGGGTTCTCGTCTGGATTATCCGGTGTCACATCTGGGTTCTCATCCGGATTATCCGGTGTCACATCTGGGTTCTCATCCGGATTATCCGGTGTCACATCTGGGTTCTCATCCGGATTATCCGGTGTCACATCTGGGTTCTCATCCGGATTATCCGGTGTCTCGTCTGGATTTTCATCCGGATTATCCGGTGTCACATCTGGGTTCTCGTCTGGATTATCCGGTGTCACATCGGGATTTTCATCCGGATTATCCGGTGTCACATCTGGGTTCTCATTTGGATTATCCGGTGTCACATCTGGGTTCTCATTTGGATTATCCGGTGTCACATCGGGATTTCCATCTGGATTATCCGGTTTAGGATCTGGATCAGTCACGCCCCCTGTTCCTCCAGTTGTTTGTTCAACTGTTTGACGTTGACTATATGGTGTCAAATGATGTCTATCCTCAGGTTGACCATCTGCTACTTTTACGGTAAACAAAGCAGGTCTATTGATTGGTTGTGTTAATGTAATATTAAACGTGAAAGTTGCTAGTTTGTTGTTGAATACCAGTGAAGCTGGATCGTGTTCGATCTTCAAAGCTGGATCAACGTTTTCAAATCGGACAACAGACTGTAAAATTGGTTGGATATCCCCTGAATAAGTCACCAGTGCTTTCACCGTGATTGTCTCTCCTAGTTTAAGTCTTATGATACCAGAGTTTTCTAAAGCATGTTCTTCTAAAAATTTGATTTGATTCACATTTGCCCAGACGGAATGAGAAGCTAGTTGAGCGACATCATTGCTAGGTTGTTCATCTGTCTGTGCAGCTTCCACTGGTAAAGAAACACTACTCAGTAGTACTGAAGCAAAGAGAAGACTTAAATATTTCATGAGAATTCCTCCTATTTAATATCATTATCATGTTAAACATAAGATAATATAGATTGATACGGAAGATTTACTGTTTTTTTGTTGAAAACAAAGAAATTTTCAATTGGAGGAATTTCAATGCAAACACAAGAAGCAATAAAAAAGTTTTTATTAAAGAAGAAAAATGTAACAAAGCTTGAGATTTTCCTTTTTTTAGCGGAGCATCAGTTCTTTATTACTACTCACTACCTAGCAGATTATTTTAAAATGTCTGATTCAAATTTTCTTTTATACCTCCATGAAATCGAACAGGATTTTCATTCTTTAAGCTTAAATAGTGTTGAAGTAGTGAAAAACAAGAAATTTATCAAAATTTCTTTGAATGATGATGATCTTGCGACGTGCTATTACGAATTATTTGGTAAATATTGTTTTGAATCAACTAATTTTCAAATCATCGCTGCTTTACTTCGACAAAAAGTCAACTCAATGGTCACGATCAGCCAAATGACAAATTACAGCCCTTCCTATCTCTATTCTAAAATGAAAGCAATCAACCAATTTTTAGCTTTATATGGAATCTCCTTCAAGTTTTCAAGTAAAGGGAAAAAAATAATCACTGGTAGTGAAGTTCAAATCCAATATTGTTTTCTAGATGTTTATTGGACGATTTTTGCTAATACGTCCCTTCCCTATCACAAGGAAGAGCCAAAAAAAATCGATTACACTCTTCATGTCTTCTTCAAGAAAGAGTTATTGGATGGGATGAATGGTGGCGTCTTGGATAAGTTGTATCTTCTTTTAAAACTTTGCCAGGATAATTTTCCCATGACTTCTTTAGAAAATGTTCAAAAAGAATTAAGTCAGTTTAAGTATATTGATCTTCTAATTGAACCTGATGTGGATATTTTAAATCCTGATTTACCGATTTGTCGGGAACAACGAATCCTACTCAATTTATTAGCACGCCTAACGATTTCTCAATTGGATAGTGAAGAACAAAGTTTGACGCACTATCAAAGACTGTTAGCGATCGATTTTCCTTATTTGATTTATTCCAAGAACTTAGTCGAAACATTCAGTCAGCATTTCGCTTTAGAGCTACCTGAAAAACAAAAAAAGTTATATGCACTGTCCTTTACGATCAATAAACTTCACAATACCTTTTTGGATAGCGAACAGCCGAATACACCTTTACCAACTTTTTTGCTTTATAAGGATCAGAAAAACTATGAACACTTAAGAAACGTGGTCGCTGAATTTTATGAGAACTTCCGGCAAGAAAATTGGCATTACTTACCAGATTTTCTAGAAAAAGAAAATATTTCATGGGTAGTCGAAGAATTACTACATTTCTACGACCGATTCAAAAAGCAACCGCCGATCATTATCGGTGTGAATCATACGAAAGACTTTTATATCAGCAAAGATTTAATTGTTAAAATTGAACAAATCTTTTCAAAAGAAGCGATCGTCATCCAACGTTACTATATGGAGCGTTGCGATATCGTCATTAGTGATTGTCCACTAAACCAGCTACCCGAGAGTATCAAAAAGATTTATTTGTTAAACGGCATCGTTCGTCCAGATGATTGGAAAAAGATGATTGCTCAGTTAGCTACCTATATTTTTGAGATCAAACAAGAACGTGACTACGCTGATTTTGATTGATCATCATAGATACAATTTACTCAGTATCCTGTAACGTCCTTACTATCTATCCCCTGTTTCCTGAACTTTCATGAGACTTGACACTATAGCTATTCTTTTCGAACAGTTCATTATATAATAATGGAAAAAGGAGCTTCTTTATGACTGAACATCGAATTTTTACTATGCCCTTTTCTTCTGTCTATCTTCTTTATCTAAAAAAAGCAGAACGAAAAAATCGTACAAAAGAGGAAGTTGACCAAATCATTTATTGGATGACCGGCTATGAACAAGCTGAATTAGAGGAACAGATCAAACTGGAAAAGGACTTCAAAACTTTCTTTGCTGAGGCACCGAGATTAAATCCTGATCGTAAATTGATCACTGGAGTCATCTGTGGGGTTAGAGTAGAAAATATTGAAGAGTCATTGATGCAAGAAATTCGTTATTTGGATAAGTTGATCGATGAGTTAGCTAAAGGAAAGAATATAGAAAAAATTCTAAGAAAATAATGGAATCACTAGTTATTAGTTGGTTTAAGCATCAATAACCGTTAAAATAAAAAAAAGGAGGTTATAATAATGTATGAACTTATTCGAAGTAATTTTCAAAGACATGCTATTTTACGAGCAGCGATTTATATCATTGCTGGTATCGCCATAGTCATCAACCCAACTGCCGTGTTTAATTTTGTCGGCTATCTGATCACTGCTTATTTTGTTTTATTAGGTCTGATCAATTTATTTGAAGCCTATAAAAACAAGCAAAAAACGGGTGTTTGGGGATTTGGACTTTTCAGTGCAATTGCTTTTCTGGTTTTCGGACTGATCGTGTTCTTATTTGCATCAGCAATCGTTTCGATCTTGCCAATTCTTTTAGGCTTGATGATTTTAGCAAATGGCGCATTTCAATTGTTCATCAGTTTGAATACAAAATCAAAAGGATGGTCATTATACAGCGTGATTTTACTGATTGGCGGATTGATTTTACTATTTAATCCATTCCAAAGCTTGATGGTACTTTTCCAAATCTTTGGCGGTATCTTGATCTTTATGGGGATTTCTGAAATCATCAACTACTTTAAAGTAAGAAATATGTATGTCAATTGATTAGTTATTTAAATTCGAGGTTGGGCTTAATTGCCTAGCCTTTTTTGTCCTGCGCTTTCATATATCCATACAATGGACGACACTACATAAATAACGTTATTTATGTTATCCTGTGTAGGAGGTCATTTGACACGAATAAAATAAATTCTTTTTTGAGAAAGGAAGGATGAAAAGAATGGAATTTATAGGTATTCTCTGTTTGATCTTGTTAGCGACAACCATTGGCTCTCACCTTTCACGGAGGTTTGGTGTACCTGCGGTGATTGGTCAACTACTCGTTGGCGTCTTGCTTGGTGGTGCTGGTCTGGGATGGGTGCATCCAAATATTCTCGTCCACGATTTTTCAGAAATAGGTGTCATTTTATTGATGTTTTTAGCTGGACTGGAAAGCGATCTTTCTCTTTTGAAAAAATACTTTCGACCAGGAATGTTCGTTGCTTTATTAGGGATCATACTCCCCGTATTATTTGGTTGGTTGACGGGTGAAATTTTCCAAGTCACAAGGAATGAAGCTATTTTCTTTGGAATCATCCTCGCAGCAACTTCTGTTAGTATCTCTGTTGAGGTATTGAAAGAACTTCATGTAGTCAACACAAAAGAAGGTTCGACTATCTTAGGTGCTTCAGTAGTTGATGACATTCTTGTCGTGTTGGTGTTAAGTTTCAGCTTATCATTTTTGACAGGAGAATCTGGTAGCAGCCTCCCTTTACCGCTTCTTTTATTGGAGCAAGTGATCTACTTTATTTTTATATTTTTATTAGTCAAATGGATTGCCCCATTTTTGATGTCACTAGCTGGAAAAATCTATGCCAACTCTGCGATTATCATTGTTTCCTTGGTTTTATGTCTAGGTATGTCCTACATCGCTGATTTGATCGGACTAAGTTCAGTTATTGGTGCATTTTTTGCAGGAATCGCGGTGAGTCAAACATCGGTCAAAGAAGAAGTGTATCATAATGTCGAGGCATTAGGTTATGCCGTATTTATTCCAGTCTTTTTTGTCAGTGTTGGACTAGAAGTCGATTTCTCTAACTTTGGAGAACAATTGATTTTTATCTTGATCCTAACGACTGTTGCAGTCATGACTAAACTTGGTGGTGGTTACCTAGGTGCGAAAGTAGCCGGCTTTTCAACGAATAGTGCCTTTATGGTAGGAGCTGGTATGATCTCACGTGGTGAAATGGCGCTGATCATCTTGCAAATTGGACAACAAAGCCAATTAATCGAAGCAAAATATTATTCCCCACTTGTGATCGTAATCTTATTAAGTACCTTGATCTCTCCATTGATTCTTAAATACTTTACTAGAAAAGTGTATCATGGGTGATTCGTTCTCAGATAAATAGAGCCTTTCTATTAGATTTCTCGAATCTAATAGAAGGGCTCTATTTTTGATCCAATCATATGCTCTTTGCTATCGTTCCATAACTCTTCTGGTGAGTAATAATCATTTTCATTCAGAACAAGGGTGCCATCTGGTTGAATTTCAATGGTCGATCCTACCCAGGTTGTTTGTGAAGCCAATAAACTATTCTTTCTCTTGCCATTTTTCATCGAAAAAGCTTCTGCATGTTCTTTTGCTAAATGTGATTTTAAATATCTTGTTTCCCCATTATCAAATTGGATCTTCAATATGCTTGCTGCCATCTCCGCTTTTACTGCTCTTGGGACATCAGTCATCTTATCTCCTCCTAATGTTATTTACACTCGTTTCTATAGACTAGTGTATCACTAGAAAGTAAAATAACCGATGGTTTTGTATCCGATTTTACACTCTGTGTTTATTGGTAAGTTTGATTCAAATACTGCAATAAAGCAGGCGCTCGATTAGTAGCAGAATCGCCTTCTTCTCTGTTTTCTAACATGCTGATCACCAAGTAGCCATTTGTTTCAGGATTTATCGCATAAAGGAAACTGTTTTCTTGTCCTTTTTCATCCTGCTTTTCTTTGATTTCAGCTGTTCCTGTTTTCGCGGCAAGCGGAATTCCTAGAGTAGCTAAAGAATGTGCAGTTCCGTTAGGATCTTGCACAACATCGACTAAATCTGGCAAAATCGTTTGGACACTTGATTCACTGATCACATTTTTCTTATTTTTAGTTTCCTGATCCATGACTAATCGTGGATAAACTAAACTGCCATTATTTGCAAAATCACTATACATTGCAGCTTGTTGGATTGGATTGATCAACAATTGTCCTTGTCCATAGCCTGTATCTGCCAACAAAATCTCCGAATTGAATGAGTCTTCATTTGAGATCTGCGCAGGATTCATTGGGATCGGTAAATCAAGATCTTCACCAAAAATAAATTGATTAAGTCCGTTTCTAAAGGCTTCTTCCCCCATTTTCAATGTTTCTTGTGCCATATAGATATTATCAGAATAAACTAAAGCATTTTTCAAGTTGACTTGTGGTACGTCACTGACACGTGTCACTTGGTAAGAACCCCAAGAGCTATCTTTTTGCCACTTCAATCCATTGATCGTTAAGACTTCATCTGGATTCAATGTCCCATTATCTAAGCCGATGGCTGCGGTGATCATCTTGAATGTTGAGCCTGGCGCATAACCTGTGGCAAAACGACTGATAAATGGACGATTTGGGTCTTCTTCATATGCTCTGTAATCATCTTGGGAAATACCGTTCGTCATTTTATTTGGGTCATAACTAGGTGAACTGACAAGGGCCAACAAATCTCCAGTTTTAGGAGCTGTCGCCACAGTAGAACCTGGTTTCCCATTTAAGCTGTCGAATGCCGTTTTTTGCGCATTGGCGTCGATTGTCAACTGGATATCCTGTCCATTTTTTACTTCATGTTGGAGTAATACAGCTTTTTCATTTCCTTCTTCATCTGTGACACTTAATTTCCCACCGTTCGTGCCTCTTAATTCTTTGTCGTAAGCCATTTCTAAACCTGAACGCCCGATTTTTCCTGTACTATTCAACTCAGGATTTTTCTCAATGTCTTCTGCGGTGATATCTCCTACGTAGCCAATCAATTGGGCAGCGGCTTCCCCTAACGGATAATAACGACCGTCAACTTCTTGGATCGTTGCTCCATTGGGAAGTTCTGGTGTTTCCCCATCAATGATTTTTAAAGGAACAAAGTAATCCGGTTGGACCCAACCTTGAGAAATCGCCTGTTCTATACTGGCTTCCGTCAAATCTAATGCTTCAGCGATTGCTTTGATATTCGCTGATTTTTCCTCACCCTCACCTAATTTCGCAGGTACGACGCCTAATTGTTTTAATTTCCCAGTTGTCGCTAACGGCTGTTTATTACGGTCCAAGATTTCGCCACGCGACGCTACATCTGTGCTCAAGCTAACTTTATCTTGCCCTTCCATTTGCGGAAAAATCAAATTAGGCTGCCAATTGATTTTGGTTTGGTCCCCCTCTTTGGACAGAGTTCCTTCATATGCTAAATCTTTCAATTCACCTAACGTCGTATTCATTTTAGCTTTATACGTAAACTCATACGTATCATTCTCTTTTTTTGTAACGGATAAGTCTGAGAGTTTGATCCCTCTGATCTCTGCTGCACCATAAATATTTTGATATTTTTCTAAAATATCTTGTTCAGTAAGATCACTACCCTTCTCTACTTGAAGTGATTTTACTGCTTCTTCATAATTTTCCTGATTCAGGGAGTCAATAAATCCTTCAATCGTTTGTTCTCCAGCTTTTACTGCTTGTTGTTCCTGAACGTGTTGATAATAAAAGAAGCCACCACCAGCTGCCGCAAGTAAGAAGACGATTCCCGCTCCGATATAGATGCCGGTCGATTTTTTCTTTTGTCTGCCACTCCTCTTCATGTTTTGAATACCTCTCTTTATTAAAAATACGAATCAAAGATATTTTAACACATAGAAGAGGAAATAGAACAGCAGCCCAAATGATTCTTAACCAGTACTGTTCTTATATTAACTTTTTTTAATCAAAATAAACCAGTTCGTTTTAGGAACTGGTTTATCAATATGGTTATTTATCCAAAAAATCGTGTATCGCTTGCTGATTTTTAGTCAAGTCGATTTCCAAGACACTACCAGCTGGTGTATTATCATTGAAGTCCCAACTTTTATCAACGGGCACGGACAATGTATTGATTTTCTTCTCGTCATCTAGGAAATCTAACCCACAATCTAACAGGACACTTTCCGGTAGATTGGTTTGGATACTGCCTAAAAGTTTGCCGATCGCCTTGGGTAATTTGATGATCGATGTGACATCTTTCAATTGACTGGCCACCGCCTCAACGACTTGTTGTTGTCTACGGATCCGTCCAAAATCACCTTCTTCGTCTTCACGAAAACGAGCATATTGCAACAAGGTATTTCCGTCCATTGCTTGCTTTCCTTTTTTGATAGCTACCCCATCTAAATCCAAATCTTTTTCTGCATCGATCGTTACGCCATCTGGAAACAATTCATCGATATAATCAATAAAATCTTGAAAAGTAATACTTGCATAGTAAGGGGTCTCTAATTTGAAATTATCTTGTAAGGTTTGTTTTAATAAGTCGATACCTCCATATGAATAGGCGGCATTGATCTTATTCATTCCATAACCAGGAATAGAGACGTAAGAATCTCTCATGATAGAAATCAATTTGGCTTGTTTGGTCTTTTGATCATATTGGGCGACCATCAAAGAATCCGAACGACCATTTTCTTCTTTTGATCGTGCATCAGAACCAATCAATGCTACATTGATGATCGATGGGACATCTTGTGCATTGACTTTCTCAACTGTTGCAGATTGTTTCACTGAGGAGAACCCTTGGATAAATTCAAAAGAAAAAAAGCCAATGACCATTGCAAGTACTAACAAGATACTTAATATGATTTTCTGAAATGGTTTCATTCAGTTGCCTCTTCCTTTCAAACTCTTCTACTTGAAACGAGGACCTTTGTCTATTATGATGAATCAAGTAAAGAGTTTATTCTCTTACATGTCTTTGGGTCGATTGAGCTGCAACTCGTCGACCTTTTTTGTTTGTCTCTCTGTTTTATTTCGTTCGGTATTCTTTGGAGTGAGACGAATACCTTTATTGATAAAATCAAATAGCTTGTTCCAGCGCATCCCCTTTCTTGTCCAGACACAAGTTAGGCAAAGCGAGCAAAAAAGGAAAAGAAAGCATAAGAAAAGGTCAGAAACCTTTTCGAACAAGATTTCTGACCTAGCATCATCTCATCGTCCGAGTTTTAGCACTATACAACGTAAAGAACGTATTCTTAGCTATTGGAAAAAGCCTTAATCCGACAATTCCTGTTTGACCCATTGGCGTCTTTCGACGTTTCTGGGCAATAGCCTATGTTTGTATAGGAGCCTCACCTAACAAGGTTAGTACTTATTTGATTTTCACAAAATTTATCATATTCCTCTTCCCATTGATAATCAATAAAAAAAAGATTAAAATAACTAAATTAAACTTTATTTAATAAATGTAGAGCTAACGTTTGATTCTTAAATCATTTTTACACTAGAAAAAACTGCGTTATCAGCCGGATATTTATTCCGGACGTAACAAGCGAATGATCTCACCTAATTTACCGTAGTCGTTTCCTGCTAAGCGGCTGATTGGTTGTAACTGTTTCGGATCGATATAGCCTGTTTGTTCATCATAAACAGCTTCACTTATTTGATAAGTAGAAATTTGCAGTAAAAATAAATCAGCGGTTGTTTCTTGGCCTTTTTTGATCGGCACATGTTGGTATAGTGTCGTTTCAAAGGCAATACTTGCTTCATTGATCCTTGGGACGCTGATCGTATCGGATTCGGAAGTAGTGAAAGAGGTCAACGACAATTCACTTTCTTCGTTTGGTAAGCTAGCAGCTGTCTGATTCGCATCTACAAGTATTCTTTCGTCTAGAACATGGAGCACGGCCTCTTTTGTATCGATAAGATGTTTAGCTGTATCTTTCCACTCTCCATTTTTTCTTTGGATAGCTAAAGAAAGTATCGGCGGATTGGAACTGACGATATTGAAGTAACTAAATGGTGCTACATTGGTCACTCCTTTTGAAGATCTTGTCGCAACCACTGCCACCGGGCGAGGGATAACTGAACCAATCAATAGTTTATAATTTTCTCTTTCTGTTAACTCTGAAGGTACTCGTTTGAACATTTGCTTTCCTACTTTCTGGTTGAATGATCATTCCTGATGATAGTCATGGTATCGGACAACCTGAAGCATTGTCAACTAAACATTCTTACGATTATTTTTCTTCATACAAAAACACGCAGTTCAGTCAAATGCACGGAGTGTGAATTTGATTATTTCAAGCGGAATAATGTTGGTGCTTGGTCAGGTGCCCAAGCAACATCACCAAAGTTGAAATGTGGAACAATAGTGATGTAGACTCTTCCATTGTGTCTTACTTCTTCATTCATAGAATAACGTTCTGGTGAAGCCATTGAACCTACTCTCCATTCACGGATTCCTTTGATTGTTTCACCTTGTTTCGTTGTCACTGATAAAGTGTTACTTGCATCTGAAACTTCGTCTGTTGTACTGATTGCACGTACCACGTATGAGTAGGTTGTGCCAGAAGCCAAGTTTTCATCTGTGTAGCTAGTAGATGGCGTTGAAGCCACTAACTGACCATTACGATAGATATCATATTGTTTGATACCTTGTGTATGGGTTGAAGCTCCCCACATCAATGACACGCTTGAAGTCGTTTCACCCATTGAATGTAAGTTTTTAGGAGCAGTTGGTTTTTCTTCAGCAGTTGTCGCTCTAGTTGTTACTGAACTTGCTGTTTTGTCAGATGTCAATCCAGTTTGACTAACTGCTTCGATCGCATAGTTGTAGGTTGTTTCTTCATTTAGTCCTGCGTCTTTAAATTCCGGATCATTTGTATTGCCAACTAATTCACCGTCACAGTAAACGTTGTATGATACAGTATTGGCTTGACCATTCCATGCTAATTCTACAGAAGAAGCAGTCACGTTTTCAGCACGTATATTTTGAGGGGCTTGAGGTTTCACAGGAATAGCTGAATCACTTTTTACATCAACATCAATCACGTTGTAGAATGCATTAGCTGTATCCGCTACATCCCAAACAGCTAAAATCACATGGTAACCTAAACGATCACTTGGTACGTTGATCGCGTGTGGTGTCGTTGTTGCTAGTGTTACATTATGGTTGATCGTACCGCTCAATTCAAAATCAGAACGTTCTAATTTATCGTTTGGATTCCAATCTGCTTTTGTCATGTAATAATGCCATTTTGTTGTTGAATGTCCAACAGTATAGCGCCATGTAAAAAAGTTTGCTCCTTGATCGATTATTTTGTCCAAAGTGGTGAAGTTTGTTAATCAAGATTGAAATCACCAAGTGAACCACCTGCTGATGCAATTTGTCCATCGGCTGGTCCAGCTTGTGGGTATCCTTTTAATTCTTCTAAAGATTAAGGTTCGTTGATAACCGCCCCATATTTTTGGAAAGCAGCAGTCTAGTTTGTGTCTCTGTCTAAATGTCCTTGGTTCCCACGACTGATAGGAGACTGTACCTATCCATGTGCAGATGGTTCATTCCCACCAATTGCTAAACTCGCTCCAAATAAAATACTTGAGCCTAATTTATTATTTGTAAAAAAATCTAACTATAATAGCAATTAACTCCTTACGCTTTTGCTAGTGTAAGTTCATTCATTTGCGCTATCGTTTGCTTCATCATATGATGATACAAAGGGGGAGTATTTATGAAAGCTTGGCTGATTATGCCCTTTGCCGTTTTATTGTTTTCATTAACGGGTTGTGAAGAGCCACAGCAGATGACTGTTCCTGATCAAACGAAAAGGACTACTTCTACTGACGTCCAAGCAACCACTGAAGAAACCAAGCATTTAATCGAGGAAACGGAGGAATCGCTTATGAGTTACCCATCTGGCAGTTTATTAGCCGCAGTCGAAGACAACGATCGAATGAAAGTAGAGGATATTTTAAAAACAGAGTATTCAATTGATGAACAAAATGACAAAGGTGAGACACCTTTACTGATGGCAACCCATCATGATTTTTTCGAGATTGCCAAACTTCTAATCGATCATGGTGCGTCAATCGACATCCAAGATGCGATCCAAGACAGCCCTTACCTTTACGCTGGAGCACAAGGAAAAACAGAGATTCTATCTTATATGTTGGAACAGCGTGAACCAAATCAAGCAATCGTCAATCGTTTTGGCGGTAACGCCTTGATTCCAGCAGCTGAAAAGGGGCATTTAGATAATGTGAAACTCCTGTTAACCGACGCACGTGTGGACATCGACCATCAAAATAATTATGGTTATACCGCGTTGATTGAAGCAGTTGCTTTACGTGATGGCTCTGAAATCTATCAACAAATCGTTCAAGAACTGTTGAATCATGGCGCAGACAAAACGTTACGTGACAATCAAGGGAAAACTGCGGAAGATTACGCAAGAGAATTGGGATATACTGAGCTGTTGGCACAACTGTCTCAATCATAATATAAATATAAACGCTGAAAAATCTCCCTCAAATGCGGTGTATACGCATTTGTGGGAGATTTTCATCCTATTTTTATTTGCCGATCACGTTGAAATTATGATTCACTTTTGCATCTATCACTTTTTTTCGTTTGAAATAGTCGGCAATCAATTCGGTCATATCGATTAGATATTCTTTCACGATCTTCTCCGCTGAAAACATCTTATAATTTCCACCACCAACTGCTCGATATTGATTGATCACCACTTCTATTGGTTTATTTAAAGGAATCGGTACTCCTTCTTTCTCAAAGCGCGTTACACGGTGCCCGATGGGTTGATTTAAATCAATTGTGTAATTGATACCTTCATACATATCATAGTTATAATATTGAGGTTTGGGGTGAATATACTTCGGATCAAACGTAATTCCTTCATCGGTTGCCATTAAGTAACTAGCAGTTTGTTCGAGTGCTGCTTTCAGTTCTTGTCCCGTCACTCGTACAACAGCCAGAGTATTCGGATAAATATAATTCGTAAGAATATGACGCATACTAACAGATTGTGGCAAACCAGTCACTTCATTATTGAATAAGGCTGTTCCTGAAATCTCTGCTCCAGTCGCATCCATCTGTATTCGATTGATCAATTCAATATATGGATGCTCATTGACTCTAGCTGCCATCGGATCAATAATCCCTAGATCGGCCCCGCACTTCTCCTACTGGTTGGTCTAGCCACACATCTAAGGCTTTTGAGACTCGTCCAACTTGTTCAAGAACACTACGATTGGGAGAAGCCTCGTTCATTGGATAAAGTTTACACGAGTGGTCTAAGATGATAAACTTGTTATCTTACTTTTTGAATGACGCATGTTTCACCCGCACATCGACGACTTCAATCGGTAAAAAATTAATAATTGGATTACCAATGAATTTCGCAACGAATAAATTTTCCGGCTCTAAATAGAGATTTTGAGGATCATCATCTTGTTGTATCTTACCATCTTCCAATAAGATGATTTTGTCACTGATCGATAGAGCTTCTTCTTGATCGTGGGTGACAAAAATCGTCGTGATCCCCACTTCTTTCACTAACCTGCGAATTTCTTCACGGATCCTCAAGCGTAGTCGAGCATCGAGATTACTTAAAGGTTCATCCAATAATAAGACTTCTGGTTCTTGTACTAAGGCTCTCGTGATGGCTACTCGTTGTTGTTGCCCACCAGATAAAGTTCCAGGTTTCTTGTTCTGCAACTCTTTGATATTAGTTAAATCCATATATTTTTCAGCAATCGCTTTTGCTTCCCCTTTTTTCTTTTTATTATCCCCAACTAATAAAGAAAACATGATGTTCTCTAAGACAGTCATGTGTGGATACAACGCGTAATTTTGAAAAACAAAGCCAATATTACGATCTTTAGGTTCTGTTTTTATGACCGACTGTCCATTAAAACGAATATCGCCATCTGTCGGTTGTAATAGTCCTGCGATGAGGTTCAACATTGTTGATTTACCACAGCCACTAGGACCTAAAAGACAAACAAGTTCTCCTCTTTCAATCGCAAAATCTACTTTCTTCAATGCTTCAAAGCCATTATCAAAAGTTTTCTGTAATCCGATCACCTTAATCATAAGTGACCCTCCGCTCTTCCTTATATTTTTTATGACAGTTGTTTTCTTTCATATCTGCATCTTAACGTTCGAATATTTTGATTACATATATTATTTGTAAATATCTTGAAAATATTCTTAACTCCTAGTTTTTTTGTTTGTTTCATTATAAAAAATTGAAATCAACGTTATAAAATGATGCTTATGAAAACTCTTCATAAAATATTTCAATAAAAGGATAACAAAGAAAAAAAACTTATCTATAGCAACTTTTAACGTTAAGACAAGAAATAACAATTATCTAGCAGTTAAACCTCGAAGATCGCTATGGATTAAGCATTTTTTTATTTTTTTAATATCAAAATAACAGAGTTTGCATATTATTATTATGGACAATTTCATGTTCAAGTTACTTAACCGATTTATAAAAGACAAAAAATGGATATTCGACAATATGGACAAACAAACAGACCACAAAGAGTAGGGATAAAAACTACTCTTTGTGGTCTGTTAGAATGTTTAGTCGATCTCTTTTTTGATCTCAAATCATTACATCTGAGTAAGTGTCCTTTGCTTAAAGCTTACGTGCAAAGAATGAAACGATCAATACTAAAATGATTGCTCCGATAAGTGATGGTACGATTGCCATTCCACCGATCACTGGACCCCAAGTACCTAAAAGTGCTTGACCAATAGCTGATCCAACTAGACCTGCAATCACATTCGCAATGATTCCCATTGAAGAACCTTTATTTGTGATTGCTCCTGCAATTGCTCCGATAATACCACCAACGATTAATGACCAAATAAATCCCATGATTGTTTCCTCCTAAAATTCTATAAAATTAACTTTATTGTACGCGTGGTTCATTATTTTCTTTTACTTTTTGCGCACCTTTGCCAACAGCTGATTTTGCTTTGTCAGTTTGTTTTGAAGCAAATTGACCAGTTGATTTTGCTGCATCAGTTACTTTGTCTTGTACTGTTTCTTGATCTTTTTCGTATTCTGCTTGTGTTTTGATGTCAACAACATTTACGTTAACTTCGATCACATCAAGATGAGTCATTTCATTTACTTCTGTGCTGATCAATTCTTTGATTTGATCGTAAATATTTTCGATATCTTTTCCATATTCAACAACTACATCTAAATCAACAGCTACTTGTTTTTTACCAACTTCTGCATTGATTCCAGCAGTCACGTTATCTGTATTGACTAATTTCTCAGCAATGTTTGAGAAAAATCCGCCATCAAGAGTCAACAAACCGTCAACGTCTTTCAATGCGTAACCAATGATTTTTTGAATGACTTTGTCTTCATAAGTCAATTCACCTTTTGCTGTAGTATCAACAACTGAATTTGTACCTGTAGTAGTGTTCACGTTTTTGAAATCTTTGTTTTCCATATTAAATTCCTCCTATGATTTGAAATATTCATCTAATAATTTTGTTTCTTTTAAATAAAAACCAAGGCCCACACCAATAGCGGTCATGATCAATATTAAAAGAGTTTTAAAAAATCCAACTGTTAACCATAAAACGGCTAATAGTAAGCCAAGACCCCCAAAGATAATAGGGAGCTTATATAGTGAAAAAAATTCTTTCATTTGTGTGCCCTCCTATTCTACTCGTGAGTGCTGCTTGTCTTCATAATCTTTTTCTTCTTGATAACTACTATAATTGACAGCTACTTTGATCTCTTGTTCTGAACCAAGGACATTGGCAACTTGATCTCTCACTTCTTGCATCAACATTTCTGTTTTACCAATAAGAGAAGAAGTACGTTTTAAATCGCCTTTTACATGAATATTGATTTTCTGTTTTGTTGATCGTACTTTGACTTTTGGTGATTGAATGAACTCTTCTTCGTGTAGATACGAACGAGTCAGTCCTTCAATTGCTTTTTTATCCAACGTCAATTTTCCATCTTTGTGCTTTAATACGAAGGTTCCTTTCGATTTTGGATAGAAAAGAACAAATAATAAGATGAGAACGACAACAATTGCAAAAACGACTGCAGCCCAGAAAATAAATTGTTGCATATAATAATTTGTTATCGTAAAAAAGCGAAAACGTTCCAATTGTTCAGGTAAGATATATGGTGCATTAACTAGAGCGATGATCAAAAGTACTGAAAGTAAAATTATGCTTACAATTACACCGATGATCTTTACCCCCTTATTCATTTTCCACCTCCTAAGTATCTTATTTTTTTATTTTTCAACACATGACCAACAAGTATATCGCTTGAGGAACCCATAGAAATACCTACTTAAAGTAAGCGCTACCAAAAAGTACAGGCTCAAAATAACTTTGGTACTCCCTCCTGTATAGAAATCTTAAATAACAGTAACAATTATTATATAACTTCTATTGTTTCTTGCTGGCTATACTACAAGGATAGTATTCAAGATTAAAAATTGCAAAGATAATGCTCATTTATATTACAAAAAAAAAAATAAAAATGACAAAATACAGCAAGAAACGATCATTTCCCACTTTTAAACCAAATGTTTTAATCTTTTATTATAAAGGATGATACCCTTTTCAAAAATCATTAAAATATTTTATAATAAGTAAAAGAAAAATGGTAGAATAATAGTTATTCAATTTAGTAAAACTATTACTCTTGGAAAGAGGTGTCATATGCTAAAAAAAACCATATATGCATTTATAATAACGATTATTTACTTGTTTGTTTCCAATGCTGGTAATCTATTTTTTGGGGTGTCTAAAGAATTTAGTTGGACAACTACTCTGTGGGAATCATTGTTTTTCTTTTTATTCATTCTCTTACTACAAAATTATCGAAAGAAATGAATGGGTATGAATAAAAAAAATAAAAAGCGATTTAGATTTTTTCTAAATCGCTTGTTTATTTTTATTTATTCATTTCATTTTTTAATGCTTCAGGCATTTTGGGTTCGTAGATAACGAATGTGCAATCTGCACCGATCGTTCCCATCGCGTAAGTTGCGATAGCAATCGCCATTGTTGAAATAACCTGCATCATTTGTAATTTCTTTGTTTTTAGACTTGTGAACATATTTACTCTACCCCTTTATTTTTAATAAACATCAACAATGTAGCAATTGCTAGACCTGACAAAAGATATGTACGAATATTGTCACTAGGTAAAAGCAAGCCGATCGTTGTGATGAACAAAATAATAAGAACCGTTTTTTTTAATTGGAAAGGTTCTTTTGCTTGATTGATCGTCCGCTCTTTTACGAATATTCCTAAACCAACGAATAGAATTCCGAGAACAAACACAGGACGAGTCGATTCAAAACCAATCGAAGCAATGATCCAAGGCAAAACAACCAAGAAAAGCACACTAAGTATTGTACAAACTGCACTGTTACTTGCATGAAATCCTTTTGTCGTAAAACGAACTGAGATGAATACAAGGTGTGTGATGAATACTGCTCCCACAGTATGTAAGAGAAACGCAATCCCATACATCACGATCATCTTGAACAGATCAACAAATAGGATCGATAACCCATATTCCACCTTTGCTTGATCAATCGGTGAAAGTCCTAATTGTGAAGCGAAATGTCCACTTATTTTCTTTGATAATTTTTCCTCTATTGAAATGTACTCTTCAGTCATCTTTCACGCTCCTTCGCAGTTTATTATACCTATTTTACAAATCTATGGATTATTTTATCAAAAGTGTTTCTTTTTTTATCAAAAGCGCAAAACCGATACATTTATGCTTTGGGCGAAAACTCATTTTCAAAGCGAGTGGCTAATTTTTTTAAATATCTAGTAGAGACTAAACATTCTTCCCCGTTAGTCATGATCACTTTTCGCTTTTTTTTATTGATTTCTGCTATGTTAGCCAAATTGACGACAAACGATTGGTGACACCGACACAAAGAATCATTTAATTTTTCGATTTCTTTGATTTTCCCTGCATACTCAATCATGCGATTATCCAAGTGTACAATCAATTTATGTGGTGTTGGACTTGAACTAAAAAAGAGAATTTCATCAACATATAATTTTACATCGATGGCACCGCTTTTTAGCCAGATCTGATCCCTGGTAGACAACGCAGTATTCATATATCGTTCGATCGCAATATCGATACAACTGATGATTTTTTGTTGTAATTGTTCTTCATTATCTTTGATTATATAATCCAACGCCTCTACCTTATAAAGAAAAGTAAGATAGACAAAATCGGTATAGGTCGTAACAAAAATGATTTTGGCTGTTGGATCATACTGTCGGATCTGCTTTCCTAGTTCCACGCCATTGATATCTGAATTTAAGTCGATATCTAAAAAATAGATACCCTCTGTTTTGTTAGTTGATACGTAGGATAAAATATCATACGGGTTATCTGCAGCTAGTTGGAACTCAATATCATAGTCCATCATCATCACGTAATTTTTAATAATGTTGGTGATACGGTTACGATGGATCTCTTCATCATCACAAATAAAAATTTTTAACATAGTTACCCCTCTACCTCACATATAGTTATGATTTGTATAAACTTATTATTTTGGATCTTTGTATCTAAAAACACATTTGTATTCAAGCGGACTAACTCATCCAGATTTGTCAAACCTATCCCAGAATTACCGGGTTTTGTCGTAAAACTTGCTTTCTTTAAATCATGTAATTTAGGCAAATCATGTGGACAGTTATTGATCAACATAAATGTACAGTCTTTATGGTCTGCCACGATTGCTAGTTCAATTTCTGGATGTTCAATTTCTTCTGAGGCTTCAATTGCATTGTCCAAGATGATCCCCAGCATTCTTACGAGTACCATCGTTGACACTTCCAAATGATTGACCACCTCAGGAACAGAAATGCTTACATGGATTCCTTTCTCATGTGCCATATATAACTTACTCATGATCACACTTTTGATTTCTCGAATTTTTATATTTGAAATCGAAGACATCCTAAAAATTTCTTGGTCAAAAATCGATCCGGTCGCTTTGATACTATTTCTAAAATAATCCTTTAGACCTGTTAGATCTTCAGTTTCGATATAATCTTCCAATGAAATTAGAATATTTTTGTAATCGTGTTTAAATTTTAGAATCTCTAAATAATTTTTTTCAGCTTGTTCACTGTATTCGATCAAGTAACTCATTTGACGTTTTTGCTCTCTATTTTCATATTCCGTTCTTTTTATGAAAATAAAAGAAAAACAAATGATCGCTGACAACAGCCCATACAATATCATGAATAGCTCATGTGCATCGATCAAATAAATTCGCAAATTTGGAAATCTTTCAATGACCACCAGACAAAAATAGACACAAATCGTCGCTGTTGCGATGATTCCGCTGATTTTCATCGTCAAGAGATCTTTGTAGCACTTTTCTAATAACCATGTTTTGAAAATATATGCAAAGAAGAAAAAAAGAAGGGTTCCTAGAATCACAGTTAATCTTATGTTTAGAACCAAATGAAGAATCGTATAACTAAAATTGATGATATAATCGGAAAAAATATATAAACAGAATGTGACAGAAGGGATAAATAGCGCAATATAAATATTTCGCCGGAAGTAATAGGTTACGGCACATAAACTAGCCCATAAAACTGCAGTTGCAAAAAAATTCATCAAAAAATAAAGTGCCATATAGCAAATGATTCCAATGATTGACAAAATGACGTAATACCGATTTTTTAAATGCGTTTCCAAATAGCTAGTCACCCAAAAGATGCAAGCCGTTTGAACGATGACAATCAACAAGCTTTCCAGCGTGTCTAAATTCACAAAATATCCCCCTAATTTAAGTAAGTCCTCACGTGCACAACAAACCAAAAACAACAAAGAATTGCTTCATTACCCATTTCTCTTAGACAAAGACTAATTTCTTCATTTTATGTACCTTTCGATAACAAAAACGATTTAATCCTTTTCACCAAAAAAGATTGTAGCACATTTCACTAGTCTTTTGGATTACATGTTGATTAATAAACTGCGTAGAACTTTTCATTTTTTCGGTGCAGCCAAGGATTTTTTCTGGAAGTAATAGTCTATTTACATCAATTGTATGTTGTGCTATAATAGATATATTGCGAATCATATGTTATACGACATCTTAATTTGTTTTTATGAAATTTAATCCCACTGGCGTAACTAAAGGGTTACAAGGATGTATTAGTGGTTAGGGAATACATTGTTTAAATGAGAAAGAGTTAATATAGAGTAATCGCCTCTTTAGAGGTTTTAAGTAACACCAATGCTTCGTTAGATTGCCTTTTCTTCGGAAAAGGCAATCGTTCAACCATTTTTTTATCGAAAAACGATATATTATAGTTGAATATCAATATATACATTCTATTAGGAGGTTAAATAAATGAAAAATCATTCACGCTTTTTAAAAACAACGACTATCGGAATATGTGTTGTTTTCGGACTCTTTGGTCTGTTGTTGGGTACTCAGTTACTGACCAAAGAATCAAATGCCCCCTTAGATTGGCAAACCACCCTATTGAGTTTAGTCATTTTCACAACTCTACTATCAGGTATCATTATTGGCGGTATCATTTTTAAATTATTAACAATCATCTTTAAAGACCAAACATTTTCTGATCATTCACATCGTTTAGTTAGCTATATCCGAAAAGTAATGATTTTCTTATCACTCAGTACTTTTGGTATTTTACCAAAATTCTATCAAATGGCAGATGCGGATGACGCGCCTGGATTGATGCTATTAGGCCTTGCACTAGTTTTCTTACCTTTTGCGGGATTAGTATTAATGAATGTCTTGATCAAAATATTGGAAGAAGCAATTCGTTTGAAGAAAAATGACGAATTGACCGTGTGAGGTGTGAGATGGCGATCATTGTTAATTTAGACGTAATGTTAGCAAAGCGGAAAATGTCAGTAACGGAATTAAGTGAAAAAGTGGGTATTACCATGGCTAATCTTTCTATTTTAAAAACTGGAAAAGCGAAAGCGATTCGCTTCACCACATTAGATAAAATCTGTGAAGTTTTGAATTGTCAGCCTGGAGACCTTCTTGTCTTTGAAAAAGATCAAGAAATCTAAATATTTTTGGTGTTATAAAAATGCAAGCCCCGTAATCTCAAGATTTGGAGGACTTGCATTTTTTTATTCGTTATCAAGCCAATAATTCTTGATAAAAGTTGATCAGATTATGGATCTCTCTTGCCTTTGGAAAGACGGATATACCAAATATAGGGATATTATAGGTTTTATCAATCGTAATATTTGAAATAATACAATCAAAATTCTCATAATTGATCAAATCTTGGGACAAGGTTTGATTATTTCTAGCAACAAATTCAAAATGATTACCCAATTGTTGGTCTAGCTTACTGAGTAAATAGGCGTCATATTTTAGTGTAGAATTGGTGATAACTAACGCCCGAACTTGCTTATTATCTTCGAATTTTTTTATTAAATCTGGCCAATACAATAATATTTCTGTAAACATAGTTGTCGCAAATTCTTCGAAATCATTTAGTAGGATATGATGTGTATGTACATAATATTTTAACTTATTCCATAATCGAAGCTGGATTTTATTCATTTCTGAGTGACTATTTTTAAAAAAAAGAGAGTTTTTTTGATAACTTATAGAGAAAGGCACCGTGCTTTGTTGCAATAAAATAGTTGCTTTACGAAAGATCTTTTTTTTATCTTCGCACACAATTCCATATTTTTCTTCCACTTCTTTGATAAAACTATCAATTGCAAATAGAATTGGATTTTTTTGATTCAAAGAACCTCTGTCGAATAATTGAAAAATAAATGCTTGATCGAATATAAAACTTGCCAAGTGTTCATTAATCAATTCGTTGCTCTTTGGTAGACGCAAACGTTTATTTGATAGTATTTCGTACTTGAATTTCTTTTGTTTTTTACTAACCGAAACTACCCCCTTATCATTTTGGAACAATAATATTCGACCAGCAATCCAAAAATGAAATATTTTTTCTTCTTGCGGTTCCAAACTAATCAGCCCTTGCTGCAAGCTGTTTTCTTCAACAAAATCCTGCGCAAGTTGAGTAACAATCAACCGAAAGGATGCAGGAAATGCATCTTCAAAATAATGATATTTTTCCATTAAGAACTGAACAGTCATTTCAGTAATGACTTGATCGTTTCCAACAAGTTTGATCAGTGCTTGTACTTTCAGATCATAACTCTGTAACATTGGATTGATTTTATCGACAATTCGCCGCAAGGTACTTTCAGAAATAAATAAATAGTCTGCTAATTCAAGATAATTCTTGAATTTATGTAATAAAATAGCTTCTAAGTAGCGATATTCAATCGACTCTTGCTTGATCACTTGATAGATATAATCTTCCGTGACATGAGGTAGAATTGTTGCTTTAACCCCCTCTTCTCGAGTCATTTGGATTTTGATATCGCTGGCATAAGAATGAATATCAAACAAGTCATTTCTTAAAGTTTTGGCTGAACAACCAAGTAAATTTTCTAAGTCGTTAAAGCGATAGGCATCGCCTTCAAATAAGTACTCCAGTAACTTCAATTGTCTTTTTAATTTTTTTGACAAAATCTTCAACATTTCTATTCACCTCACAAACAAATAAAAAACACTCAAATTTGGGTCTTCCCCCTTTTGAGTGTTTCCCATATTTAATTTTAGAGGTTTTTTTTCTTCTCTAAAAACTATTTTTTCTACTATGAATAAAAAAGTGGATAAAAAATGACTTTATTTATTGGACTCTTCTTCCAACTTTTTAGTCGATCGTTTTTCCCAGAAGAAGATACCGCCAAACAAGGCAAGTAACATAGTCCCTAACACAGAGAGAAGTGTGTTTCGAGTGGCATTTGTCTGTGGCATGTTTCCTGTTGCTTCAAAATCACTTCTGTCATCTTGTCCACTTTCTCCATTTTCACAGCTCTCACTTCCAGCACCCTCTTCGCTAGCACCTGGTTTATCTTCTGCACCTTGTTCGTCCACTGAGTATCTTCCTTGAACACTCGCAGGATTCAATTCTAACTACACTCCTTCATCTGGAACAATCGTCACATCCATACTTTCTGTTGCTTCTCTGCCATCTTGGATACGCACTCTCGCATGCCAAATGAAATTGCCTAAATTAGTGGTACTGATAGTATTTATCCACGTAAGTTGATAACTGCCATCATCCGCGATCGTAAATAGCTCTTGCGACATAGGATTCGAATCATTTTGACGTATCGTAACTTGAGGATTGGTCGTAAAAATCAATGGTTTTATTTCGATTTCAATAGGAAGCGTGACAGCAGGTCTACGGTTTGATCACTAACTCTAATTTCAATGCTTTACTTACCTCTAATTGACTTGTATCAGATTGCGTTACCCATTCATAGTCTACCGTTCCCCTCGTATTGTGGGCATCCACAAAATTTTCTGGATCAGGAATACTCTGTTGATGTTCCAGAATCAATGACTCAGATTTTGGAGTAAGGCGAATACTGCCAATGTCAGTTCCAGAGAAATCGACAATGAAACTAGTTGAGCTACTCTCCAATCTCCAACATCCATTATTTATTCACTGGGAATGTCCCCAGTAAGAAAATGGGAAAATGGGAATCTGCGGATTTCGAATTCTTCTTCTTGAGGTAGTGCTATTTTTAAACGGGTAAAGACCACATTCATTTCCCCGTCTGTTCGAGTATTATGTAAGGCGCTTAATGAAGGTGTGACTTGCATTGGCCAAGTTCCCACTCTTTGGATCAGAAATCACCGTATAAACTGCTCGTTGAGTATGATCATTTCGGCGCAAAGGGCTTAGATCTTCGACGATATATCGAATAAAATCATTATAACCAAAATCCGGTGTTCGGTAGTACATAGGTGTGACATTTCTTAAAATAACTTTATCACCTATGTTAAAATTATCTTGTGTTAGATCTAGGTTGCTTCTGATCCCAGCTCTTAAATGCCCCGTCAACATGTCCCCTAATTGCCTACCCCGTAGGTTATTTACATACGGAATCCATGAAGGTAAATCTTGTGCGTGGATGGGATTTAATAGTTGATCTAACGAATCACTCCGTTCTATTATCTCTTCTTTACTTAAATTCTTTAACTCCACTTTGCTTAGTTCATTTCTTTCTTTCGAGTCATTTTGCTCTTTCTCTGGTTGTTTCACTTTTTCATTTGTTTCTTTTTTTACTTTTTCCCCATTCTTTTTTTCCCTCTCATTAGTAGTCGTTCTTGCCTGTCTACTTTGAATCGGACCTAGTTCATGGAATGCGGTCACTGCTTGAACGACTATGTCATTGAGATTACCTAAAGTCAAACCTAGGATCAAAGCACTGTTCAACAGTTTTCTTCTTGTTCTCAAATTGTCCCCCCTTTATCAAACAATCAGAGAAAAACTTTTTCGTCTGGTTCATTCTCTGTTGATAGTCGTTTCTTTTTTTCTTAAAGGATGTTCGTAGTAATTTAAATGACACTTTTATGAAAAGGTTATGTATTTTCAGTTTCTTAATCGTCTTTTTACTATTCACTCCTTTTTCAAATCATTTATAAAAGTATTGAAAATCTTTATTTTTCCAAGTTTATCGGTCATCAATGCCTTGTGTAACGTTATTTTTTCCTTTCAATCGGGAGTGATTGAAAGAAGAATTTTTGTGAGAAAATAATTTTCTAATCATCTACTTGTATGAACCCCGAAAGGACAACAAAAAAGAAAGATCTTCACTTCGTTGAACAAGTCAACTTGTAAAGATCCTTCAATCAAATTCCAGATAATTAAATGTTACCGATTATATTAAAGTAAAAGAATGTTTGCATCTATCGCAAATTTTCTTCTTTATTCTTATAATTTACGGGCAAAGAATGACACGATCAATACTAAAATGATCGCTCCGATCAGTGAAGGTACGATTGCCATACCACCAATGACTGGTCCCCATGATCCTAATATTGCTTGTCCGATTGCTGAACCAACAAGTCCTGCAATGACGTTAGCAATGATACCCATTGAAGAACCCTTATTTGTGATTGCTCCTGCAATTGCTCCGATAACCCCACCTACGATTAATGACCAAATAAAACCCATCTGTATTTCCTCCTATAGTGTCTAGCCGATTTTTTTCAATGCGACAACTCATTTATTTTGATTAAAAGTTTTGACTCACTAAGATATTTTATTGTACTCTTGGCTCGTTATTTTCTTTTACTTTTTCCGTTCCTTTGCTTGCTGCATGTTTTGCTTTATCTGTTTGTTCTGAAGCAAATTCTCCAGTTGCTTTTGCAGCATCCGTCACTTTATCTTGTACGGTGACTTGATCTTGTTCAAATTCTTCTTTTGATTTGATATCTGTTACATTGACATTCACTTCGATGACATCTAAGTGTGTCATATTCGCTACTTCTTCACCGATGATCTCTTTCATTTGTTTAAAGATATCTTCAATGTCTTTGCCGTATTCAACGACGATCGACATATCAACAGCAACTTGTTTCTTACCTACTTCTGTTTCGATCCCAGCTGTTTCATTGTCAGTATTGACTAATTTTCCAGCTACATTAGAGAAAAATCCTCCGTCTACTGTCAATAGTCCGTCGATACGTTCTAATGCGATTGCAATAATTTTTTGAATGACTTTGTCATCATAAGTTACTTCACCGTTCATTGATTCTTCACTGCCCTTCACTTCATTTGTCTGTTTGTTTGCCTCATGAGTTGGAGTATGCACATCAGGAGTTTTCGCTTCATGATGTGGATGATCGTGGTGTTCTTTTTTATCATGCGCTACTTTTTCTTCTACATGCGGCACCACTGGATCTGGATGTGCAGACACTGGCGCAGTTTTATTTTTTTCATCTTTGATCCCTTGTACTTGATTCGGTGTTGTTGGATCTGGATGTGCTGATTTCGGTGTATTTCCCTTTTGATTTGAATGATTGTTTTCCATGGTAAAGCCTCCTAAGATTTAAAGTAATGTTCTAAAATTCCGGTTCTTTTTAAATACATACCGATGGCTACACCGAGCGCAACCATGATCACGATCAGCAATGTTTTAAAAAATCCGACAGCTACTAGTAAAATAGCTAATATCAATCCAAGCGCGCCACAAATAATTGGGAGCTTGTATGTCGAAAAGATCTCGTTCATTTTCTCTCCCCCTTACTGTACTCGAGAATGTTCGACTCTTTTTGATTGTGGTGAGTCAAAACCAGTATAATCGATCAGGACATTCACTGGTTCATCTGTACCAATGATTTGTTTTACATCACGCTCAATATCTGTCATTAGCGCTCCTGTTTTACCGATTAATGATGACGTACGTTTCAACTCGCCTTTTACTTTTACGTCAATTTTATTCTTTGTTGCTTTGATCGTTACTTTTGGGGAAGAAACAAACTCTTCTTTCGTCAATCGTGAACGAACCATTCCTTCGATTGCTTTTTTGTCTAATGTTAACTCACCATCACCTTTTTTTAGTAAGAATGAACGGTAAGTTTTTGGGTAGAATAATAAGACTAGAATCAATATCAGCGTTAACACAGCAAAAGCTGCGGTTACCCAAAAAACATATTGTTGTACGTAAAAGTTAGTTAATGATAAAAACCGAAATTCTTCTAACTTAAACGGCAATGGATAAACTGAGCTTAGCAACATTGCAAATATTAAAACAGACAGCAGAAGAATCAGTAAGATTGCTCCTATCGTTTTGGCTCCTTTGTTCATTGTCTCGCCCTCCTAGCTTCTTGTCACTGATTATAGATTAATGGCTTCTCCACCAGTGATACCGTAAATCTGTGCTGTGACATAGCTTGCTTTGTTAGATGCAAGAAAGACATAAACAGGCGCTAACTCAGCTGGTTGTCCTGCACGTTCCAACAATGCTTGTTGACCAAACTCAGGTAGATCTTCTTTTGGTTGACCTGCATCTAGTTGTAATGGTGTCCAAATTGGTCCTGGTGCTACGCCGTTGACACGAATTCCTTTTGGTGCTAATTGTTTTGCTAAACCAATGGTGAAGTTTGCAATCGAAGCTTTAGTAGCTGCATAATCTAACAAGTGTTCACTTGGATTGAATGCTTGGACTGAAGTCGTTGTAAGGATTGCTCCTCCTGCTGGAATATGTGGAATTGCTTCTTTCACAAGTGCAAACATGGCAATAATATTTACAGCAAAAGTATCTTTTACTTGTTCCAATGGGATTTCTGCAATTGAAGGAGACGAAATTTGTTGCGCCGCATTGAGAACAAGTGTGTCTAATCCACCAAATGCATCCACTGTTTTTTGGATGATTTCTTTTGGTGCAGCTTCATCTCGCAAATCATAAGGTAATAGCAATGCTTTACGTCCAGCTTCCTCGATATAATGCGCCACTTGTTGCGCATCTTCTTCCTCACCTGGGAAAAATTGAATGGCTACATCTGCACCTTCTCGTGCAAAAGCAATGGCAGCGGCACGGCCAATACCAGAGTCTGCACCTGTGATCAAGACACGGCGATTTGCTAATTGCTCCGTACCTTTATAACTTTCTTCACCGCAATCAGGTACTGGTTTCATATCCTTTTGTAAAGCCGGAGTTTCTTGATCCTGTTTTGGAAATTCTTCTGTGTGATATAGTTTTCTTGGGTCGATTAAATTGGGTTCTGTCATGTTGATCCTCCTATTTTTTAGTCATAACTGACGTTATAAATTTGGGCGTATAAGCCCGTATTGATTATTTTGTGTAATCTTTTCTAAATAAGTGATACCCTAAAGCAGCAGCAGCAACAATCGAACCCCCTAATACTAAGAGGAAACCAGTTGCTGAATCTTCTCCTGGTAAACCACCTGTATTCATCCCCCAAATACCTGCAATCATCGCAGGGACAGAGATGATCAATGCGGTAGAATCCAGATATTTCATCAGATGATTCAAATTGTTGTCCATCATTCCATTGAACAGATCACCGATACTTTCTAACAGATCGCGATAAATCAAAATCATCTTCTCTGTTTGACGTTGTCTTAAACGAACGTCATAAAGTAGTTGTTCGTCATTGACACGTTCTTTGAATTTAGGTGTTTCCCATAGGAGGTCCATTGTCTCTTTTTGATCCCGCAACGTATGATCGATGTAAACAATGTCTCTTTCTAAATCAGCCTGCTTGTACAACTCTTCATTTTCTGTCGTTTTTCGTGCTTCTTGATCTAGCGAATCAATACGCGTTTTCATTTCACGAAGTTCTTTGACAAAATGGGTATAGATATCTAATGCCGCATAAACAATCACTTTTTCGAAAGAATCGATTTTATTACCATGATGTTCAATCAGCCGATCGATAAAATTAGTTTTTTCGTCTCGACAAGTAATCAATAAGTCATTTGATATGACGAAAGATAATGGTGTCAAACGACGTTCGATTTTTTCTTTTTCACTTGAAAGGTTGAGCAGTACTAAGGAAATCGGGTTGTTCAAACTTGTTCCTGATAGATGTTCTAAGCGGGAGACCTCTTCTGGATAAGTCATACCGACAAATATATCTTCAGGAAGTTGATAGGTTCGAGTAACCTGTTCGATTTCCTCAGTATCGCTCGTATCAATAACAAGCCAATTAAAATGTTCTTCATCTGCGGCTATTACTTTCTTGTTTTCATCAATCAAGTAATATTCCAGCATGGTGAATCGTCCTTTCCAGTATGCAATCAACTAAAGAAACAATTAGTTAGTTTGATGTTATGATCTAGTACAGCAATCTCATTTTCCAATGAGAAACTATTTAATACATGATCATAATCCATCGTTAAATATTTGCCTAAATAGCATTGTTCACTTTGTGATGTATAGATTTCTAGCGAAGGATGATTAATTTTTGTGACGTATAGTCCAAACTCAGTAACAAAAGGGATAATTTGGAAAAAGCTACCTTTCGCACACGCTCCTTTGTCTCTAAGGAAAGGATCTTTACTATTGATCAATGCAAGTGCTAGTTTTGATTGTTCGCCTGCTTTTTTCTTTAAGATGTCCATCACATTTCTTGTCAGCGTGATTTCCATATCGATCATCTCCTCTATTATAATAGTAAGTTTTTTCTATTATCGATCAATGACTCAATTCAGTATTTCGTTGAACACGAGCGTACAATGGATATTTAGGGAATGATTTAACACAACGAAAAGCGGTCATATTTGCATACTTTTCATAGTATTTTTTACTAGCACCTTTAAACTCTTCACTCCATGGTTTGATATGCCCAGAGTAATGGATGATATAAGGCTTACGACGTGCTTCTTCATACTCTTTTTCTCCTTGAGCTGTTGGATGTTTTTTTGCTTTCGCCATGATGTAACCTTGCGCATTCCATTTTGGATGCAAAGCAATCCAACGATCGTGTAAGATAGCATTCAAAGCATCTTGGTCATGGAATCGAAGTTTTTCTGGGTTTTCTTCGATGAATTTTAGAACGTTTTTCGTGATGTTTTGTTCTAACCATTTTTCAACATTAATCAGCATCAAACCAGAGTTAAAGTAACGCATTGAATCTGCTTCAATCTCCATTTTTTCAAGACGTTGGTGGAAACCAGCATCTTCAACTGCTGCCATCACTGCGCCATTAAACTCTAGATCCCATAGTTTACTGATATCGTTCAATGCAATCATGTCACAGTCCATATAAAGGATACGTTCGACATTTTTCCCTCTAAATAACTCAGGAATCGCAATACGATAATATGCTGTTTCAGGGATACGATCACTAGTCACTAAGTTTTTGAAGAATTTTTTGTTGATTTTCAAAAATTCAACATCTGTATTCATTCGTGAATTTTTCACTGAGTAACGTAAAAGATTTTTACTTTCTAATTCAATATCATCATCAATCACGTAGAAACGTACAAACACTTTCGGGTCACTATTTTCTAAAATTGACACAAACAGTGCTGCTAGATGAGGCACAAATTTTGTATTACAACTAGAGACAACTGCTACTTCTTTTCTTCTATTCATTTACCTCGCCTACTTTCATTAATACGCTATGCGCTAGATTTTTTAGATAGATTTGTGTATAAGGATGATCCTCCAATGTATTCCAAGGTTTATCATGCCCTGTGAAGTGAACGATTGAAGGAGCTTCATTCCCACTCTTATATAACTCTTCATATTTCTTATCTGGAGCTGGATGGCGTTCAAAAATCAATGAACATTGCATGTTCCATTTTGGATGAAGTTGTTCCCAATCTCCATATAAGACACCATTCAATGCGTCTTGATCATGATAGATAATCTGTTCACCATTTTCTTTTAGGAATTGGATCGTTTTATCTGTAATGTCTTTTTCATTCCATTGATCAATATCGATCACCATGACACCTGAGTTAAAATAATATTCTTCTGAATCGATCCCCAGGCGCTTCAACGCTTTCGTTTGTCCTGGATCAATTACTGCCCCAATTGTTTTACCGTTCAATGATTCGTCATATAATGCAACGATATCATCTAACACTAAAACGTCTGCATCTAGATACAACACTTTTTTATAATTGTATTTTGCTAAGATCTTAGGTAGAGAAATTCTTAAATACGCCGTTGTTGTAATGTGGTCACTGACTAAGAAATCTTCATATACATCTTTCTCCACTGTCAAGAATTGGATGTTTGCATGTTCTGAATGTTGTGCAACTGTCTGACGCAATCCTTCTTTACTATATTCTGATAGGCCATCATCAATCACATAAAAATATATATGTCTCATCTTATTCGCATTTTCCAGTGCCGTTGCAATCATTACGCTTAGATAAGGAGCATAATTTTCATCTGAAGCAGTCACAACCGGTACAGTCCCATACTTAATCTCCATCAAAATCACTCCTTTTTTTAATCTTTTTCTAACCTGTTCTACATCTACAATATGCCTACTTTTTCCTGAAAGCAAAAGATATGCTTTGTTTTATATGAATATTACCCAAATTTTTCCCTTTTTTATGAAAATGAAAACGAAATCATTAAGATTGTTATGCTTTTTTATACAGCGGTCTTAACCATTTTCTTACTAATATCTTTTTCACTATTTATGAAAAATCTTTTTTGAAAAAATACAAAGAGTTAAAGCATTTTATTTTTATTTTAGAAGTTTCTCATTTAAGCTATTGGTGAAAGAAAAAAGACTAAGGGAGCGTAAAAAGATGAAATTAGCAGCTATTGATCTAGACGGGACCTTGCTTGATTCCCAAGGAGTTGTCCCACAAGAAAATATTCGAGCATTAAAAGCTTTCTCCTCTAATGGAGGAATCGTAACGATTGCAACAGGAAGAAATAGTATTTCTGCCAAGGATGTCTTTGCACAATTAGGAGTCAGCGGCTATTTGATTTCTTCTAACGGTGCATTGATTTCCGAAATGAAAGACGGCAAGATTGATCATGTATTAAGACGTTCAAAAATCGAAGTATCCATACTTAAAAAGGCCTTTTATTTAGCAAAAGAAGCAAAAATATCGATCATCGCAAGCCGAGAAACACAAGATGATCAAATCACTTTTGATGAAACTACCTTAGTAAAAGACGATCCTTATTATCAACACTTCAACTTGCAAAATCATTCCTTTGATGAGATCACAAAACAGTTGGACGATCCTTCCTTAAGCTATTTGAAATTAGCTCTGACGGATAAAAATGAGGAAAAACTACAAAAAATCCAAGCAGAGATGAAGAAAGAAGGAATTGATTCTGTTTTTTCAGACCCACATTTCCTAGAAATCACTCCTAAAAATATTACAAAGGCACACTCACTCTTATTTCTAACTGAGTACTTAGGGTTATCTTCAGAAGACGTCATGGCGTTTGGTGATCAAGAAAATGATTTGGCAATGCTTGAGTTCAGTGGGTTAAGCGTGGCTATGGGCAATGCGCAAGAACATGTGAAGGATTTAGCAGATGAGGTGACAGAAACCAATGATGAAGCCGGTGTCGCAAACTTTTTGAATGATCACTTTTTATAAGGAGAGATGATAGATGTTAGTCGTTATCGATATGCAAAATCATATTTTAGATCCAACTAGTGAATTTTATATCGAAGATGCTGAAGCATTAGTTGAGCGAGTAAACACACGTTTAAACCAAGCACGTGCAGCGAATGAATACGTACTATTCACTCGAGATATCCCTATCGAACGGAAAGATGAGGCAGAGAGTGAAGATCTTAAAATTATTCCCACGCTCTCTCCTCTACCAAATGAGCAGGAAATCAAAAAATACTACTTTACTCTGCCTCCAGAAACGTTAACAGAGATCAAGCATTCCCTTTTTGAACGTAAAGAAGAACAAAAGACAATTGAAGTGGTCGGGATCGAAACTAATTTATGTGTCTTATCCAACACGATCGCTTTACAAAGTGCTTTTCCAGAAGCTGACTTTATCATTGATTCGTCACTAGTCAGCAGCCGTGTTCACGAGCCACAAGCACTTAAACTTCTAAAAGACTTTAATGTCTATGTCAAAGAGTAAATGTTCGAAACCAATCTAAAAACATAAAAAGGTGGAATGAAGGTTCCACCTTTTTTATGTTTTTTTCAAATTATACGTCTACAGAAGAATCATGTTTTTTATCGAAATATTTGTTCATAATCGCATAACATGCTATCTTTTATCTAGTGAATATAAATCTAGTATATTCACAAATAGAATAACTCAAAATACAATTTATACACAAATAAAATATAGCTATGGGAGTTTATTTATTATGCTGGAATTGAGCCGACTTGCTTTTCTTTTTCCTGTTTTTATATTTGTCCCCATCGTCTTTTCGTTTATCAAGTGGACAAAAGAACGAAAAAAGATCGCACTTGCTAGTTTTCCTGCGATCTATTTCATGTACAAAATATTGAATTATCAGTTTTTTGAACCTTCACATATTTTCATTTTTAATTTAGTTGGCTTCATTTTCTCCATACTCTTTGTCATTGGGTATTTATTTTATCTAAACAGAAAAAATACACGTTAACTTTCATAGATAATTATTTAGAGAAAGGTGAGGTAAAATGACGATTGAAGAAGCGATTTTACTGGATACACTGCATTGCCGTTTAAACTTCCTCAAAGATAAAAAGCATTTAACTACACCACAGGTTGCTGAAAAAGTGAACATACCGATTGAGACATATAAAAACTATGAAGATGGAAAAAATATACCTAGTATCATCGAATTGATCTTTATCGCAGATTTTTACGACACGACTATCGATTATTTGATTGGTCGAACGGAAGCATCCTAAACACTTAATTCACTGTTTTAGAAAGAAGGAAATCTTATATGCGCTTATGGCATCAAAGCCTCTTGCAATCACTTCCGCGCCAACAATTATTAGGACAGCATCGCGAATGTTGTGCTCTGAGAGGCAATGGTTGGGGACGAAAACATGCGACTGTCGATTACGTTTTTACACATTCGCCTTACAAATTATTTCAGTATCATTTGTTAGTAATGGAAGAAATGAAAAAACAAAATTATAACCCTGGTGAGGAATGGTTTGATCCCTTGTATCGTGGAAAAATTTGCGAACCTTATCCTACCCTTTCCCCTATTGAATGGACCTCACCACTTTATCCAGAACATGATCAAATCTACTTAGCCGAATGTGTAGCAAACCTAGAACAGAAAGGGATAATTTTGTAAACAAGTAATGACTTATTGTTCTAACAAGCCTCTCGATTGCTGAATCGAGAGGCTTTTATTGAAATTGGACATAAAAAAACTGCTCCTTCATAAGAAAGAGCAGTAAGATATCAATCGTTTGATTATGCTTTAACGATGTTGATTGCTTGAGGGCCACGTTGTCCATCTTCAACATCAAAAGTCACAGCTTGACCTTCGTCTAATGTTTTGAAACCGTCACCTTGGATAGCTGAAAAATGAGCGAATACATCATTTCCATCTTCCCCAGTGATAAATCCAAAACCTTTATCTGCGTTAAACCATTTTACTGTACCGTTATTCATGTATATTTCCTCCTGATACGTATCAATGTACGTTTATAGTGCAATAAATATTTGATAGGCAAAAGGAGTCTTATAATGTTTAACTTATAGCTCAAATTACGTTTCAAAATAGATTACTTTTATACTATAGCATGCCTTTTTAGAAAACACAACTATAAACCTTTAGTACTTTCAATTTCTCTATTCATCTCATTTGTTTGATTTGTTCATTAGATGAAGCAATGTCTTTCTTCTGATAAATCATCCCTAACTTCTGCATGAAAAAGCGTTCACTCACATTAGACAGCATTTGCCTAATTCCGCTGATAGCTTCCTCTGGAGCAGATCCTTGAACAAACCAGAAAACCGATTTTTGATACAAAGGAGCCTCTGGTGTGTCTAACCCATACTCAAATAGATCCGTCCAGCGATCAATAAATGTTTTTAACAAACCGGTCACATCCCACCAGTAGATGGGTGTACCAATAACCAAGACATCAGCTTGGTTGATTACTCCCATGACTTTGTCAAATTCATCCTCTTCAGTCATCTGTCCTAACTGATTGATCGAATAATCAACTAAATGCAGGACCGTATAGTCGATATCCTTTAAGATTTTTTCTCCCCATTTAACGGTCATCCCCTCTTTGTTGGGGCTAGCATTAATAAACAACATGCGCATATTATCTCCTCCTCTACCCAGTTTTTCGTCCAGACTCTCTTTTTCTTATGAACTCTTAGATTATTTAAATTCGAACGATTATGATATCAAAACGATACTTTTCTTCATTAAATATAACATTTTTTACATAAAAAAAACAAATATTAAAAAAACCATCGTCCATCAAAACTCTCTGTCATTATGTTCATCTTAATGATAAAATAAAGTTTGTTTGTTATTATTTCTTTATATATTTATAACGTTGTGCTTTCTTCTACTACTAATCTTTTTTGATTTATCTATACTCTCTAACTGGCTTTCGTCGGTTCGATTCCGACATAGAGAATACGGTCAATCGCCGTAAATAAAACCAATCGCTTTTATTAGGGGAATCTTTTTATGAAAGCGATCTATTTTTTTGTAGAAACAGGAGGAAAAAATGAATTTATTATTGTTATTGTTAGGATTAATCAGTTTGATGCTTGGTCTACATCTATTTAGTCGATCAAGTAATAGAAATGGAAAAGCTTGGCAGCGCCATCTCGTTTTATTTAGTGCTTTATTCGGTTTGCTACTGATCAGTAGCGCTTGCGGATCTGGTACCAATCAAGCGTCAAAAGCAGATACCGCTACTTCGGAAACAACTTCAACATCCAGTGAAGAAAAAGCCCAACGAGAAGCGGCGGAAAAAAAAGAATTAGAAGAGAAAAAGAAAGAAGAAAAATTAGCAGCTGAGAAAAAAGCGCAAGAAGAACAAGCAAGACTTGAAGCGGAAAAGAAAACGCAAGAAGAACAAGCGAAACGTGAAGCAGAAAAGAAAGTACAAGAAGAACAAGCAAGACTTGAAGCGGAAAAGAAAGCACAGGAAGAACAAGCTCGCCTCGAAGCAGAACAGGCAGCTCAAGCACAAGCAGCGGAACAAGCGCGTATCGCTGAAGAAGCTCGTGTAGCTGCTGAACAAGCAGAAACCCAACGCGTGGCACAAGAACAAGCAGCCGCAGCTCAAGCACAACAGGCCTCTGCTAATGGTCCCCAATATGTCGATGCCAATGGACAAGGATTAATTAAAGGTTCTAGAAACGGAATTTATCATACACCAGGAAGCCGTTATTATGATCGCACAACTAATCCTGTTGCTTGGTTTAAAACTATAAGTGAAGCTGAAGCTGCCGGTTTTCGTGCTCCTTTACAATAATTAAACTATTTTTATGAAAGAAGGGTTATACCCTTCTTTCTTTTTATAATCATTATTATTTAATAAAAATACAGTTGATTCAATCCAACTATCTGTGCTATAATAGTTATGGAATTTCGTTATCAACGTATCGTTGCCTTTCAACAGAACAATAAGAAAGGAGAATGACTATGACATTCTATAACAAAGAATTACAATATCGTGTCACTCTTAATACCGATTTAAATCTTTTCGTCGTGTTCGACAAAGAAGATAGCAATCGTGTAGCGACTGGTGTAACGATCGAACAAGCAGTGCAAGAACTTAAAAAATCTGCATAGGAGTGAAAACCTCGAATGGACGATTGCAACTCTAGTTCACAATAAGACACCTACTTGAAAGGTCAAAGTAGGTGTCTTAAATTTTATATGTGTGATGAAACTCTTCTCTTATTTTACATATGATGATCGAATGATTGCAGCTTATTCTTAGGAATATTCTCTTTTTCAATTATTTGATCCTATTTTCAGCAACTTGAAAAAGTACCTGATTTTTACTACTCTTCAACTAGTCCTTACAATCTTTTTTGCTTTGTGCTAAAATTTCTTTTTCAAGATGAAAATATTTTTGTCTTTATAAGCCGTTTACAAGGAGGTTTGGAAGTGAAAACAGCGATAGCTCGTTCTTTATGTGACACCAGAAATTGACGCTTCGATGTTTTCAATATGCTATGGAAAAGAATCTAACCGTATGGACTTTATTATTATGTTTGATCATTGGACTAGCCTTATTACTTTTTAATGTGATCAGTTGGACAACATACTTTGTTGTGGTATCAATTATTGCTGGATTGACGTTCTTTGAAAAAAAGCGACGCTCAAACCCTAATAAGTAAAACTCTTTTGATTATATAAAGGCAACGAAAACTGCATTAGAAATGAAATGCATTGTCAAAATAAGCGCCACCCCTCAAAAATCATTTTCATGGTTTCGAAAAGGGTGACGCTTATTTATTATGATGTGGATTTTAAACATCTCAAGTATATTAAATGATAGAACTGATGGGATGACAAATACACTTTTTCCCCACTAAGTTAGTGTAATAATTCTGGTAATCCAAATACTTCAAATCCATAGATTCTTGCTGCAGTGTCTGATCCTTGTGTTGGTTTGTCAATACGTAATCGGACATATCGTGCAGATTGTACCGCAAAAGTCTCGACGGAGCTACTCGCCGTATTATTGGTAGTTTTGGCAACTTCTTTATATATCGCTCCATCTTCACTTATTTCGATCGCGTATGCTTTTGTATTCATGTCAGGACTTTCTCCACCTGCTTGCGCATGGTCTATGCGAACTTCGCTAATGGTGTGAACATTCCCTAAATCAAGCGTCAATTCGTGTGGCGGCGTACCCGTTGCACACCATTTAGTCGTCAAGTCGCCATCGATTGCAAAATGAGGGGCTTCCGCTTCATTAGTATAAGAGGAAGCGGTCGCTTTCGCTTTTCGTGATAACAGCGGTAACTCCATTGGTACTTTATTAGAAATTGTAATCAAACCGTTTTTTTCGACAGGTGTCTCCCCTGCTTGATTGCTTGCCGTTAATTTGACTTTATAAACACCTTCTTTGTGGTAAGTGACAACTGGCGAATGTTCATGACTTGTCGTAATATCCCCACCTTCAAATTCCCAAGTAACCGTTTCAGTGTTTAAGGATGACGTGTTTGTAAAAGTAATCGCAGATCCTGGAGCAGCTAACGTTCTTGACGCAGTAAAATCAGCTCTCGGCACTTTATTATCCGGCCAATCAAACGAAACGGCCTCTGAAGGTTCACCTTGATTACCCAGCGCATCAACAGGCACGACAATCAATTTTGTTTGCGTGGTGTCTAAGGTTCGTTCAAGGGCATTGATATAATGATTCGTAGCTGGTGTTGCTCCTAAGAAAGATTTTGAGTTGTCAGGATTCAACCGGTAGATCTCATAGTAGCTTACTTGACTTTCCGTCTCATCCCAAGCAAGTCGTATGCCAGCGTATCGACCTTCCTCTTCATCAAATGCAACATCTTCCAGCGTCAGTCCCGAAACTTTCGTGGTTGGAAGTTCCTTTCCATCTGTCAGGGCTAATTGACCCAGGTGTAGCGCATAATCGGACTGAGTCTCTGAAGCAACAAGCTGATAAGAGAGTGTGTTAATTTTTTCTCCTCCCAACTGACTGACATCATAGCTGACAGTTGTCCAATCCCGACCGATTGGTTCACTTGCCGAGATGATTTCTTTTCGTCCGTCAGCCATTTCTAACACTAAGTCAAGTTGGCTAATGCTCGTTGCTTTTGCCGTTGTTGTGACAAAAGTTTTATCGGAAATGATTTCATCCATTCGATACAGTTTGATTGTGCTTGTTGCCTCGTCCACTATACTCCCTTTAAGAAGCAAAGAATTTCCGCCACGAAACGCCTCATCATAATCCATCTCAACTGCTAATTGATTTTCTCCTTGATGGTCAAAAATCCAACGATACGTTGGCATCACGTCTTGCATACTGCGATTATTCCACTCTAGATCGGATACTTTTTTTCCATTGATAAAGTATCCATACCCATTCCCCATACTAAAATTCGTCACAAAAGGCAAGCTGGTAATAGCGCTCTGCTCTACTGCATACGTAGAGATCCCAGGCCATTCTTTTTCTATCGGTGCCTTGCCTTTGGTTGGATCACCTTGTTCATTTATCCAAAAACGCATTTCACGACGTTGAAAATCAGCAGGATTACTTGCTGATATGTACGTCCAACTTGGGACATACAGCCCTAATGAAGTATAAGGAGTGCCAGTTTCATCTGTGAACAGCCGCCAATTCACTGGGGTATCATAACCATTTTGTTGGACATCGATACCAGCATATAATTGATAAGGATCAATTCCTAATTCATTTGCTTTCTTTTTAGAAGCTTTCAATAGCTCTTGACTAGCTAAACGATCGGTATTCCACCAGAAATTCAAAAACATGCTATCTGCTAAAGGATTCATCTCCGCATCGATTAAAAAAGCTTTGTTTTTATCTGTCAGTGCATTTTGCCAATCCATCTTCCCTTCCGAAGTCATCGAATCATACCACATGATTTCTAATGCTGCTTCTTTTTGTTTGAATTGTTTGATGAATTCTTGCATCAAATCCGCATGTTTTTTACTCAATCCTTCTGTCGTATTCGCCCCTTGTACCTTTTTTTGATTGTTTGTATCATCAAAACTTGTGACTACTGTGTCCGTTTCCTGATTGATAAACCAGCCATCAAACCCATATCGAGTAGCTACTTCGATCAATTGATCGACTAAAGGAAAGGTACCATCCTCATCTTTTTGCAAGAATGTATCCAACCATTCGATTTTACCGCCATGAGCAGACTGTGGAAAGAAAACTGTCCCTAATACTGGCACACCATTTTTATGGGCCGCATCAATGACATCAGGACTTGGCGGTACAATAATCCCTTCACCAGACGAACCACCCCAATACACAAGTTGGTCGATATATTGCCAATTGGAAAATACATTGGCATCAAAAGTATTGATACCTCTAGGCGCATTCCCACTTGTACTGCTATTCATGATCGACAAAGCGACAACTTTCATTTCTGGTGTCTGCGTATCATTTGAAGTTGCCAGTGTGTTTTTATCGATCCGCTTTGCCAAAGGCACTTGGCTAACATTGTAAGGTGCATCTGGATCTTTAGAAAATTCCCATTCTAGCAAATCTTCTGGAAACCAGTAAGACGATTCCGGTTGATTATCCATTCCTCGTTGATAAGTTGCTGCTTCTGTTTCTTTGTAATCAAACGTTTTAGTCTCTGCGTGATACGTTGTCCCACTACCAATTGCACCTACTATTACTACTGCACTAAAGAGTCCGACCGCCATTTTTTTCTTATCCTTCATCTCCGCTCCTCCTAAATTTAATTGGTTCATAAAAATGATAACGCTTTCTTTATTTTGGGTATATGAACAAATCATAGAACTTTCACAACAAATTATAGGTAACCTGAACAAAAAAACTGATTTTGATCGTCGATCGAAATCAGTTTTTTTATTGTTGATTCGCTATTATGCCCTTTTACGATACATTTTATTCGAACCCCTCATGAAACCAATCAAATATAATAAAACTTGTATTGTAGGTCAGCATGATTAGTTACTTCAACATTTTGACTTTTCATCGTTTGTTCAGTGATGACGGATTTTTCCATCATTCATTCCATCGCTGAAAACACGAATCTCATAAACGATTTCTTCTAATGTTCCAGTGGAAGCTTCTGCTTCAATCGCAAAAATAGTCGACTTGTTTTCAAATATTTCTGGAAACAACTCTGGAAGGCGCTCACCATAACTTTCAGGACTAAATCGGCATGCGTATTCTCCACTAGGTAAAATCTTGATATTGTTACCGACATTTTTTGTAGGCTTGATTTCTATATACATATACTGGTGCACGTTTTTATCAATAAATTCATAGAGAATACCAAAATCATATAAAGGCTCATACCCTGCTTCCATCGAGCGATCAAACAAATTGGCTGCTTCTGTATAAAGTGTCTTTTTGTTATCAGTCGGTTGATAAGGAAAAACATATAAGTACTTTTCTGACAATTGCCGAATATGTTGCTTTTTAGAATGTCGATATGTTTTTAACAAATTGATTTCTTCTTTTACCTCTTGCATTCCTTTTAAATTTTGTTGGAGCGAATCGATTTTTTGTTTCATTAATTCTTCGCTATATGATAAAAAAGATAGATAATCGATGGAATTATTCGGATCACTGAAGCGATGCAATTCCTTTAAAGGCAACCCAATCTCTACACATGCTTGAATCAGCTCGACCGCACTCACTTGCGCTAAGGAATAATAGCGATAGCCAGAATCTGGATTGATGTATACCGGTAATAATACTCCGACTTGTTCATAATATCTTAACGATTTAATATTGACACCGGTTATTTTCGCCAATTCCCCGATACTCAACAATTCACTTCTTTTGTCCATTTCTCTCATTATAATTCTCCTACATGATAATGATCTTTAATATCAAGCGTTCAGATACTGATTATATCATAAACTATTTTTACATATTATATTTTATCGTTATTTTTTAATCTAAAACCATTCACATAGATTCCTTTATTTAATATTTTTCATCCATAAATTTTGATAAACAGCTATATTTATAACGTTTTAAATTCATCTTTATTTTAGTTATATATAAAAAACAAATGAACCATTAACAGAATTTCAATGATTCATTAGATAAAGATATAATAATTCCGAATCTTCTCATTTTTGAGACAACTAAAAAAACTACCACCATCAACTTTATCTAAGCTGATAGTAGCAGTTTTCTCTTACTTAATAGATATGATAATCCGACTGTCCTTCTTGTTCAATTGTAATGACTAGTCGATGCGGCAAACAGATACTTGTCTGTCCAGCTTCCGAGATCCAGCCAGTTCTGACAGCGATTTGATCGGGACTATTATCTTCTTTAACTCTGATCTTGCCTTCATGGATTTCGACAATATTGTATTGGGTATCAGATGGATAGTAAGTCACCATCTTGCTACTGATTTCATCTAAATCAAATCGTTCGACTTCTTTTCCGTCGATTTTGACTACTGCATACTTCACACTATTACCGCTTTCTGCGTTATCAAATGACAAAGCAAAGACAATTGTCGGAACGAAAGAAGCAACTATCAGAATACTAATAATGATGATATCCCAAGGTTTTATACCTGATTTACGAAAGTTGTGCATATTGATTGTCCTTTTGGATTTTCTTGTTCTATCCTTTTATCGATCTTCTAAATAGATGTTGATTTGTTGTTCGTCATCATAATCCAGTTGATCAGTTTCAAGCATTTCCATTAATTCTATTTTCAAGTCTACAGGAATCTCCCAGAAGCCGTCAATAGATTTGAACAAATCGGCGTCATACTTTTGAAAAATAGGATAAATGTCCAAAAATTCTTCAAAGGACAAGTTTTGTTTTTCGTAATAGTCTTTGACAAAGCCTTGCTCTATCGCATGTTCTGTAGGAAGGCCAGTTTCTGTGATCAGTTTCTTATCGACCATCGCACGATAGAATTCCCCTTTGTCTACAGGTTCTTTCACCGTTTCAGAATAATATTTGATTCCTTGTTCGACTAATGGCGGATAAATAATTTCCATTTCTTGCCCCCCTTACATCTTCCAATCGGTTATTCTGTCACTTTGCGTCCTTTATAGTAGCCTTTTAAAGAGACATGATGGCTTCGACGATAATCACCAGTCAACTCGTCAAAAGAAATCTCTGGTTTCGTCAAACTTTGGTGTGTTCGTCGCAAATGTTTTTTTGCTTTCGATGTTTTTCTTGCTGGTACTGCCATAACTTTTTCCTCCTATTTTACCAACTTGCTTTTTTAACTCCTGGGATCAATCCTTGATGTGCCAGTTCTCTAAAAGTGATTCGAGACATGCCAAATTTTCTCATGTAGCCTCGAGGACGTCCATCTGTTTGATCTCTAAGTTTTAAACGATTAGGATTAGACTCTTTGGGCAACTTAGCTAGTCCTTCATAATCATTTGCTGCTTTCAACTCTTGACGTTGTTCACTATATTTATTGATCAAAGCTACTTGCTTATTCATTTTTGCAATTTTTGATTTTTTTGCCACTAATAATCTGCTCCTTTATTTCACTTTATATTATTCAAATCGTAACTATTACGTTTTGGGTAGAACAACAATACCATGTATTTATTTGTTTGTCAAAAAAGTAACACTAATAAAAAATATGGCTGATCGACCTTGTACTGAGCGTGTGTTTTTGAGAACATTGAAAAAGCACCCATGATATGTATCACATCCATCACAGTAACTTTTTTTACTATTATTAACTACCTCAAATGTAATTAAACAATTCAGCATTATATATTGATTTTTTGCAATGCTTTCGTAGGCACTTCGTTTTCTGGTCCTGCACTCCAGCGCTTTCCTTGTAAACCTTTTGCATCGATTTTACAAGTATCGACCTTACTTTAATTTGTGATCCGCTAATTTTATTTACTGTTTGTTGAGTGCCATCTTCATCGTATCCTTCAAACGTCTAGAGATAATCCTTCCCTTTTTTTATCACCACTACTTGTTTTGATATAGTATTCTTTCACTTCTTTATCAGATAAAAAATTGTCCGTTAATGCTTGAAAGCCTTTTGTCTTTGATTCAATAAAAAATGGACCGATTCCTAAATAAGCGCAATTGCTAACTATCCATTTAATCGTTTCTCGTACCCATTTCCACTTCCTTATTTTTTTACTTTTTGTCGAAACCATATGATATATCTACATGAGTCAAGATATGTTCTACTATTGAGCTGCATCATTTAACGTAATAAAATTTTCATCTAGCGATTGATTTAGACTTGGCAAGAATAACGCAATAAAAATAACCCGTAAACTCCAAAACTATTCTCGGAATTTACAGGATATAGAAAAAAAATTACTACAACAAATTTTTTGTTAAGCTTTGGTCTACCTTACAACTACCGCATATTTACGTGCATTATAAATATTCTCAAATGTTGCCCGATTCATCCAATAAGAACCACTGATAGGATCAGATACATGGACTTGATTACTTCCTTTATTATATCCATCAAGAGTGACCGCATGATTATTATTCGTTGCGGTACCAAAATTCCAATTTCCCCAACGGATTGGCTGAAAGTTGATCGTCACCCAAGCAACAACCGGATGGCCATTTTTGACGTCGTTTAACAACGTACTCATCGAGCTACCTGAAATATTTTGGACATTTCCGTACTTCTTGCCCCACGCCGTCAAAGGTGTAGGATAAATTGCAGAATAAGTCCATGAGTTTTCGACAAATGGGCTGCCGACAAAACCGCTGTTTGGATTACCATTCGGAGATTTAGGAATTGTATTCAAAAATTGAGTCAAACTCCAGTTGGTGATCTTTCCTTTATATTGAAGTGCCTGTAATAAAGAAGCCCCTTCACATCCACTTGGCGCACCCAACGCATATTGGTTGTAATTTTTCACACCCAATAGCTTATAGTCCTCTTGATTTTGTTGACCACTGCCAACTGCGTACCAACCAACACCTTCATAGACCCATCCTTGTTTCGTGATTACTTTTTTCTCGTTTTCATCTAATGTATAATGGTGCCAGTTCACTCGTTTACTATATAAACGACTGACAGGAATGGCATTCGCTCCTTTATAAGAATACCAACCGATTCCTTCGTATGTCCAGCCTTGTTTCGTAATACTATCTCTTTCTTTTGCATTCAACGTATAAAAATGTTCACCATTATAGCGATTGTATAAACGATAAACTGGATCGCCACTTGTCGGCGCCTGCCAACCGACACCTTCGTAATTCCAGCCAATCCTTCTTAAATTATCTCGTTCACCAGTATCTCTCGTGTAAAAATGCTCCCCACTATGTGGATTGAATAAACGATACATTGGAATCGTTTGCACAGTTGCTCGAAATAATCTTGGAGAGCCTTCGATCAATTCCTCTTTTGGCGCTTGCGTGATATCAGCTTCGTTTTTACCAGCTTTTTCCGGCGCTTGCAAAACTACTTCTACTCCATCGATGATTGCAGTTTGTGGTTGCTCTGGTTGAGCTTCTTTTGCTTCCCTCGCTTGTACTGGTGGTGTTTGTTGTGTCTCTTGCGCGGGTATCTCTGTTTCTGTCTCTTGACTGACTTCATTTGTTTCTATACTTTTTATCTGTGGAGCTACTGAAGTTTGAGTCGATTCAGTCGATGTATCCATTGTAGACGAATCCTCTGCAAAAACTTGATTCACACCAAACGAACTCGCTAAAATCGCAAGTATCGTGAACCCAAAAATCCCCTTAGAAATAAATCCCCTTTTCATCTTTTTCCTCCTCATAAATGAACAAAAAATAGCAATAGATTTTACATAAGATATTCTCTAAAAATATTATAACCACAGTGTTGAAGAGACAACAAAAAGACAAGAATATTACATTTAAAGACGAATGCTTTTTGAAATACCTTGTCTTTTCGTATTACATTTATATTGAAGATCTAACCACAAAACATTAACTAATTCATATATTTAAATTGTTGTTGTTCTATAATTGGATAGCTAATTAACTTGTGACTATCTAAGTCTTCTTTATTCATATCAACTGCAGTGATTTGACTGTCTTCATAGGTTCGATAATAATAGATTCCTTTATCAACATTGCAACAGGAAGAATAAATTGTATATTCATATTTTCCATCACCCACATCACATAAACCTTTTTGTTGTTCTACTGAACCTAAGATATGGAAAAATTGACTGACACTTTCTGATTCTGAACTACCGGATACTGAGTTCAGTTTCGTAAAAGTTGCTTTAACAAAACGAGAAACTGAGGATAAATCTCCAGGTAATCCTATCCCACCCATACCGCGACTGTAAGCATTCAAATTAATTTGATCTGAAAAATTATTTTTTGGAGTTTCACTCGATAAGACACGATAATTATTTAAATTGAATAATTGATAATCAAATGATGGATTATTAGTAAGAACGCCCACAGGATTATCATATATATGAAGGCCATCTTTCATACTTTCGATTACAATTGATCTTTCTTTATCAGCTAATAACCAATGTAAAGGAGACAATGGAAGCTCATCACTATAATTTATATTTGCTAAGTTGATATTTTCTAACAATTTTTCTGCTTCATCTACAGTTGAACATTGGCCCAAAATCCAAGGGATGAATTCAAACGGAGATACATTATCTTTCCCTTCTTGTATTTCTTTATAATCAGCATATCCAGAAAAGTTTAGACCAGCCATACTTAATCCTTTTTCATTCGTTGCATCATAATAAAGAGGATAGTCAGCTACACCAGCAGCAATACCAATCATCGCATAATGAGTATCCAAATTGTTCACCTTTCGAAAAACTAATTCATAATTTTTTGGAGTAACAGTGACTACTTCATTGTAAGATATCTCATAATCAAAATTTCTTCCAAAATAATGATCACTTGTTACATAAGTAATAGACGTACACATAAATTATTCCTCCTAAAATAATAGTTTGTTCATCCTCATATTACTCCTAACACTTTCATATATCAAAAAAAAAAGAACATCATGTTCAAAAAAAGTGGTTCAAATTGTATAACTAATAGTAAAGCTCTATATTCAAAATGATTAAAGAAAGAGGACGTGAAGATAACTGCCAAACCTAGAAAAAAAAGAAGAAAAAGTTCGAGAAAACATCGTTGTTGAAATCAATAAACTAGACAAATAAGCCGACAAAATTAGTGCGTTATCTGAAAAATGGTTAAGATAATCTTCCAGAAAATAGCTATCCCATAAAAAACAAAGACCTTCAACATACTTAAAGTATCTTTAGCTAAAATAATCCTAGTGATTACTCAGTAGTTAAGATTCCTATCATGTTGGAAAATATAAAAGAAAATGTTAACAGACAGTATAAATTGAATTTTCCCATAAATCCGTGGGAAAATTCAACAAAAAAAAGTCTAGCCCAACGGCTAGACCCCTTACTATTTCTTCGGTTCATCCTCGTCCATTTTCAGAACGGCCATGAAGGCTTCTTGAGGGACTTCGACGTTACCGATTTGTTTCATTCGTTTCTTACCTTCTTTTTGTTTTTCAAGTAGTTTACGTTTACGGGAAACGTCACCCCCGTAACATTTTGCCAATACATTTTTACGTAAGGCTTTGATGTCTGAACGTGCAACGATTTTTTGGCCGATTGCTGCTTGGATTGGTACCTCGAATTGTTGACGAGGGATTAGTTTTTTCAGTTTTTCTACGATTGCTTTTCCGCGTTCATACGCAAAATCACGGTGAACGATGAAACTTAATGCGTCGACTTTTTCACCATTCAGCAAGATATCCATTTTGACTAGCTTACTCTTTTGATAACCTGACATTTCGTAATCAAGTGAGGCGTAGCCTTTCGTGCTTGATTTTAGTTTGTCGAAGAAGTCAAAAACAATCTCTGACAATGGCAAGTTATAAACGACGTTGACACGGTAATCATCTAAATAGTCCATCGTGATAAAGTCACCACGTTTGCGTTGAGAAAGTTCCATGACTGCACCAACGTATTCATTAGGTACCATGATCTGTGCTTTCACAAAAGGTTCTTCGACATCTTGGATCGTGACTGGTTCAGGAAAATCAGCAGGATTATCAACGACGACCATCGAACCGTCTGTTTTATTGACATGATAGATTACAGATGGTGCTGTTGTGATCAATTCAAGATTGAATTCACGTTCCAAACGTTCTTGAACAACATCCATGTGAAGCAACCCTAAAAAACCACAACGGAAGCCAAAACCAAGTGCTTGTGACGTTTCTGGTTCAAACTGCAATGCTGCATCGTTCAGTTGAAGTTTTTCCAATGCTTCACGTAGGTCATTATATCGTGATGTGTCGATCGGGTATAAACCACAATAGACCATTGGATTCATTTTACGATAACCTGGTAAAGCTTCTGCAGCTGGATTGTCCGCTAGTGTCACTGTATCCCCGACGCTTGTATCTTGGACTGTCTTGATGCTTGCTGTGATATAACCAACATCACCGACCATCAAGAAGTCACGAGCAATCGTTTTTGGTGAGAAAACGCCGACTTCGGTCACATCGAAGGTCTTGCCATTACTCATCAATTTGATTTTATCCCCTGCTTTAACAACACCATCGGTGATACGTACGTTTAAAATAACTCCGCGGTAGCTGTCATAGATCGAATCAAAAATCAATGCTTTCAAAGGCGCTTCGATATCACCAGAAGGTGCTGGGACATATTCCACTACTTGTTCTAGTATTTCTTCGATACCGATCCCAGACTTCGCACTTGCTAATACCGCTTCACTGGCATCGATGCCGATCACTTCTTCGATTTCATTACGCACACGCTCTGGATCTGCGGCCGGTAAATCGATCTTATTGATGACTGGTAAAATCTCTAGGTCATTATCTAATGCCAAATAAACATTGGCTAATGTTTGTGCTTCAATCCCTTGAGCGGCATCCACGACTAAGACTGCGCCTTCACAGGCAGCTAAACTTCGGGATACTTCATAGGTAAAATCGACGTGCCCAGGGGTATCGATCAAATGGAAGATGTATGTCTCCCCATTTTTTGCCGTATAGTTCAATTCTACGGCATTAAGCTTGATCGTGATCCCACGTTCACGTTCTAGATCCATGGAGTCTAATAACTGATCTTGCATTTCGCGAGACGTCACAGTGTTCGTCTTTTCCAAAATCCGATCGGCCAAAGTTGATTTCCCATGGTCGATATGAGCAATGATCGAAAAATTCCGAATTTGCTCTTGGCGTTGTTTCATTTTCTTTATATCCATAGCGTCTCCTCTTTTCATATAATCAGCACTTTTCATTATACCAACGAAAAGGAGGAATTTAAAGACTTTTTCCTTCTAAGGACTTTAGAAGTTTTTTTTGGAAACTTTTGTTATACTGTGAACAAGTAACTAAATTGGAGTTGAAAAAATGGACCAAACAGATTTTAGAGAAAATTTTGAGTTGAAGCCTGTCACGGAGGAACATGTTGATCAGTTCAATGAATTACTTTCCTATGTGTTTCAAGTCACTGACTCGGATATTGAAGAAAGTGGATTCGAAAACAAAAGAGAATTTGTACGTTCTAAGCGACCGATTCTAGAATTATCAAATGTATTCGGCTGGTTTCATAAAGAAAAACTGATTTCTCAAATCGCGATCTATCCTTGTGAAGTCAATATCCACGGGACGCATTATCAAATGGGTGGTGTCACTGGAGTTGGCACCTATCCCGAATATGCGAATCATGGACTGATGCAAGACTTGATCATCGTAGCTTTAGATAACATGCGTAAAAATAAACAGTGGATCTCTTATCTCTATCCTTACAATATTCCCTACTACAGGCGTAAAGGTTGGGAAATTATGTCAGATAAGCTATCCTTTAAAATACGTGATACACAGCTACCTAAACAAGTGCCCGTTTCAGGTATTGTCGAGCGACTACCTGTCGATCACGAAGATGTTTTCCGAGTGTACCAGCAATTTGCCAATAAAAATCATGGGGCATTGTTCCGTAGTGCGTTTCACTGGGAAGAATACTGGCGTTTCGAGAATGAAGAAGAACGAACTGCGGCGATCTATTATAATAGCAACAATGAACCAATTGGTGTACTGTTTTATTGGGTCGCAGAAGAAATATTCCATGTAAAAGAGATGTTTTATCTGAATCAAGAGGCGCGTAACGGATTGTGGAACTTCATCTCTGCGCATTTCTCAATGGTTTACTGGGTACATGGTGATATCTACAAAAATGAACCCCTTGCTTTCTTATTAGAAGATAGCCAAATCAAAGAACAGATCGAACCCTACTTTATGGCAAGGATCGTTGATGTCAAAGAATTTATCCAACACTTCCCTTTTTCTGGTACAGCAGAAGACTTCCATTTCATCGTGGAAGATTCCGTGGCACCTTGGAATAATGGCGTATTTGGCTTGACGTGGCGAGATGGTCGCCTGTCGATCGTTAACGAACCGATTGGTAAAATGGTTCGTTTAGATATCCAAACATTGACGTGTCTAATGATGAATTATCGTCGTGCTTCTTACCTTGCTCGAATCGAGCGCATAACCACGGATGAGGAGATGGTCAAGACGTTAGAGCGAATCATCCCAAACATGGAAGCTTATTTTAGTGACTATTTCTAATACAAAGGATGTTGAAACGAATGAATATTTATTTTGCATCACCACTTTTTGCAAAAGGAGATTTGCTTTATAACGAATCTCTTGTTAAAAAAATCAGAGAGATTTCTTCTGATTTGTCGATCTATCTCCCACAAGAAAACGAAGCAATCAATGATAAGACTGCCTATGCAGACAGCAAAATGATTGCCTTGGCTGATACTGAAAAAGTACTAGAAAGTGACTTGATGATTGCTCTTTTAGACGGATTAACGATCGATGCCGGGGTTGCTTCTGAAATCGGTGTCGCCTATGCAAAAGGCATCCCGATCATTGGTTTATATACAGACAGCCGCCAACAAGGAGCGACTCATCCAAAAAAAGTCGCTGCCTTGCAACAGGCTGGTGAAAATCAGTTCCATTATTTAAATCTTTATACGGTCGGCTTGATCAAGTTGAACGGAACGATCGTATCTTCTGAAAAGGCATTGTTCGAAGCATTGAAATCATATCTAGCTGGAGGAAATATTAGTGAGTAAGACAGTAAAAAAAGTTCAGATTGCATTAACGATTTTCGGTCTATTTGTTGTTGGTTATAACATTTTCGAATTTGTAACAAACAAATATTCGACCACACAAGGAATCACCTTTATCGTCGAATCTTTGGCAGGTATCTTATTGATTTATTTGCCACAGATCACTCGCCGATTGTTCAAGATCCATGTTCCTGATGCAATTGTTTTATTTTATTGGTTTTTCTTGTTCATCTCGGTCTTTTTAGGAACAGGTATGCATTTGATTAGTATTATTTCATTTTGGGATAAAATCTTACACGCAGTCAGCCCGATGGTTCTGACTGCCTTAGGTTACGGTTTGATCGGCTTCTTGCTGAAAGATGCACCAATCGAGAAAACAAGTCCTTGGCTATTTCTTTTATTTGGATTTGCTTTTGCTGGGTTGTGCGGAGTTTTCTGGGAATTCTGGGAATTTTTATGCGATCAATTCTTAGGGATGAACTTGCAACGGTTTGCTGCATCTGATGGTACTCTCTTCGTCGGACGAGAAGCATTGATGGATACAATGGGAGATTTACTAACAAATACAGTCGGCGCCTTTATCATGGGTATTTATGCGTGGGTCCAAGTGAAAAAAGACCCAGCACATTTTGAGAGTTACCGACTACAAAAATTAGATCACTGATCAATCGTAGTAAATATGATAAATAAAAAAATTGGCAAGGGATTTTGTTCAATCCTTTGTCAATTTTTTTAATTCTTTATTTAAAAAATCTCATTCCAACCACACCCACTACATACACCTATGTACCCAAATAGATTGAGCGTTTTTCTAATGATGTCTTCTTCTCTCTCAAAAGAATGATGCTTCCTTAAGTTGAGACAAGTAAACTCATTTGCGAAAAGGGATACACCTAAAGACGCAGACACAGCAAATAACGTCGTATTAGCGATCAACCAAGAATAACCGGTGACGATATTTCGATCAATTGCATTGACTTTCAATTGTCTGATCTTCTTCATTGAGAGGATCATCCCTCCAACAAACATGCCGATGGATTGAGGTAGAAACACTTTCGGTCCATGAATATCAAAATAACTTGTGCTCGTTACATATATCATCAAAAACGCAGGCAAGTGAAATAGGTCTTTTTTTCAAGAGTTCAAAACAGAGGAATTGAATACGTTTTTTTTAGAAGCTGGAACTATTACCATTGTCGTCGTATCAAGCTCACTTAGTACTTCATTTGGATAATTATTGATCGAGACACCGACTCGTGGTTTTTTAATTAATTCGATGGTTGTTCCGCTAAATAGTTCATCGATCAATTTTAATGATTGTGAAACTGTTTTATTCAATAAATTCATGTGTTTCGCTATTTTTGTGCCCGTCGTATGTTCATCCATCAAAATATATTGAATGATTGCGTTCTCTCATTCCTTGATCATCACACTATCACCTCATCTACATCTTCTATCTTAGCTTGTCAGTCGCTTTATGAGAACACTTGCTTTTACTGTTTTGAATACAGTAAATCATAGGATTAGTTTCTGATCTAGCTATCACCATTCACTTTTCAGTAGTTGTCCATTCAATGATCCCACTGATTATTTTATTAAGTATAGACGAAAAAAATACCTGTCAAAGTGCAGACTATCAGTAATAGTCCACTACTTTGACAGGTAATGCTTTTCCCTACTGTCATGTATAAGGGTGGTACAAGCGTTTCTTATGATTCATCTTCGGGTAAGTTTTCACTTGCAAATGCCAAGTGGTGATCAAACAAAGTGATTGTTACTTTCGATTTTGGCATGATTTTACCAGCGACTATTTCTTTAGCCAAAGGCGTTTCGACTTCTTTTGTAATGAATCGTTTCAATGGGCGTGCGCCATACGCAGGCTCATACGCATTTTCTGCAATCCATGTTTTTGCTTCGTCACTGATTTCCAAAATGATTTCTTGATGTTCTAAACGATGTGCTAATTGAGAAACCATCTTGTCAACGATCCCTTTGACATTGTTTAGACTTAATGGTGTAAATAGAATCGTGTCATCAATACGATTCAAAAATTCTGGTTTGAAATGACCACGAAGAATCGTTCTCACTTGTTCTTCGACTTCTTCTGGTATCGTACCTTCCGCGGTAACACCTTCCAACAATAATTGAGAACCGATATTGCTTGTCATGATCATCACCGTATTTTTAAAGTCAACGACTCGACCTTTTGAATCCGTCAAACGTCCATCGTCTAATACTTGTAATAAAATATTGAAGACATCTGGATGTGCCTTTTCAATTTCATCCAGCAAAACGATCGTATATGGGTTTCGTCGCACAGCTTCTGTTAACTGTCCACCTTCTTCGTAGCCAATGTAACCTGGAGGCGCACCAACTAAACGAGAAACGGCATGTTTTTCCATGTATTCACTCATATCGATCCGCACCATATGCTCTTCAGAATCAAATAAGTTTTCTGCTAAAGCTTTTGCCAGCTCGGTTTTACCGACACCAGTTGGTCCTAAGAATAGGAAAGAACCTAATGGTCGATTTGGATCTTGTAATCCTGCACGAGAACGAATGACCGCATCACTCACTGCATCTACCGCTTCATCTTGCCCAATGACACGTTTATGAAGTGTTTCATTCAACTTGATTAGTTTTTCGCGTTCACCTTCCACGAGTTTCGTTACTGGAATCCCTGTTAAACGACCGACAACTTGAGCAATCTCATTTTCAGTGACAGATTCTTGTACCATCTTGATGTCACTGTCTTTTGTTTTTGCTTCTAGTTCTGCTAATTCTTTCTCTAATTGTGGAATCGTACCATGACGCAAAACAGCGGCACGCTCAAGATCATAATTGTTTTCTGCGTCTTCTAATTCGTGTTTTGCCTTATCGATTTCTGCACGTTTAGAAGAAACGGTATTTACTTCTTCTTTTTCAGTTTCCCACTGCATCTTCATCGCATTGGCTTCTTCTCGAAGATCGGCTAGTTCTTCTTGTAAGTTCTTCAAACGTTTTTTACTTGCATCATCAGATTCTTTCTTCAAAGCTGCTTCTTCGATCTCCAACTGCATCAAGCGACGAGTCACCTGATCTAATTCCGTTGGCATGGAATTCATTTCCACTCGGATCGTAGCACTTGCCTCATCGATCAAATCAATGGCTTTATCAGGTAAAAAGCGATCTGTGATATAGCGATCGGATAATGTAGCTGCCGCAACCAAAGCATTATCATGGATATTGACGCTATGGTGGATCTCAAAACGCTCTTTCAATCCTCGAAGAATACTGATCGTATCTTCAACAGTTGGTTCCTTCACTAATACTTTTTGGAAACGACGCTCTAACGCTTTGTCCTTTTCCATGTATTGGCGGTATTCATCTAAAGTAGTCGCACCGATCAAATGAAGTTCCCCACGAGCTAACATCGGTTTAAGTAAGTTACCGGCATCCATACTACCTTCCGTTTTTCCTGCCCCGACGATATTGTGGATCTCATCGATGAACAAGATGATCCGTCCATCGCTTTTCTTCACTTCTTTCAAGACTGCTTTTAAGCGTTCTTCAAACTCCCCACGGAATTTTGCTCCGGCAATCAAGGCACCCATATCTAAAGAAAAAATGGTTTTATTTTTTAAGTTTTCTGGTACATCTTTGCGAACGATTCGTTGAGCTAATCCTTCAACAATCGCTGTTTTACCAACACCAGGTTCCCCGATCAACACAGGGTTGTTTTTAGTTTTACGTGACAAGATTCGAATCACATCACGAATCTCTTCATCTCGGCCAATAATCGGGTCCATTTTGCCACTACGAACTTGTTGGACGAGATCGATACCATATTTTTCTAACGCTTTATACTGTTCTTCTTGATTTTTAGAAGTCACACGCTCTCCTCCCCTCATGTCTTCGATATTCTTACGCAATTCTTTTTCATTCAGTCCCTGTTTTGTCAAATAAACAGTCAGTGGATAATTTTTTAATTTCATTAAAGCTAATAGCACGATCTCAGTGGATAAGAATTCATCACCAAAGCTTTCTCTCAATTGATCCGCTTCATTCAATAAATGAAAAAGATTTTGACTAAGATTTTGTCCGTATTGAACATTACTGCCTGAGACTGTTGGATACTCATCTAACACTCGATCAATCTCTTGTTCAAACGCATCTGCATCGATACCTGCATCTGTATATAGATTACGGCCAAAATGATTTGGTTGTAAAAAGATCTTCCATAAATGAACGATGTCGATTTCTTGATGTTTTCTTGTCATCGCTACTTGTTGTGCTTCTGCAATCGCTTCTTGGAGCGTAGTTGTCATTTTTTCACTATTCATCTATTTCCCTCCTGTAGTAGAAGTTGTTTGGTCAAAGTCAACTATAACTTTCTCTAACGTCTATAACATCCGTCTAAAGTCTCGTTTTCTTTAACCTTTACAAGATTATTATACTCATTTGGTCAGCTTTGGTCAAAGATTATACTCGCGATCATCAAAAAAATTTGAGACAAAAGTTACAGGAAATGTTGTCCGTCACTCTATACCAAATAAACGACAGAAACAAAAGAAAACTCTATAAAAATAAGGGCAACAACCGCAATTATTTACAGAATAATTTCGTGGTTGTTACCTTTAATTCTAGAGGCTGGTCCTATTCCGACCTAAAGGTATTTATTTCTGATGAGTGCTTGGGACAAACTAGTTGATCCATCAAAATCAAGTCATGATGATTGATTTTGATGAGCGAGCGCTGAAATAAAGGAGCTGATATTTTTATATGAATCATTTAAACCAATTCCGCCTTTTTTAGGCATTTTTATTATATTGATCTCTTTAGCATAGCGTCCAAAGGCAGGATTTTCTTCAGACATCGCAACTACACTTGGGATTCCTTGTACACCGAAGACTAAGGATAATTGGGCCGCCATCATGCCAAAATTAGCATAATGCATTGCGGGGCCACAAAGAACAGCATCTGCAACGATTTTTTTGGCAAAACCTATAATTTTTTTGTTTACCTCTTCTTGGTGAGCGAGATAATACTGAGCACCACAATACAATGTAGCAATGATTTCTGTATCATGTCCATGAAAAAGTGTATTTAAGGTACGACGACCTGGTCCAAGGGCTGTTTTTTTGCCTCCAGGAGGTAGCTGGGCATTTTCATCACTGCCCAAGCCTGCAGTCAAATGATTGAGAATCAAGACTTTTTTTCCTACGGCCTCTTTTCCTATAAATCATCAAAATCGAATTCGTCAAAATCGATTTCTTCTTCTTCCCGTACCGCTTCTGCTTCTTCTTTTAAATGCTGATTATCTAGCACTTGAATAAAAGGATAATAAATAGCCATTCCTAGTAGATCAGTAATGCTTGCAAAACAGATGACTGCCAACCACTAACTAAAAAACCAGAAATGATCGGTGGTGTTGTCCATGGTAGTTGAATACCATTCGTATAATTAACTAATCCTAACTCCATACAAAAATAGGAAATGATAATATTGATCGTGGGTACAAGTGCAAATGGAATTAGTAAGACTGGATTTAAGACAATCGGTAATCCAAAAATAATCGGTTCATTGATCCCAAAAATCCCTGGTACTAGTGACAATTCCGACAGTTTTTTACTCGTTGGCTTTTGTATACTAGAATCATAATTAAAATCAATGAAAGCGTAGATCCTCCACCACCAAAAGTAGCAAACATATCTTGAAATTGACCTGTGATAATATTTGGTATATCTGCGCCATTTTTGAAGGCATCTAAATTTTCAACGGATAGTGCTCGTAAAATCGGATTGAATACTGCCCCAACCACACTCGAACCGTTGATACCGAAAAACCAAAAAAAGTGCAAGAATAAGTAGGCTATGATCATCGCGCCTAGAGTATTTCCTAAGCTAAGTAAAGGAGTTTGTAAGAACTTAAATAGTATTTCTTGTAAATGACCATATGAGGTTAGGTTTGCTTCTGAAGGCAACTTTTGACTGGTCACGTAAGTTCCATCATTGATTCGTTGTGCAATTTTTCCAGCTATATTTTGGAAAAACCCTTATTTTTCATTTTATTACCTACTTTCTAACTACATATCATTCATCAAACAGTCGATTCATTCTGACATCAAAAGTCATACGTCTAAAAGTTGAACGGTCCAAAAATGAAAGAGCAACTTTTATCGTCCTTTATCCTGTTTGTAGGATGAGGAAAATCAAGAAAATATTTCTTGTCAAAAGCTAAGCTTTCTATTAATTTTTATATATAGTATATACCATTAAGTATAGTCTTTCAGCAACTAATGAAGGAATTTTAATTTTACCCTACTGGTGCTGATTGTTTCTTCCATACATTTCGGGCGACTGTCTTGTTTGAGAGATAGCAACGTCTACCTTATTCTACGTGAAAGCAATCGTTGAACAGATATTTTTCAATAAACAAAAAAGAATCAATCTAAGCATTTTCAGCTCAGACTGATCCTCCATTTAAATTCTCCTTGAAAGTTGTTCAAATTATTTAAATTTTCCCCTTTGTACGCTTTTTTTCTGCCTTTACCTCATGGATCTCTTGACGTAAGATATTCCGTCTTTCTGCAATCACGTAGAAAAAGCCATAAATGAATGGCAAGATGAACGAGCCAAATCGATAAAGCAATAAGGAAGAAACAGCATCTACCGTTCCAACTACAGGACGAAAGAGCAATAGATAAACAAATTCAAACGAGCCAATGCCTGCGGGTGTTGGCAAGACTCCTGATAACACCACTGCAAAGCTGATAAATGAAAATGTCAAAAGAAAATCAAGATTTGGATGATTTCCTACTAAAAACAGATAAGGCATCACATACCAACAGAGTAGTTTTAGCAGGTTCCAACAATAGATCCTGATCAATGCGGTGCGATCTTGGATGATCGTTTGCACCGTTTCTCTCAGTGAATAGATCTGGCTGTTGCACGTATCGACCCAGTGACGTAAACGTTCAGTTTTGAATAACCGATTGGACACTTTGACGAAAAAAACTTGAAGATTCAAACTGACGGAGACGGTCACAAGAAATAATATGATCAAAGCCGTCAAAATGATACCAGCAATGATAAACCAAATCATATTGGGTGCCTTTTCGTAGAACAAAGAAAATTGAACAATCAAGCCAATGACTGCATAAGTGATCACCGCTAATTTATACATGATCATATGCAGGGCAGTGACTCCTGCTCCTTGAGAAAACTTCATCCCTTTTTTATTGTAAAAATAAATTTCTGAGATCAGTGTACCCGTTCCAAATGAGACAATCCGATAAAAGGCAATATAACAAGACGTCCAGAATCCATCACTTGTACTGAAGGATTTGGAAAACGGCTTGGCGATCTCTTTGATTGAGCGACCTTCTACAATTTGATAAAGTGTACCGAAAAAAAACATCGCCAGAAGCACTTGGACACTTGTTGAAAGCAACTCCTTGAAAATATCCGCAAAAGATTGGTTGATCAAATAATAAATAATAGCGAGAATAATAGTCAATAATAATAAATTAATGATGATTTTGATTTTTGTTCCTTTAGTAGACATGTACGACTCCTTAATGGAAAAAATAGATCAAGACGAGATCAATCATGATTCCTAACATGAAAACGATCGTGAACTTCTTTTTTTTAGTTTTGTGACGAAATATGCGTTGTGCGAACAAACCGCCCAAACCACCACCTAACAAGCTAACAAACAACAAATTACTTTCTGGTACACGCCAAGCACCTTTTTTTGCTTGACGTTTATCATAACCCATCAAGCCAAATAGATAAACATTCACAATGAATAAATAAAACCATAAGGGATTATGCATCAATACTTCCATCAACTTCCTCCAATTATTGCTCATCTTTTGGTACATAGATCGTTATACCTTCTGGGATGACTTTTAATTCGATCGGTAAGTCATCTGTAGTATCACCATCCGTCCGAGTCGTCACTTTCTTTTCTCGTGCCTGGATATTGACTTGACTAGCTGTCAGATATTTGATTCCAGGAACAGAATAGATCTTACCTTTGATCATACGTGGGAGATAAAATGCAAACCGGAAAAAATCTAATGAAGGAACGATGGTGATGTGGAACTTGCCATCATCAGGTGCAGCAGAATCGTCGAAACCAGTAAAACCACCTACTGAGTTAGACATCGTGATAGTCAACAACTGTGCTTTGCCCTTCCAATGCTCTTCATCCGTCTTGATATCCAAATGATATTTTTTCTTTTTTAGCAATAATTTCACGAAACGTTTGATAAAGATCCATGAACCATATTTTTGCTTTTCTTTTTGGCTGATCCAGACCGCTGTGTCTGCTAATATGCCAATAGTTAAAGTAGAAATGACTACTTTATCATTCACTTTCCCATAATCGATTTTGCGGATCGTTTCCTCTAACATCATCGCTGCGGCTTCTTCTTTCTCAAAAGGAATGCCTAACACTTTCGCTAAGTTATTGATCGTTCCACCAGGCAATAAGCCAACATGGTAATGGTCTAATTCATCTTGGAATGCTTGGATGATATGATGGATCGTGCCATCACCACCAATGATGACTAGTGTATCTACCTCATGTTCTTTTGCTTTTTCCCTCAATGTTGCATCTTTGATCGACGGTCCAGTTTCCGTTAGATAAACCTCTAGTTCTGGTCGGTGTTTTGCGACATACTCTTTGAACCATTCAGCTAATTGTTCCCCTTCATCCTTTCCTGAACTTTTGTTATAAAATACCAGTAACTTCTTCATAAACCATATTCCTCCTACTTTCCTGCAAAAAACAAAGGGAGTGGATGCGAAATAAACGCTCACCCTCCCCCATGAACAGTGATTCGAGCACTGACTAAAATAGCCTCGAATCAATCATATGTCAACGCAGTGTAGCAATCAACCAATAATGTGAGATTATTGGTTGAAATTTAATCTTTTTTACCAATGAAACGGATCGATTACACCTGCGTATTCAACTCCGCGATTTTAACAATCACATCTGTCGCTTTTTCCATGACTTGTAGGGACACAAATTCAAAACGTCCGTGCATGTTTTCGCCACCCGCAAATAGATTTGGTGTTGGTATCCCCAGATAAGAGATTTTTGAGCCATCTGTCCCACCACGTACCGGTTCGATCACTGGCTTGATATCTAAATCGATCATTGCTTTTTCAGCTAGATCAACGATACTCATATCCTTTTCGATGATTTCACGCATGTTGTAGTATTGATCATACATTTCTACTTGAATACGCTCTTGGTCAAACCGTTGATTCATTTTTTCTTGCATGCTTGTGATCATTGCTTTTCTTGCTTCAAATGACTCACGTTTATGGTCACGGATGATATAGCTCATTTTCGCCTCTTCTGGACTACCATTCAATGCCATCAAATGGAAGAATCCTTCGTAACCATCTGTTTTTTCAGGAACTTCATCAGCTGGTAATTCATTGTGGAAGTCGATCGCTAATTGTAAAGCATTGATCATTGTATTCTTCGCTGTACCAGGATGGACATTTTTCCCTTGGATCGTGATGTTTGCTTGCGCTGCACTAAACGTTTCGTATTGTAATTCTCCTAAAGGTCCACCATCGATCGTGTAAGCAAAATCCACGTTGAACTGTTCTACGTCAAATTTATCCGCACCAACTCCGATTTCTTCGTCTGGACCAAAAGCAACTTTGATCTCCCCATGAGGAATTGAAGGATTTTTCAACAAAATCTCCATAGCTGTCATAATTTCTGCAATACCTGCTTTGTCATCTGCGCCTAATAATGTCGTACCATCAGTGGTGATCAACGTATGGCCATCATAATTTTTTAAATTAGGGAAATCTTTGACATTCAAGGTAAAGCGCCCTTCTTTATCTAGAACGATCGTTGATTCGCCATCATAATTTTCAATGATCTGAGGATTTACGCCTACAGCATTGAAATCAGCGGTATCCATGTGAGCAATAAAACCAATCGAACGTACGTCATGATCGATATTACTAGGTAGTGTAGCAATCACAAAACCATTTTCTGTATTGTATGTTACATCAGACAAGCCTAGATCTTCTAATTCTTTTTTCAAAACTTGCGCAAACTCTACTTGCGTTTGCGTAGATGGCGTAGTATGACTTGTTGGATCGGATTGTGTTTCCGTTTTGACATATCTTAAAAATCGCGGTAATAAGTTCTCGTACATAAATGACTCTCCTTTTTATTTAAATTCAAATGGATTGGTCGATGTTTCTGAAACAAAAAAGTCAACCGTCCAATTCTCTTCGTTTTTCCACTTTTCAAACTTCTTTACAAATTTTTCCTTGCACAATGATTCGATATAATGGCCAGGATCAATTGCAGCTAATCCTGCACTTTGCATATCTTGCGCTGTATGGAAATAAATATCGCCAGTAATATAGACATCCGCTCCTTGAGCCAAGGCAGCGGGATAAAACTTCTCACCACTCCCACCACAAATAGCGACTCGTTTGATCATTTTTTGTGGACTTGTCGTTGGGCGAACCACACGTAAACCTTCCAATTGAAAAACTTCTTTTACATGGGCTGCGAAATCATCCAAGCTCTGTTCTTTTGCTAGTTCCCCAATACGACCTAATCCCCAGGTTTTAACTGGTGCATCGATCGAGAACAAATCAAATGCTGGTTCTTCGTAAGGATGTGCTGTAAACATCGCTTGTAAGACTTTCTTTTCTATATTTTCTGGGAAGATCACTTCGACTTTGGCTTCTTGGACTTGTTCAGCACGGCCGACTTCACCAATTGTTGGATTCGCCCCAGCTTTTGGACGGAATCGACCTTGGCCGATAGAGGTAAAACTTGTACTATCATACTCTCCTTGTTCTCCGGCCCCCGCTTTTGCTAAGGCAGCTCTTAAACGCGGAGCATCCTCCACTGGAAGGTAACTGATCAATTTTTTATAGCCACGTTCATGTGTTTGAACAAGATGACCTGTGACCTCAATTCCTAATTGCTCACAAAACCAATCGTTCAACCCATCTTCAATGATATCCATGTTTGTGTGAGCTGCATAGACTGCAATGTCATGTTTCAACAAATCAGCGTACATTTTTTCTTGTGGAGAATCAGTGATCAAGCGTTTGACTGGTCTAAAAATAGGGGGATGTTTTGCAATCAAAAGATCGATTTTTTTCTCAATGGCTTCTGCCACCACTTCTGGTCGGACATCTAAAGTCATCATCACACGTTGGATCGGTTTGTCCAAGGTGCCGATATGCAACCCAACTGGATCGCCTTCTTCTGCTAACCATTGCGGGCAATAGCTTTCAAATTTTTTGATGAAATCTTGTGCTTTAATGGACATGTCATAAAACCTCCTTGATCCATTCCACCTCTTGTTGGATTGTCTCATATCTGTTTTGTTCACTCGCATTTTTTAATTGCTCTAAGATCACTTCACGTTGTTTAAGCTCACGTTGCCATTTTGCCGAAAAAGTAGCGTTTTTCTCTTCGAGTAAGAATGGCCCAAACATCAGCTCTTTTTCAGAATAATCGATGGGCTGTTCTTTCTTTTCAGCTACGATGATCTCATAGATTTTTTTGTTTTCTTCGATGATTTCTTCTGCAATGATCTGATAGTTATTTTCTTTTAGCCACATTCTTAGCGTTTTTTCGCCAATATTGGGCTGTAGAATCAAACGTTCTTCTCCCGATAAGCGCTGGTTTTGCCGACCAGATTCTAAAATGTCGCGAATCAAAGAGCCTCCCATGCCAGCAATCGTGATCGCGCTGATTTGATCGTGCTTTTCGATGGCATCTAATCCATTAGCCAAGCGTACCTCTATTCGCTCAGACAGTCCATTTTTCATCACCTGTCGTTTTGCCGATTCATAGGGTCCTTTAACGACTTCTCCAGCTACAGCAAAGTCGATTTTCCCTTTTAGCATCAATGCGACGGGTAAGTACGCATGATCTGAACCGATATCTGCTAAACGAGCAGCTTCTGGTACAAAACGTCCGACAGTTTCAAGACGTTTCGATAACTCTGTGTGATTCATTGTTCCACTCCTTAACTACTGAATGTTTGGATGTCATCCAATTTGTCACGCCTTTGGACAAACACTTACTTATCAAAGTTATCCTACTTATTTACGCTTTTATGATAACTATTGTTCTTATTCCTATCATAACATTAGTTTATGTTCAATAGAAAAAAGAACTGGGAAAATATCCCAGTCTTTTTTTAACAATTAATCAAAAGATCTCGATTGATTCTTTTTTTATTGGGCAGTGATCTCAATGATCGAATTTCCAGGAACTTGTGGAGGGATCGACATCGTCATGACCGCCATTTCTACCAATTTAAATTCGATCTTTTCTCCTTCTTTCAAGGAATCGACACCACCAGTGATTTGATCCACTGAAGCATTTAAGATCACTCCATCATTGCTGAAGGATGTACCGATATTTGCTGGATCTTTTATTTCTTCTACATCTTTGACGGTGATTTGGTATACATCACCTTCCGCTTCGCCGAAGCTTTCGATCGTACCTGTAAACACACTTTGCTTTTGTTCGGTAGAACTATCTGTTTCCACTGTCGATTCTGCATTGATCGAATCGATTGAACCTGTACTTCCTTCTTCGTTGCCGCAGCCTGCCAATGCAAACAAGAGACCGGCAGCAACTAGACCAGTTAAAATAGCTTTCATCATACATCCTCCGTGTAATTTCTTGCGTTACTGCTTTGATGATTCCATCCGGTTATTTCCTCAAGTCCATGGATTCGTTTCATCTTAACTTTGTTCATTTTATGAATTTTTATTGAAAAGGTGAAAAACAGTGACAGTTGAGTAGATACTCCAACCTGTTTCTGTAAAAATCATTTAATACCATTAGCCATTTCGGCGATTTCGGCCTGTCATTTCGATTTCTTTTGTCAAATAGCGGATTCGTTCCATGATCCGTTTGGCTTTCAACGGTTCCTCATCGCCTCGTTGTGTCACCGTCAAATGCTGTTCTAATTCGTTCATCGTGAAGTTTGAAGAAAAGAACGTTGGCAATTGTTCTTGCATTCGAAACTGTAAGATGACACCAAATACTTCGTCACGGATCCAACTACTCATCGCATCCGCTCCAATATCATCGATCATCAAGATCGGCGATTTCTTCACCGCATCTAACTTCTCAGCCACTTGATCTTTACCGATGGCCTGCTTCATTTCAACTGCAAATGTTGGAAAATGAACCAACGTTGTGGTGAATCCTTTGATTGCCAGTTCTTTCGCTGTTGCACCTAAAAGATAGGTTTTCCCGATACCAAAACTTCCGACCAAGTACAACCCTTTGTGAAAGCTTTTAGGATCAGCTGAATATTGTTCAACGAAGTCTAATGCTTCTAAGCTTGCATAGCCACGTCCATCTGTTCGTTCGAAATTTTCAAAGGAAGCAGATTGGATGTCTTTGGGCATATCCATTGCTTTCACACGACTCTTGATCTCTTCTTGTTTTTGACGAGCTAAGAGCGCTTCTGTCGGCACGTAGGTGACGTCGACATAGTGGAAGTTCAATGTCAATTTTGGTTCATATCCGGGAGCGATCATGGTTGGATCATTCGTTTGATATTTTCTTTTTTCTTGGACATACTCATAGAGTTTGGCATAACTTTTTTCGATATCCGCTTGCGTCAGTCGGTCTTGATGGGCTGACAGAAAGGCTTGAACGTCCGCATCATTCAAAACTTCAGCAATCATCTCGGAATACTTTTCTTGGTAGTTGCGTTTACTGATGATTTTCTTCAGTTCTTTTCCCACATCTTCCATTAGCTCTCACCTTCCTTTTTAGCCAGATACTCTTTGAAGCGACGATCGATCTCGGCTTTTTTCTCTGTACTGATTTGTGTTTCGTCTTTTGGTTGATTGACCCAATCAGGCAATTTTTCTCGCCTTACATTTCGTCGATAATTGGACGTGTTGTTCTGTTTTGACGCTTTCGGTTGCTTCGCTTTCGTACTCAATGTATGGAGATGCTCAATCGCTTCTTCTGGCATACTGATTTTTTTTTGCGCCCACTCATTAGCGATCGTATTCACGAAGCTCGCATTTAAGCTCGCATGGTTTTTTATGACTAACACATAGTTGATCAAAATGTTGATGACACTGCTAGACAGACCAGATTGGGTGACCAAATCTTGCAACAACCAATTTTCCTGTTTGGAAACATACCCGCCTTTTTCTTTTTTTATCGCTTCGAGATAACGCATCGGTGGGGTTTGGCGTGCGACTTGGATCAATTGTTGTGCAGCACTAGGCAACGCCTGATTGACAGGGACACCTGTTTCAGCAGACTGATCGGTAACCAGAGTGTTGCTCGATTGTCGCAACGTATTCTGCTGTTGCTGCCGTAACAAGACGATCCGTTGGAGTTCTTTTAAAGATACTTCTTCTGTCGTAAAATCAAATGACTGTAGAATCAACTCTCCTAAAGTCAGTTCATCGAAGCCATAGAGTTGTTGGTATGTTTTCGCTTGTTGCAGAACTGGTTCTGTCAACTGATTGATGTGTTGTTTCTTCAACCAATCGGTTAAAAACGTCCAGTCAAACGAGTCTGAATCTGCGATCAATGATTTGGGTTCAACAGGTGTGAATTTTTGCTGGATCGATTCCACTTGTTCTTGGTTTGCTGCATAGACTGTTTCATTGAACCGATAGACTTCCAAAAACTTCTTAGTGATTTTTTGATAGCCTTCATGCGAAAGATTTTTTGGCTTAAATAATTCTGTCAATTGGTTGAATCGACGTTCGCCAACTTTTTCTAGAAGTAAAAAAGAAAGTAACGTATCATTGAAAAACGTAGGAACGTCCATCGGTTCTAACACCTCATAAAGAAAACAATTACCCAAATTTTCATCTTTTTTGAAATAGACTTCTAAAAGACCGATTCCTTCTAATTTTTTTCGTGCCTCATAAAATTGCGGTAAGCCACAACTTAGACTACTCAATAAATCGGCGTGTAGTCCTTCAGGACCTACGCCAGTTTCTAACGAGATCTCCGAATACAGCGTCAAGTAAAGACTCAACGCTTCTCCCCCGATCAATGGTTGGTAAAGGAATAACAAGGCAGACTTTCCTTCTTCTTTTAAAGGACTGCTCTTTCTTCCTTGGTAAATATTTTTCGGTTGTAATTCTTTCCACGCATTTTCCAAGGAATACTCCCTCCTTTATTAATTACGCATCATTTTCACTATTACCCGTATCTTTTGCTTTATCAACAATATCTTGTAATTCTTTCAAAAAGACAGACATATCTTTGAATTGACGATAGACACTCGCAAAGCGAATATAGGCGATTTCATCTAAGTTGACTAAATCTTCCATGACGTATTCACCGATCAGATTAGTTGAAACCTCATTTTCGCCAAGACTTCTTACACGATTTTCAACATGGTTGACGATCTGTTCCATTTGTTCCATCGCTACTGGACGTTTTTCGGCAGAACGGATCAATCCACGTAAAATCTTGTCACGATTGAATTCTTCTCGTTCACCATTTTTCTTGATGACTAATAAAGGTGCCGCTTCAATTCGCTCAAAGGTCGTAAAACGGAAGGAACATTTTTCGCACTCACGGCGTCTTCTTATCGCACGACCATCGTCAGCTTGACGACTATCGATCACTCTTGAGTTGTTATGTTGACATCTAGGACATCTCATCGTAATTTCACCTCTCTTGGTGTAGTTTAATCGCTTATTTGAATGTACCAAATGAAGTTGTTCTATCAGTCAACTCTTTCCACCAATTATGGATCATTGGTCTTAAGAAGACTGGTTTTCAACACTAAGCTTAAAAATTATAAAATATGAAAAGGATTTTTTCAATTTATATCTTATTACTCAGTTCAAAGTGATTTTCACAACTTCACTGCTTATTGTTTTAGATTTTTTTCCACTGATTTTTTATTGAACTAATTCAAGTGGATCGTAATAAACGTTTTCTTATTACTAACTTTAGTATAACATGAAACAATTAAGCAATGCGACTGTCCCAGTTAAAAAATCGCTTGAAATGAAAGATTTGTTGTGTTTTTATCTCAACGAACGAAAACAGACTGGTGTTTAGCACCAGCCTGTTTCTTTTTGATTTTCTATTTTACTAAATGCTTGGGTAATCCCTATAGTTTATCTTCGATTCCCGTGTAATGTTTCATTCGTTCTTCTTCGATTTTTTGTTCTGTTGAACGATGATCGACTTGGGGGTCTTGGTTTACTTCAGGGCTTGTTTCTGGATCTTTGCGTTCTGTGGTTAAGTCCTGTCGCTTGGATTCTTTTTCGACATGTTGGTCTTCTAACTCAGCAATTCTCGCCCGATATTCATCTTCACGAATTTTACCTTCTTCTGCTTGGATCTGGCCCTTTTCCTGTAAATCTTCTTTGTGGAGAATCTCACCAATTTTTTCTTTCGCAGAACCTACTACTTTATCTTTTTGGTTTTTGAATGTACCCATCGTATCATCTCCCCCTCTTTCTTTATATAAATAGCATAGCAAAATGTTGCGATTTACTCAAAGAAAGCGATTAAGCAACAACCATTTTTTAATTACAGCGGATAAATCTTCCTTGGTTTGGCGATTATCAAATACGATATCCGCACGTCGTTTCTTTTCCTCGATTGACAGTTGGCTTTTCACTCGTTGTTCTGCTTCTTGTTTCGATAATTGATTGCGTACCATCAAGCGTTCGATTTGCTGAGATTCAGGAATATAGACAACTGCGACGGCATCCATCTGTGTATCATACTGTCCTTCATACAATAAAGGAATATCGACGACGATTAGCGGATATTGTGCTTTCTTCTCTATGATTTCTTCAGTGATTCTCCCACGGATAAATGGATCTAATACTTGATTCAATTGCTCACGTGCAGTGACAGAGCCGAAAATCAATTGTCCAAGTTTTGCCCGATCTAAGTGGCCGTCCTGTTGGAGGATCTCTTTCCCAAATGCTTGAATCAACGCATGAAGTCCTGGCGTATCCGGTTCAACGACTTCTCTTGCCACTTGATCGGCATCAATCACTGGAAAGCCATATTGTTGGAAAATAGCAGCGGCAGTACTCTTGCCTGTCGCAATTCCCCCAGTCAAACCTAAAACAAATCCTACTTGGATATTCTTAATTTCTGACATGTTGGACAATAGTGCGTCCCCCTTTGCGCAACTTTCGTTTTCACGATTGGTGTTTGGCAACGAACACATGCTTCTCCTGTCTGCCCATAGACATGTAAAGCCACTTGGAAACTCCCTGATTCACCTAACGCATTGAGATAACTTCGGATCGTTGTTCCCCCTGCTTCAACTGCTCGTGACAACACATCAATGATTGCTTGACGGAGTAATTTGATTTCTTTTGGGCGTAAAGAATCAGCTGGTTGCTCTGGATGGATCTTCGCTTCCCATAATGCTTCATCTACGTAGATATTTCCTAGTCCTGTGACCAACTTTTGATCAAGTAACAAAGGTTTGATGGCTTTGTGTGACTTTTGTAGCCCTAAGGTAAAGTCTTTTAATAAGAATAAATCTGGTAAAGGCTCTGGACCTAATTTCAAAATTCCTTTATAGGTATTGCTCGCTCCTTTTTCAACGATCGTCATACGGCCGAATTTTCGTACATCGTGGTATCGTAATTGGCTGCCATCTTCAAAAGAAAAAATCACATGTGTGTGTTTATCGATCGGTTCTTCTTTTTTAAAATATTGATATTTCCCCTCCATCCGTAAATGAGAGATCATTTCATAATGACTCAAGTGAAAAATCAAAAATTTCCCTCTGCGACCGATCGATTCGATGGTTTCACCAATTAACGTTGCTTCAAAAATCGGTACCTCCGGTTGTTCAATGATTCTCGGCCATAGCACTTGGACGTTATTGATTTTTTTGTTTTTCACTAATTTCTCTAATCCTCTACGGACAGTTTCAACTTCTGGTAATTCGGGCATCCTTTTTCTCACCTACAATTTTCACTTATTTGATTTTGAATCGAACTTATCTGAGACAAAAATAAAAACTATATTTGTCCTTGAACTTAAAATAGAATAAACGGTGTTCCACAAGCAACTACTTCAGAAATAAGCCAAGAAACCCCAAAATTTGAAAAACAATTTTCGGGTTTCTCGCCTTATTCTCAGAGCTGGACATCTCTGTTACAATCTAACCCTGCATCGAACGAACCCGATCCATGATCTTTCCTCGATGTTTGTCCATCGGTATAAAAGTTAAGAATTATTTGGCTTCATACCATGTTTTGCCCCAGCTGCTGTCTGTGATCAGTGGAACATGTAAAGCAACCGCCTGTTCCATTACTTCGCTGACTAATTTATCTAACATCTCTAATTCACTTTCTGGCACTTCAAATACTAATTCATCGTGCACTTGAAGCAATATCGTCGCTTGCAAGTCCGATTCTTTCAAGCGTTTGTCCAATTCGATCATGGCGATTTTCAGGATATCCGCCGCACTTCCTTGAATCGGTGTATTGATCGCTGTCCGTTCGGCAAATGAACGAATATTATAGTTTCTTGAATTGATATCGGGTAAATAACGACGACGATGATATAACGTTTCTACAAAACCTTGATCTTTCGCTTCACGAACGATACGCTCCATGTATTCTTTGACACCTGGATATTTTTCAAAGTACGTATCGATATATTGTTGAGCCGCTTTACGAGTAATGCCTAAGTTTTGTGATAATCCATAATCAGAAATCCCATAAACGATTCCAAAATTGACTGCTTTCGCTTGACGACGCATATTTGGTGTGACGTCTTCGGCTTTTTCAATGCCGAACACACGCATTGCTGTACTTGAATGGATATCTTGTCCTTCTAAAAAGGCAGCTTTTAAATGCTCGTCATCTGAGATATGCGCCAATACACGTAGTTCGATCTGAGAATAGTCAGAAGAATAAATCAACCAATCTTTGTTTCTAGGAACGAATGCTTGACGGATCTTACGACCTTCATCTAAACGGATCGGAATATTTTGTAAGTTGGGATCAACTGAACTCAAACGGCCTGTCTGCGTCAATGTTTGAACATAGCGAGTATGGACTTTCCCGTCCGATTGGATCACTTTCAGTAAACCTTCGACATAGGTCGATTGGATTTTAGCGATTTGACGATAGATCAAAATATCATCAACGATCGGTGCTTGCTCACGTAATTGTTCTAAGACGTCAACCGCAGTCGAGTACCCTGTTTTGGTTTTTTTGATCACTGGGAGACCCATCTTTTCAAAAAGGATCACACCTAATTGTTTAGGTGAATTTAGATTGAATTCTTCTCCAGCCTCTTTATAGATTTTTTGTTCGATCTCTCTCAATCGATCTGAAAATTCGATCTTCATTTCTTGAAGACGAGTCGCATCCACTTTGATCCCAGTAATTTCCATTTCAGCCAAGATGATCGACAAAGGTAATTCCATTTTTCGGAAAAGATCTTCTTGATTTTTTTCAGCTAATTCTTGACTTAGTTTAGGCGTCAAGCCATTGATTGCTGAAACTTTTCGTGCAAGGTGGGCAAAGAAAACTTCTTCATCTTCAGGTAGACCTTTCTTCGCGCCTTTTCCGTAGATTGCTTCATCCGATTGGATATCGTGATACCCATAATGTGTTGCTATCCCTTCGATGTCCTCACTTTTCTCGTTCGTATCCAATAAATAGGCACCTAGTAAGACATCAAAGTCGATCCCTTGTAATTTCGTTGCATAGCGATTCAATGCCACATACGTACGCTTAGCATCATATACATTTTTCAGACGAGTCTTGTCCCCAAGCCATGAAAGAAAGGCCTCATTTTCAAAAATCGCTAAGTCATTTGTCACATAGATTTTCTCTGGTGTTCCCCAAGCCACACCTACGATGTCTTCTGTATGATAATTGTCGCCCATCATCTCGACATATAAAGCCATATTTGTCTGGAACATGCTCTCATCGTATTCATGGACCACTTCAAACAAAATATCTTTCATTTCGACTTGTTCTTCGACCACATCTAATTTAGCAAGAAATTGTTTGAAATCCATTTCCTTGAAGAAAGGCACCAATTTGTCTAAGTCTTTCCCTTGATAGGCAAGGGAGTCAATATCAACTTCTACTGGCGCATTGGTATCGATCGTTGCTAATTTTTTAGACAAGAAAGCTTGCTCTTTGTCATTGATCAGATTTTCTTTCATCTTACTTTGTTTCATTTCGTCGATATGTTCATAGATCCCTTCAACGGAACCATATTGTTTCAATAATTTAATCGCTGTTTTTTCGCCAATCTTAGTTACTCCAGGGATATTATCAGAAGCATCTCCTGCTAGTCCCTTCATATCGATGATTTGTTTCGGTGTAAGGCCATCATATTTTTCCGCCACATGTTCTGGCGTATAACTTTCAATATCACTTACACCTTTCACAGTGATATCGACTTTGATTTCTTTTGATGCCAATTGTGTTAAATCTCGGTCACCTGACAAAACAACTACATCGAATGTTTCTTTATCCACTTTTTTTGCTAAAGTACCGATGATATCGTCTGCCTCATAGTTCGGCAACTCGTAATACTTCACTCCTAGACCGGTTAGAAGCTCACGGATATAGGGCATTTGTTCTTTGAATTCTCCCGGTGTCTTTGAACGACCCCCTTTGTATTCTGCGTACATTTCTGTTCGGAATGTTGTCTTCCCCGCATCAAAAGCAACCAAAACATGCGTTGGTTGTTCTTTTTGCATGACATTTTCAAACATATTATGAAACGCATAGATTGCATTTGTATGCAACCCATTACGATTTTTAAAACGTTCCAACGAATTGTGCAACGCAAAGAATGCACGAAAGGCCACACTATTTCCGTCAACGAGTAATAATTTATTTTTAGTCATCCGCTTAACTCCTTACTATAAAGTTCTTTCTCATTCTAACAAAGAATGCCAAAGAATGCGAAAAGAAAAAACGGACAGGCAAAAGGTTATTAGAAAAGCGGTCCGTACTAAGGCGTAAGACACCAGTGTTACTTTTTGAACGCCGTTTATACTAGATTACGAATAAAGTAATTTAGGATAAAAATAAAAAAACAGAGATTACTGGTATCGATGACCAAAAAAGAACCCACTAGAATTTGACGATCAAATTCTGTGGATTCTTTCTTTTCATATGAGAGATATTTTATCTTGCTCTTCGGTTATTACTTAGTTATTACGTCCAAAGATTCGTAAGAATGCTAAGAATAAGTTGATGAAATCTAGATATAGTTGAAGTGCTAGGAATACGGCAATCCCACTACTTGCTTGTCCATTTGATTGGACATATACGTTTGCAATCTTTTGGTTATCATAAGCAGTGATACCTGCAAAAATCACGACAAGTAGTAATGAGATGAACAGTTCAACTGCACTACTTCTTAAAATAAAAACATTCAAGACCATCGCAATGATCACACCGATCAACGCTGCCATTCCGGCACGACCCACACCTGTTAGATCTTTTTTAGTGAACATCCCGATTGCTGACATCCCAATGAACATCCCAGTGGCTGAAATAAAGGCAGTTGTGATTGTTCCGATATCATAAAAAGCTAATGTAACAGCTAAAACTATACCATTCAACAAGGAATATGCGATAAATCCACCGATTGCTAAGCTTGGATTTTTTTGTGCTTTTGCTCCTAAAACTAAAACCAAAATGATTTGGACGATCCATAATCCCATAAAACCTAATGGAAAATTATTGATGAAGCTTGCTACTTGATAAGGAAAGACTTGGATCGCTAAATAGGAAGTGATCGCACTCAACGCTAGACCGATTCCTAAAAATCCGTAGACTTTCGCATAAAAGCGGTTGATACTATTTGATATGATTTGATTGTTCATCTTATTCACCTTCACTTTCAAGAGTTAATTCTTGTTCTAATTCTGGTGGTTGTACCATGACTACTGCATCTAATACACGATTATCTTGTGTATTCGTGGCCTCCACTGAAATAGTCACAACATTTTTCATCTTATCCACTCGAATGACTTCAAACTGAAAAGTCAATGTTTCATAATGAAAAACCGGCTCGACAAAATTAGCTGAAAAATTCACCACATGAGAACCTGGACCAGGCAAGTGTTTTGACACTGCACTTGTAATGATTCCCATTAACATCACAGTTGGAACAATGGGTTGATGATATTCCGTTTTCTGTGCAAAATCATGTTGGATATATAAAGGATTGGCATCATTTGTTAACCCTAAGTATAATAATAACTGATTATCTTCAATTGATTCTGTTAAAGATAACGAGTCACCTTCCTCGATTTCATTGATTGTTTTTCCTAATTTACGCGGTTTACTTATGTTCAAGTTTAAACCCTCCAGTTTATTTATTCATTCGTACCAATTGTACCAAATCATACAAAAAACGCAAGTTACAGAACATGCTTTGGACTTTCACTTATGTAAGCAATCCCTTCGATGATCGTACATTATTTATTGAAGACTATAGCATAGTTTAATAAAAACCGTTCGTATTTTGTCTGGATACTTTAGGATTTCTTAATTCGATCGAAGACGTAGGGTCACTATAAGCAGGCGAAACATTACTGAAAAAGAACTACCCATCACCCACAAATAAACGTCAAAAGGGCTGTCACATGACAATCCCTTTTGACGCTAACTTTTTTTATTCACTTAACTGATCACAGAACGTTTTTCGTTGTACTGCTCAATAATTTTTCATAGGCTTGTTCAAATTTTTGAACATCACCAGCCCCCATAAAAATAATCACTGCTTCGTGGTAGTCTAATAACGGCGAAACGTTATCTTCTTTGATTACTTGACCACCTTTTTTGATTTTTGCTCCTAGGTCTTCGATTTTAACGTCCCCTTGTTCTTCACGGGCAGAACCAAAAATATCACATAGATACACACGGTCAGCTAAATCTAAGGCCTCGGCAAATTCATCCATCAAGGCAATCGTACGAGTAAATGTATGTGGTTGGAAGACTGCAATGATTTCTTTGTCTGGATATTTTTGACGTGCGCCATCAATAGTTGCTTTGATTTCAGCTGGATGGTGAGCATAGTCATCAACGACTGTCATATCAGCCACGATTTTCTCACTAAAACGACGTTTCACTCCAGGGAATGTCAACATTTCGTCAGCAACTTCTTTCACGTCTAACTTCTCGAAGTAGGCAACTGCGATAACACCAAGTGCATTCAAAATATTATGTTTTCCAAATGCTGGAACTGTAAAGTGTCCGACAAATTCTTCGCCATGGAACACATCAAAAGCTGAACCAGTTGTCGTTCGTTCAATATTACGTGCTTGGATATCGTCATCTTCATTCATACCGTAATAATAGATTGGCACATCCGCTTCTAACTTTCTTAAATAGTCGTCATCTCCGTAAGCAAAGATCGCTTTTTTGACTTGTTTTGCCATCGTTTGGAAAGCTGAAAAAACATCATCGATACTTGTATAATAATCAGGATGATCAAAATCGATATTCGTCATGATCACATAATCAGGAGAGTAAGCTAAAAAGTGGCGACGATATTCACATGCTTCAAAAGCAAAGAACTCAGCCTCTGGATCACCATGACCAGTGCCGTCACCAATCAAGTAACTTGTCGGACGAATCCCCGTCAATACATGTGATAATAATCCTGTTGTACTTGTTTTCCCATGGGAACCAGTGACAGCGATACTAGTATAATTTTGGATAAAATCTGCAATAAAATCATGGTAACGGATCACTTCTAATCCAAGCTCTTTTGCACGTTGGATCTCTTCGTGTGAATCTGGAAAAGCATTGCCGGCGATCACGATCATTCCTGGTTTGACGTTTTCTGCATCAAACGGCAAGATCGGGATATTGGCTTTTTCTAAATCTCTTTGGGTAAAGAAATATTTTTCGATATCTGATCCTTGAACGTTTAATCCTTTTTCATGTAATACAAGTGCCAAAGAGCTCATGCCGGAGCCTTTAATACCAACAAAGTGGTACAAATTTTCTTGATTTTTCATTTGAATCCTCTTCTCTTAACTATCATCCATTATTTTATTCATACATTCAACACGAAACCCATTATCTTATAAACAATAAAAAATTTCAACCAAATTTATTCGGATGATTTTTCGTTCCTTGAATATTAGTATCCTGACTACCTTTTTAGAGAAATTTTTTCATTGGTTGCTAAAAGACGTAAATAAGCAGACCACACCTCATCTGGGATGTCGACATGACCGATAAATCCCGTTCCATTAGGTCCATAACCTTGGGCATCATCTTTCAAACGAACCATTTCTCCAAATACTAAGGCTTGGAAATAATCAGAGGGCCACAAGTCATTTAGTCTTTGATCAGAGAAGTTAAATCCCTTGGTACTTTCTGTCACTTGTGGAAGTATCGGTACATAGTTATAAAAATGGACAGACTCATTGCCCCATTCCTTCTCAAAAGTCGCCTTTGTTCGTCGTTGCAAGGTGGGATCATTCATCAAAAGAACACGTTCAGGTAATGGGCCCTGTGCTTTTAATAAATTGTAAGAAAATGAAGCATTCTCGCCACAATTGGTTGACTTCGTTTCTAACAATAGTGCCTGTTCAGGTAACCTATATTTTTCAAGCAAATAGTGGGCACAAATCTCACTTTCACTTAAACCTTGTTCAAATAAGAATCCTTGTTTTTCAAAATTTTTATAGAGATACTTTGTCGCATGTCCGATCCCACCAACTAAAACGATTTGCGCGACCTGCTGGCTCAAGTAAGCCTTTGCTACTTCATCTAATAGGATCGGCAGACAATTCCCAGCCAGAATCAGTGTTGGTGCTTTTAGTTCCGAACACTCCTGTGGGTCAGGGTCTGCTAAAAAATCCAATAAGCAATTCCAGTCTGCAATTCTTGATGGTTCACCTGTCATTCTGGTCCTCTCCTCATACAATTATTCAACATCCACGTACGTGGTTTCTTTCCATACCAATCGTCCTCTACAACGCCCACACAAATAGCGATCTGTATTGATTTTCCTTTTACGATAAATCCATTCAGCACACTTTTGGCATTGATATCCTTCGATTTTTTGCTTTCTATTTGAAGGAATAGCAGGTGCATAACGTAAGCCACCCGTTTTTACCAATAAATGTTTGAAATCTGAATCACGATGACGATAGCCTTTTCCGGTCAAGTGAAGATGATAATGACACAGCTCATGCTTGATTATCCCGATGATCGTTGCTTGATCGGCTACTGCAAACATCGTCGGATTAAAATCCAAATGGTGATCATTCAAATGATACCTACCACCTGTTGTTTTCAAACGTTTGTTGAACATTGCTTGGTGCATGAACGGACGCTGGAAGCTTGTCCAAGAAATCTCTTCGACTAACTGTTGCAATTCTTCTTGTGTCACGCTTGATCCTCGTAAGGCGAAAGCATCGTCAGACTGATACGCCCTTTGTTCGTATCCACTTGTTCGATCCAAACAGTGACGACATCACCAACGGAAACCACGTCAGTTGGATGTTTGACGAATTTATTGCTTAATTTAGAAATGTGGACTAAACCATCTTGTTTCACACCAATATCGACGAATGCGCCAAAATCGATGACATTGCGAACTGTTCCTTTTAATTCCATGCCGGGTTTTAAATCTTCCATACTCAATACATCTGAACGTAAAAGTGGCGCAGGCATTTCATCTCGCATATCTCGTCCTGGTTGGGTCAACCCCTCAAGAATATCTTTTAATGTTTCTTCACCTACTTGCACTTGTTGTGCCAAGCGTTGTAGAGAAATCTGACTTAATGTTTCAATTGCTTCTTTCGTTCCTAAATCCTTTTCAGATAATTGGTTTGCCTGTATGATCTCTTTTGCTACTGCATAACTCTCTGGATGGATCGCGGTGTTGTCCAGTACATGTTTGCCACCAGGCACACGTAGGAAACCGATTGCTTGTTCATATGCTTTTGGCCCTAAACGTGGGACCTTCTTCAATTGCGTTCGAGAAGCAAATGCACCATTTTCTTCACGATACGTTACGATGTTTTGAGCAGTCGTCTTATTTAGACCAGAAATATGTTGCAACAACTGAGGACTCGCTGTATTGACATCGACCCCTACTTGGTTCACTGCCGTTTCAACAACAAAATCCAACTGTTCTGCTAATCTTTTTTGTGAAACATCATGTTGATATTGTCCCACACCAACAGCCTTCGGATCGATTTTCACTAGTTCAGCCAACGGGTCTTGTAATCTTCGAGCAATCGAAACTGCACTCCGTTCTTCGACTTGTAACTCAGGAAATTCTTTACGGGCAATATCACTTGCGGAATAGACAGAAGCTCCGGCTTCATTGACGATGGCATAAAACGCTTGATGTTTGGCTAACTTCAACTGTTCTGCCACAAATAACTCCGATTCACGGCTCGCCGTCCCATTACCGATTGCAACCATATCCACGTGGTACTGATCAATCAATTTCACAAATGCAGGACCTGCTTCGGCTCTTTTTGCTTGATTTGCCGGTTTATGCGGGTAAATCACTTCGATCGCTAAAACCTTACCAGTCGCATCCACCACTGCTAATTTACAGCCGGTACGATAAGCTGGGTCAAATCCTAAGACAACTTTCCCTTTTAAAGGTGGTTGTAATAACAAGTTACGCAGATTTTCACCAAATATAGCGATGGCTTGCTCGTCCGCTTTTTCGGTCAATTCATTACGGACCTCCCGCTCAATCGCAGGTTGGATGAATCGTTTGTAACTATCGTGAATCGCTAAACGAACAGAACTAGCAGAAGGCGAAGCTGTATCAGGAATCAATTGTTTCTCCAAATAAGTTAAAATCGCAGCTTCATCAACCGTAAGATTGACTTTCAACACTTCTTCTTTTTCTCCACGATTGGTTGCTAAGATGCGATGAGAAACAATTTTATGAATTGGTTCAGAAAACTCGTAATACATTTCATATACGCCTTTTTCATCATTTTCTTTGTTTTTGACGGTACTTTCGTATAGCCCCTTATTGTACGTATATGAGCGGACCCATGTTCTGAATTTTGCATTGTCACTTACCTGCTCTGCAATGATCTCATGGGCACCCTGTAAGGCTTCTTCAGGAGACGGAACTTCTTCAGTGACGTATTTAGTTGCTTCGGTCAAAACATCTTCAGATGAAAAGGTCAATAACCAAGTTGCTAAAGGTTCTAACCCTTTTTCTTTCGCAATCGTCGCTTTCGTTCTTCGTTTTTGTTTGTATGGACGATACAAATCCTCTACTTGTTGCATCTTTACAGATTGTGTAATACTTTGTTGTAATTCTGGAGTCAATTTTCCTTGTTCATCAATCAAACGCAAGACTTCGGTTTTACGTTTTTCCAAATTTTCTAAATAAGCATAGCGCTCTTCAATTTCACGGATTTGTACTTCGTCCAAGCTTCCGGTCATTTCTTTACGGTAACGAGCAATAAAAGGCACCGTATTTCCTTCTGCTAATAGATTTAAAACAGTCGTCAACTGTTTTGCTTGATAATCTGCCAATTCTTTCTTTACAAGATCTAGAATCGTTGGATTTACTTTGTCTGTCATTAAATAGCCTCTTTTCTAAGTCGAAATCGATTCCTACTACGGTTTATTCATTAAAAAGCAAGAATCAAAAAATCATACTGATTTATTTTAGCATAGATTCTAGTAATTCTAAATGTAACTAAACAGTGTCTAGAACAAAAATAAAATTCATTTTTGTTTTTAATTTGAAAATGTATAATCGGTTTTCCAAAAACTGACCTTCAGGACTAAGCTAAAAAGCCCAAAAATTTGAAGAACAAATTTCGGGTTTCTCGGCTTATTTATCAGAACTATACACTTTTATCAAAAACTTTTTCTGATCAATCACGTGGTTGCCATGGTCCTTGATTGTTTTGATACTCGATATCTTGGATGATTCCAGTTGGTTCAAAAACGACACCATGCATCGATCCGCCAAAGACAGCCCCACCGTCGATCCCGATTTTCTGATCTTGTATCCACAAATCAGTTGTCTGCATATCTCCATGGAGTAACGGCGTGATCGTATGACCAAATACGATCGTCTTATCAGTCCGATTCTTATGCTCATGAAAAGGCTCTCTAATCCATAAAAAATCTCCAGGGCTAGTATCACGCCAATCTTTTTTAGTTAGATCAACACCCGCATGGACAAAAAGATAGTTTTCCCATTCATAATATAAAGGCAAATTACATAAAAAATCGACCAATTCACGATATCTTGAACGAATCATCATGGCAATCTCAGTTGGTGAATATTCTTCTGCTGCACCTGGATGCAAAAGACTTTCCATTGTTTCTCTTCCACCATTTCTTAAGTAAGACGGATACCAGTCTTCTGGTTCTTGGAGAAACTGTAAGAAATACTCTTCATGATTGCCTCGTAAGTAGACCGCACCAGTTTCTTTCACTAACTTCATTCCTAGTAATAAGCAATCTTTTGTTTTTGGTCCACGATCATTCAAATCACCAATCAAGACTAATTGATGAATATGTGGATCATAATGTGTTAATAGCTTTTGAAAAAGATTATAACTTCCATGGACATCACCGATTGCATAGACAAATGGTTTATTCATGACACCACCACCTTTTCATTTGATTATATCGCAATTTTATCCTCATAGGTAGCAACAATTTCCGAATAGTTAAGAGAAAAATCTCCTGATTTCAGATGAAAATGAGAGCCACGAAAATTTGAAGAACAAATTTCATGACTCTCATTTTATTTATAAACACTAACTACGTCTGCTTTGATTTTTAGAAAAATTATACAAATGCTGCTAAATGAGCGTCGATTTCTTCCGCAGATAGATTTCTTTCTTTAACATAGCGATTATGCGGATGTTTAGCACATGCTACTGAACATGAGCCTAAATGTTTTTCTTCGTTTTCCACTGAGGCTAACATTTGACGATTGCACTCTGGATTTCCACAGTTGATGTAACGTTCACAAGGAGTACCATCAAACCAGTCTTTCCCAACGATCTGCTTATCTACGCGATTGATATCGACAGCGATACGCTCGTCAAAAACGTACATTTTGCCATCCCATAGTTCTCCTTGGACTTCTGGATCTTTACCATATGTCGCAATCCCCCCATGCAATTGACCGACATCTTTGAATCCTTCTCTCACTAACCACCCAGAAAATTTCTCACAGCGAATCCCACCTGTACAATAAGTCACGACCCGTTTTTCCATAAATTCTTCTTTATGATCACGAATCCATTGTGGCAGTTCTCTAAAACTACGGATATCAGGACGAACTGCTCCTCTAAAATGCCCTAGATCATATTCATAGTCATTTCGTGCATCGATCACAACCGTATCTTCATCAAGAATCGCTTCTTTAAACTCTTTAGGCGACAAATAAGCGCCGGTCATTTCTTTTGGATCAATGTCATCTTCTAGTTTTAGTGAAACTAATTCAGGACGCGCACGAACAAACATTTTTTTGAATGCATGACCCTCACTAGGATCAATTTTGAAAAATGTGTCAGCAAAACGTTCATCTGCCAACATCGCTTCCATATATGCCTCAGTTTCTGCGATTGTTCCAGAAACTGTCCCATTGATCCCCTCTTCTGCGACAAGGATACGCCCTTTTAAATTTAGTGATTGACAAAAAGCAAGATGCTCTTTCGCAAAAAGTTCAGGATCTGTGATTGTTGTATATTTATAATATAGTAGTACTTGGTAATCCATTTAGTTACTTCCTTCCTTCAATTCATTCCATAACAGTATAAAGAAGTATAAATGAAATGACGATATTTCTGCTTGTGTATTTTTGCGCAAGTATAGTTTACATAATATAAATATTGTAATTTATGTATTTGAAGACACAAAAAAACCGACTAAAATTTCAGTCGGAGTTCTTGCTTCATTATTAGTAAGTAAATTATTTTCCTGTCACAGCAAAGTAATTGCCATCGGGATCTGCAAAATTGAATACATATTCTTCACCTACATGGACTAAATCACCTAATGTCACTGCTAATTGTTGCATCTTTTTGTATAAATCAAAAATATCCTCACTATAAAACATCAAAGAAGGTGCCCCACTCGCTGTACCTGGTGAATGCTGTTCGATAAATTCACGATCATATAAAACAAACGCAGTACCTGCATCTTTTGATTGAGCAACCTCAATGATCAATGTACCATCCATTTCTTGACGATCCAACACAACAAAACCGATCTGTTGCCAGAAATCTGCATTTTTTTCAACGTCATCTACGTATAACATGATTTTCATTTCATTTGTAAACATCTATTCATTCCTCCACTTTTTTCGTCCTAGCTAGTTTAGCATAATTTATCTTATATAGAAAAGTATCTTCCTTCTTTCCTTATCACAATAAATCATTATAAGCAATTTCTGTATATTTTTTATATCTTCACTAGTCCAATTAGAATTGAAAAAGCTAGTTCCATCTAACTTTCAGTTAATTAATTTTCAGTTAAAAACAGTGAGTGTTTCTTGAGAGAATTAATATTATGTTTATTTATATGTGATTGATTAATTTTACTAAGAGGTTTTTTTATTTTAACATCTGATATCGCCCCACCTACCTCCTCAATCTTACCACTCTCCACCTGCTTCACACCAGTGGTCGTCAATACTTTGTAAGACGCATACGTAAAGTCTAAGACCATTAAGACTTGGCCGAGTTCGGATTCATTGATCCATTAGCGTCTCTCCTTAAAAAGTTATCAACTTAATTGAGCATTTAACGTAGAAAACCCTTGAGCAACAGTTTACAAATGATCAGCAGCGCCTGAGATGGCTGAAGCGATTTGTCTGGCTGAGTTTTTGACGGATGTCAGATTACTTTGAATCTCTAGATTTCCAATAAGCGTGGGACGTGTGTCATTTTGAATCGATGATACTTGGTTTAAGGGGTGGTTGCACTGGTGATTCTTGAAGTGGACTGTTGGACTTGCGAAGAATCATTGCTGAATGTTCCTCCTCGAATAATATAGGCTGTATAGAACGCTTACACATTCATTATAGCAATACATAACCCTTCGGTGGATGAGAATTGTATTAGATAGTTTTTGTTACCTTATATTTTTATAGATTTTTGTATCAATTATTTTACGTTTTCACTTTTCGGAATATATTTACAGAGTAAAAAAAGCGAGAGCATTTCGCTCTCGCTTTTCGTTTTTTTTATTAAGCATTCACGTCAACGACTTTTGCTTCATCTTTGATCACATCTCGATCAAGATCATTGATACGTGCACTTGTAACAATACCTGCTACCATACTACCACTTACGTTGACAGCTGTACGAGCCATGTCGATCAATGGTTCAACGGAGATAACTAAACCAACGATTGCTACTGGTAAGTTCATTGAACCTAATACGATCAATGAGGCAAAGGTTGCCCCACCACCGACACCAGCTACTCCGAATGAGCTGATTGTTACAATGGCTACAAGAAGCAAGATGAATTGAATACTAAAAACATCCATTCCAGCTGCTGGTGCAACGATTGTCGCTAGCATGGCTGGGTAAACACCCGCACAGCCATTTTGACCGATCGATAAACCAAAGCTGGCAGCAAAGTTTGCTGTGGCTTCATCCACACCAAGCGCTTTTGTTTGTGTTTCGATATTCAATGGCAAAGCACCCGCACTTGAACGTGAAGTAAATGCAAAACTTAGTACTGGAAATGTTTTTTTCAAGTAGTCGATCGGGCTGACTTTCACACCGATCAAAATCAAGAAATGAACGATCATCACTGCAAACAATGCAAGATAAGACGCTAACACAAATTTACCTAAGTTCAAAATGGCATCAAAATCACTTGTTGCCATCACGTTCGTCATCAATGCGAACACGCCATAAGGTGTCAAACGCAAGACTAACGTCACGATACGCATCACGATACGGTACAAGCTATCGATCATATCAGCAAAGAATGATGCTTCTTTTGGTGCTTTTCGTTTGATTCCTAAGTAAGCAACCCCAACAAATGCCGCAAAGATCACGACAGCAATCGTACTTGTTGCACGAGTTCCGGCAAGGTCTGCAAAAATATTTTTAGGAATAAATGACAAGATTTGTTGTGGGATACTTAATCCTTCCACTGTTTCTTGTCGTGTCGCTAACTCAGAAATACGAGCAGTTTCGGCCGCTCCTTGCGTAAATTCGGCACCTTGAAGACCAAATGCGATCGTCACACCGATCCCAATCAATGCGGAAATAGCCGTTGTTGCTAATAAAGTGGTCAGCACCGTTGCACTGATTTTACCTAATTTTTCTGATACTTTCATTTTTGTAAAAGCCGCAACGATTGAAACAAAGACTAAAGGCATGATCAACATTTGTAAGAAACTAACGTAGCCGTTCCCAACAATACTGATCCAATCCATGGATTGCGTAATAACCTCGTTTTCTACTCCAAAAATCAGTTGCAACGCGCCCCCGAATACGATACCGGCAGCTAGCGCAGTGTAAACCCGCGTTGAAAATTTTGCATGGCGCTTTTGCATACGATAAAACACATATAATAATGCCGCAAAAACTAGAACCACTAAAACTGTGATGAGTGTTGTCATTTTCATCCTCCTCTTAATTTGTAATGACAAGTCCATCTAAGGAAGTAAAGGTTCCCGAGAAGAACTCTTCAGCTCTTCTCCTGAAAATATTTTTTTCAGTGACTTATTCATTCTAGACTATTTTCCGAAATTTTTCCTTACTTTTGCTTACAATTAGTAATAGAAAAAAACACCAGTGATAGCTAATAACTATCACTGGTGTTTTTTCTTAATTTTATTCTTTGGTTTTTTCTTCTTTTTCTGATTGGAAGTTCAATTTCACACCTGGCGCATCCAAGGCGATCTCTGTTACTTCATAGGCCAGACGTTTGACCATTTCAAAAAGTGGGGCCACTAATTCATCGACCTCTTCTTGCGTCACATCATTTTGATCTTGGACTTTGCGATTCAAGATGTGGTTGATTTGACTAACGCTTCCAGATAACACATATGTATCAAATACTAAACGAAATTCTAAACGGGCACCAACGATGCTATGTTCTTTCGGATAGTTTTCAATTGTCTCTTTTAGTGGTGAAAAACCTACTTTTAAGTCAGTTTGTACCTCTTGATCAGGTTTTAAAAAATCATAATGAAAAGCTTCTACTACTTCTTTTTGTCTTCTAATCTCCATTTTATCACTCCTCTGTTTAAATTATAGCATAACTAAAGTTGAAAGGGGATACTTATTCTGCATTCTTTTCGATTGCTAAAATATCCGCTAGATTTGCCACAATATGATCGGCAGGAATCTCCCCTAAGAAATGATCAATATCATATAGGCAAGTGTGGATCTTTGCATTGACCCCCGCTTCAATATCTAATCTTCGATCCCCTACCATCATCGTTTTATCTGGATCTAAATGATAACGATCGATCAAGTGATTGATTGCATCAGGTGCTGGTTTTCTGGCAAAGCCTTGGTCGATACCAATCACTTCTTCGATCAAATCTGCTAGCTCAAAGACTTTTAAAAGTTTCCAAGTAGAAGCCGTTACACGATGTGTTAAAATATAATGTTTTGCTCCATTCTGTTTTAAACGACGTAAAACCATTTCAGTCTCTTTGAACGGTACTGAGAGTTCTTGATATTGTTCTTCATATTGATGAAATAATTGATTGAAGGAGACTTCTTCTAATTGGTAACTTTCTCGTAATTTTCTCACCGATTCTTGCTTCATCACGCGATATATTTCCTTTTTTGGTCGTTCGATACCAAAATCTTGTAATGCTTGAGATACTCCTTCAACCATCGCCGGATACGTATCGAACAAAGTCCCATCAAAATCCCAAATGTAATTTTTAATCATTCTTTTACTCCTTCTTTACTCATTTCACTAGACATTTGACTAATATTTTTTTATACCTTTGTTGTGAATTGCGTGCCGCACTTTTTGCAAGTCACTCGAATCTCACCCTTGCCTTTCGGCGCCCTTTGCTTGAGTTGACAAGTTGGACATGAAAAAATCGTGTAGGTAGCGCTAGCTTGTTGTTCGGGTTGACGTTTCAGTTTATTTTTCATTTTCGTAAACCAGCTTTTGATCGCAACTGTTTTTTGTAAATACGCTTGATTTTCGTTTGAACGAACATAGATTTTCTTTGAACTAAATCGAGCGATGGTCAAAGCGATAAAAACGAAGAAGAGTAGATAGCCTAAACTGAAAGGCAACCAATATCTAACGACAAAGAAAAATAATCCTAAAACTAAAAATAAACGATTCAATGGATCAAGACGCGCATATCTTCCTTTCATGACTTGTTGATATTTTTGTTGAGCTTTCATTATACGTTGTATCCAAATAGGTCCCATTTTTTTCTCCATTTCTCTTTTATTCAAAAAGAAAAAGCCTTAGTTGGCCTTTTCCATCGTCATTTGTTGTAACACATGACGGTTCCTCATAAAATCGATCACGATCAGTTTTTTTTCATCTTCACGTTTTACTACTCGAAAGGTATCTTGTAAAGGGAATGTTAACTTCTTAGATTGGATTTCCTTCAAGCGTACAAAACGACGGATCAACGAGAGCAATTGTGGAAACTGGATCGATGTGTGTAATAATTCTGGATATTTTTTTAGTAACTGCGTTGTTTTAAACAAATTTCTTTTTCGGCTGATTTGTTTTAAAAAACTTTTTAATATCTTTTGCTGCCGCTGAAAGATTGAAAGAGAGCCTTCTTCATCGATCTGGTAACGCATCTGACGTTGTAGATCTTTCACCGATAGATGTACTTCAGTGGTACCCGACTCTACGTTGATTCCTTGAGGGAAAAGTTCTGAAATTGCTTTGTCCCACTCATTTAATGATACTTCAAGATAGTCATTCAATGGCAGTTGAAGTTCTTGAACAAAAAATTGCTTCGCAGCTTGAATGCCACCTTGTTCATAAATTTCCCCAATCGTCAACCCTTCTAAATGAAACTCCGGCGAAAAATGCAAGACTGTTTTTTGTTCATCGATTTGCGTATAGATGAATGTCGACCGTTTGAGAATCGTATCTTTTAAAACAACTAAAAAATTCATTCTTTTCCCCCTTTTTTCTACTACAAAATAGCATATTTTCAACTGTTTGTGTGCAAATATGCTGAAGATTTCATAAAATCTTATTCTTTGAATTTTATGCGCATATAAAAAACTTTTTCATGGCTCTATTAGTTTTTTTATTCATGTATTTGATATTTGGGAGATTCGATAACCGTTACCGAGTATCTGAATCTAAAGGTGTCTGACAACTTATAGATTCATTTCGGCGCGCCTTCTGATTTTTTGCTCGTTAATAAGCCTTGTATTCGTATCATTACTATTTGTTTTACCTATATTTTTAATTGTTGAAAAAATGCTATTTCCCGAAGGGGCCTGTGTAAGCTGTGAGACGTTGATTGCTGTCGTTATTTCCGCGTTTTCTAAGGTAGTTTCCAATGGATGCTCATATATTAAATTCTCCACATTAACTACTTTCATCACAGCAAGAACAAACAATAGGTCGCCGTTTCCTAGTTGGTCAGCTAGACTTCTTTTCATGGGTGCGCGCTCAAAAAAGTTTCGTCCTAATCCAATTATCAAGAATACAAGCCATTAGCATCTCAGCATCGGTTATTTGAAGGTTTGCTTTTAACATTTTGTCAGTCAGTACAGCATTCAAGACAGCTTATTTTGTGACAGCCGGCAATTTTAACATGTCACTTACATTTTCCACAAAAGAATTAACCCCCTCGCCATGAATTAGCTTCAGAAATTTTTTCGTATCTCTTTCGAAGATCTTCTCCACTATTCCTGAAACCTATCGGACTCCTTAGATAACTTATCAAATCGTCCGATGATGCGACAATATGGGTCACTTCGTGCATAAGAGTATCTTTGGGACTTGGCTGCACTTGAATCCTTGGTCTAGTAGCTAGATCCACATGAAAAACTATCAAGGATGAAAATAATTCGACATTCAGGGGCAAACCGCATGACAAACGCTTGTGCACTCATGAATCCTTTAATTTGTGAGTAGTGATTCTTTGTCACCTCATCATGCAGTAAATCAGTAGAAACAAGCCAAATATTTTTAAAATTAAAATCCTCTATTTGTTGAAGAAGCTGTGCACTTTTTTTCAACTGATAACAAGCGCTTCATAATTTTTTTATATTTGTTCTTGATTTTCTGCATCACCTCATCTAAACCTTTCGATTAATTAAGCTCCCGCAGGCGTAGTTGCAGGAGTCTCTTCTTTTGATAGTTCCTTCTCTATAAATTTCTGGAAATCTTCCTGCGCATTTTTAAACTCTACAGTAAATTATTCTAGAAATCGTTTGAGTGATTCTAGCGCTTTAGTGATATCGATACCAGAAAATACACGATAATTCGGATTTGAATCTTCGGGGAAATCCCCTTTAATCGGTGAAGTAATTAGCTCTCTTAATTTAGCTTCATCACTAATTACAGAAGATGGGAATTCTGGGACAAACTCTTGATATAGGTTCTACCTGTCTCTGAAATCATCAATCCCAAATCATCTAAAGTTTATCTAATCAAAACTTTCTTTATTCATAATTTTAAGTTATAACCTAAAAAATACTGATCCAGCAAAATAGACAAGGATTTTTGGTAAAAGAAAAAGCCGTAAAAAACTTAAAATAGCACAAGGTCTATTTTGTTTTTTTCGACTTATTGTCAAAATAAGATTATCAAATTTTAGTATATTTCAAGGTAAGTGCTATTCCGAATTTAGCAACTTGCATTTGGATGAGTTTCAATTATCTTCTAACAAATCTTTCATGTCAACGACTTCGCGATATTGATGGATTTTCGTAATACCAATCACTTTATCGATATCAATACTAAAACAAATACCATTGCCCGGAACATCGATCTTGATACCTTTTCCGATCGCATCCATCACTTCATTTGTCAAAGTATCTGGTACTAATGTCAGAACGATATCCTTTTCCGGTGAGATATCCAACCCTAAGAATTTTCCTGTGTCATGGACTCCAGAACCACGTCCATGTAAAATCGTCCCCCCAGATGCGCCAGCCTTCTTTGAGTAATCGATCACATCTTCCCCAATACCACCATCCACGATCGTGACGATCATCTCGAGATTTAGTGCGACTAAATCATTCATTGTTGTTCCTCCATTTGTTGTAATTTTTCTTTGTTTTTCTGATCTTTTTTGCCTTTTTGTTTATATATGAACCCTAAGACTAATGTCGATAGTATCGGTGTCAATGCGATCATTGCCACCACACCAAATCCATCAATAATTGGATCTCGACCGTCGATCTGTGTGGCGATTGCCACACTCATAGACAAAATAAAGGTAGAACACATCGGTCCTGTGGCGACGCCACCGTTATCAAAAGCCATCGATAGAAAAATCTTGTCAACTTTTGCACCTAAGACAAATGCTAAACCATATCCAGGGACCAAGAAATAATAAAGAGAAAAACCAGCTAATAAGCGCCACATGGACAGACCGACTGCTAAACCGATCCCAATCGAGATCACTGCTAACATTACTTTTGCATGAATCCGACCTTCACTTAATTCTTCGACTTGTTTGACCATCACATGGATGGCTGGCTCTGCAAAACCTACTAAAAATCCCATAACAAACCCTAAAGGAATCAGGATCTGATTATTCGCTAAAGAAGCAATTGCACTCCCCAGGTGTTGTCCCACTGGTACATAAGCAATATTTACACCATGTAAAAATAGAATTAATCCGATAGTTGTGATCAAAAAACCTTTCATGATATCAAAAAAACGTTTTTTTCTTAATTTAAATGAAAGAAAGTTCATCAGTACAAATAAGATCACGATTGGTGCCACCGCAAGGATGACTTCATATCCGACTTGTCCAATACCTGTAAAAAAAGTGACCAAAAAATTCATTGGAAGATCACCCCCAAGATCATGACAGCCAAGATAGGACCAAGTGAGGCAATACCAACCATTCCAAAGCTATCATTTTCATTTTTCCCTTGGCGGATCATGCTTGTCATTCCACCAGCCAAGGCTAGAATAAACGGAACAGTCACTGGGCCGGTTGTGACTCCACCTGCATCAAAAGCAATCGGCATAAATTCGTTACTTGTGAAAAAGGAAGCGATGAGTACCGCAAGATAACCGATCACCATCAATCGATAATACGACAGTTTAAATACGACTCTTAGTAAGGCAAAAGCTAAAAATACACCAGTTCCCACACTGACTATACCGATCAATAAGACTCGACCAATCTCTCCATCCGAAATATCAAATACTTGTTGACCTAATACTTGTACAGACGGTTCGGCAATCGTGATCACGATTCCAATCAGAAAACCCAAACTAATAACGATTGGTAGACTTTTCTTTTTGATCATATATTTACCGACTAAATCACCAACTTCCATCATCGAATAATCCGCACCAAACAAAAAGAGACTCATACCAACCATCATCATGATTGCTCCTAAAATGAATCTTCCCATACTTTCAACATCTAATGGTGCAAATACAAAGGTCAGGATAACGATCAATATCGTCATGGGCATGATCGCAATGATTACTTCTTTAAAATTTTTTCTCATGTATCCTCCTCCTTTACTTCTAGTTTACCTGATTAAAAGTAAGTTTACGAGGAAAAACAGTAAGCGATACCATTTTTATGTAAAAACGGTAAAAAAAACAGCAAAAAAACTAACTAGAGCATCAAAAAAAATCGACAAATATTGTTTTATATCTATGCAAAAAAAGGCTAAAATACATGATATAAGCAATAAAAGCCAGAAATAGATAAACTATTTCTGGCTTTTACCGCTTATTTTAAATAAGTTTATTTTATAACAAAAGTTATCCTCATATTGTAAATCTGAAGGTGACGTTTTTCATATTTTTGATCATTCAAGCGATAGTACCTGAACATGAAATTTCAGGCTTATGTCTGTCTATTTGACAGAACCAATCATCCCTTGAACAAATTGTTTTTGTAAAACGAAAAACACGAGTGCAGTTGGTAAGGTCGCAATCACCAGTCCACTCATGATCATACCATAGTCTGGTGTATAGGATGCCCCCATGGCTGATAATACTAATGGAACTGTTCGTTTATCTGGAGATTGTAACGCCACTAAAGGCCAGAGGTAATTGTTCCAACTACTCATAAACGTGATGATCGCCGCTGCGGCATACGTATTTTTAGCTGTTGGTAAATAGACACGAAAGAAAATACTTAATTCTTTAAGACCGTCTAAACGTGCCGCCTCTACTAGGTCCTTAGGAAAGGATTTCGCGTTTTGGCGGAAAAAGAAAATCAAAAAAGCGGTACTTACTGAAGGTAAGATGACGACTAGAAAACTATTGATTCCTAATATCGTACCATTCAATTGTGAAAACATCCGATATAGCGGGATCATCAATGCCGCAAAAGGGACCATCATCGATAATAACAAAATATTAAAGACGACTTCTTTTCTTTTACTCTTATAGATCTCAAAGCCATAACCTGCCATGGAGGAGATCAATAAAGCAAAAATCGTTGTAACCACAGCGATCATTGCAGAATTAAGTAGAGAGCGTGAAAAATTCAAGTCATTCGAAAAGAGATTTTGGAAATTGATCACTAAATTTTCACCGATCATCAGTTTACCTGAACTAATATCGACTGCTGTATTTGTCATCCCTAAAATCATCCAAACAAACGGGAAAATTGAAATAAAGGAAACGATGACTAAAGAGGTATATTTAAAAATGCTTAAGAGTAACTGTCCGATACTCACTTGCTTTTTTGTAATTGACCGGGGTTGACTACTTGTCATTTCTCTCATTTGCTCTCACTCCCTATTTTAGTTTGAATCACTGATAACAAGACAATAAATAGTACGATAACGAAAGAAACAGCTGCGGCATAACCAAAATTCGGGGTGAATTTATAACTCAAATTATAGATATATTGTGACAATGTCGTTGTTGCATTTGCTGGCCCACCACCAGTGATATTTTGTACCTCATCAAATAATTGCAAGGTACCGATCGTTGAAGTGATCGACGTAAACAAAATGATTGGTTTCAAGTTAGGTATCGTGATTTTAATGAACTGTTGCCACCTTGATGCGCCATCAATATCAGCAGCTTCGTATATTTCTGGATCGATGTTTTGCATACCAGATAAAAAGAAAATCATATTATACCCTGTCCAACGCCATGTGATGGAAATAATGATCAATACTTTTGCCCAGAATGGATGAGTCAACCAACCGATCGGGTTATCAATCAAGCCAATTCCAACTAAAAGGTTATTGATTAAACCTGATTGGGAAAATAAACTTTTCATGATCAAAGAATAGCTGACCATTGAGGTAATACATGGCAAGAAGATCGCTGTTCTGAACAATCCTTTGAACTTCAATTTTTTATCATTCAATAGATTGGAAATAAACAATGCCAAAAACAACATGACAGGAACCTGTACTAATAAGTATAAAAAGGTATTGAAAAATGCTTTACGGAAAGTTGAATCTCCTAACATTCGTTGATAATTTCCTAATCCGTTGAATGTCATGTTTACCGGAGGTCCACTTTGAAAAGAGGTGATCAGCGCTAACCCCATTGGTATAAAAACTAAAATTGAGATCATGATCACTGGAAGGACTAAAAACGCGTTGCCATTTTTAAATAAATCCTTTTGTTTCATATTATTCCCTACTTTCATTACACATATGTTGAAGAAATACATGCCTCACAGAAAGTCAGACAAAATTGCTAGTTATTTTCTTCTAAGCTTTTTACCACTGCCTCAATGATTAGTTCCATCGGACAGAGAATAGCAAACGAGTGGAACTTCTTATTTTTTCGAATACCATTGCTAAAGTTATACAGGATAGCTAACGGTGCGAATGTCCCCTATCGACATTTCAATTAATTGCTTATTCTATAAACGATACCTTCAAACGAAAGAACAATACTCTCGTTGATCCGTTTGAAGAGATCGCCACTTATTTCTTTGTTATTCCATTCATCATAGGTTTACTGTTGACGCTGGATATGACTTAATTGGCTAATTGAGCTTCGACTTGTTTTTGCGTATCTGCCAAAACTTTGTCTGCTGATTCACCATTGATGATTCGGCTCAAGGATTCCGCCACAACAGATTCAATGGCATAAGTTTCATGACCATAGTTCACTTCAGGGATTTCTGCTGTCCATTTTGAAAAGTCATCGAATACTTTTTGATTACTATAGAACTCAGACGGCTGTTGATAAGCTTCTTGGTCATTCGCGCTCAACATAGTCGATACTAAACCGATCTCTTCTGCTAATTTGCCCATCAATTCTTCATTCGTTGCGAATGTCTTTTCCAAGAAATCTTTCGCATTTTCTTCACCAGCTACGCCCTTGATCACATACCAGCCGGCACCACCCAAGTTGGAAGCTTGTGCTTTTTGCATGTTAGCAGGTAGAGCTGGAATCGGTGCGATCTTCCACTTACCTGATTGATCTTCTGCCCCTTGAATGGTTGAAGAATACCAAGCACCAGTTGGTGTAGAAGCAACAGTTCCTGATTGAACCGCCGTAACCCCAGCATTCCAGTCAGATGTTTGTTCGACTAGATCTTCTTTAAGCAAGGTAGCAAAGAGTTCTAACCCATATTTTAATGATTCATTATTTTCGATCGTCACTGTTTCTCCATCTTCCGAGGTATACCATTCTCCGGCTTGTTGCATGATCATGCGCACACGACCTAAATCGGAAGGATTGACTTCAGAGATTTTTTTTCCTGTTTTTTCTTTGACATCTCGTGCAACTTGTAAATAATCATCCCATGTTAAGTTCTTTATATCTTCCTCTGAATAACCAGCTTCTTCTAAGATATCTGTCCGATAGAAATTGGCTGTCACACCTGAGTCAAAAGGTACACCGTAAATTTTATCGTCAACTTTGTTGACTGCAAATTTATATGCGGCAAAGTTATTTTCATCCACAATACCTGTCAAATCAGCAAACGCATCTGGGTAAGAGGTCAGATACCCTTGGATACGGTAGTCTTCGATCAACACAACATTTGGTAAACCATCGGTATTTCCGCTAGCTAATGCCGTATTCAGTTTTTGTACGATATCATCTTGAGACATCGTTACTACTTCTACGTCAACATCCTCATTTTCGTAAAACTCTTTGGCTTCATTGACGGCTTTGATATTAAAGGCTTCATCCCATGCCCAGACCGTTACTTTATCTTCGTTTCCCGAAGCATCACTGGAAGAATTGCCACACCCGGCAAAAAGTGTAACTGCTGCTGTTAGGACGAAAGCACTAGCTAAAATTTGTTTTATTTTCATTTTTATACCCACCCTTTTTAGTGTTTGTTTTTTTCTTACATGCTTATCATAACAGACTTGCAAACGTTTTCTTCATTGATGATCGTTCTCAAGAAAAATATCCTAAAATAAGAAAAAAGTACAATTTTGTCATCTTTTGATTTAGTAAATGAAATTTTAGACTTGCATTTGTAAACGTTTCCCAGTATTTTTAACTTACGTAACAAAGGAATAGGGGGAAAAACATTGAAAAATATCGTATTGATCGATGATGAACAGACCATTCTCTCTGGTCTAAGTACCCTGATCGATTGGCCAGCGCACGACTTCCATCTCAAAGGGGCCTTTTCAAAACCACTAGAAGCGCTCGAATTTATTAAGCATCAGCCTCTTGATATCGTCGTAACGGATTTGATGATGCCAGATTTAAATGGTATCGAACTTTCTCGATTGATCAAGAAGGAACAACCTGAAGCAAAAATCTTAGTTTTATCTAGCTATGATGACTTTCAATTGGTCAAAGATTCATTCAAAGAAGGCGTTTCAGATTATTTACTTAAGCCAAAATTGAATCCTAGTGAGTTTTTAGCTTCTTTAAAGAGTCTGGTGGAACAATCTACAGAAGTAAAGAAACCACGTTTGACAGAACTCGAAAAAATGAGTCAGCTACTCAGCAATTATTTGTCCGGAACTTCTCTTGATTTAGGTATATCACGCAAACAATTCCCACATGACTACTTTTATTTAGTCTATTGTGAAGAAAAGCAATCGGAAAAACTGCGTCGAAGTGAACAATTGATTGCAGAAGCACCACAATATACAAATCAGCTCGCCTCTGTCTTCCCTTTTTCTACGACAGCAAATGATATTGGTTATTTTATCAATGTCGCTTCGAAGAAGGCATTCGATCAGCTGATTGAACGATTTCAGCAAGAACACCAGACAGATTCTTGTCTCTATGTTCTATCTGATGTTCTGGATTTTGAAAACTTTTATTCTGAATTCCTTACATTAAAGCAAAAAAGTAGCGGACAGCACTTTTATCTGACAGATCACTGCGTTATTTGTGAAAAGCTATTATCTTCCCTACTCTCTTCTTATGAACAACAAACAAAAAGTTATTTGACCAAGATCATGAACAAAGATTTTACGTCTGCCATCGAAGAATTGGACAATTACATGAGTAAGGTGCTTGATCAACGTTTGCAACCAAGCTATCTGAAACACGAGATCATCAATCGACTCTATGCCTTGATCAATGCGATCGCGGACGAACATGAAAAAAGAGAAGAAATCATGACACTAAAAATCACAATTCCAGCACAGATCACGCAAACAGAACGGTGGGATGATCTGGTTTTGATCGTCAATAACACGACGAAGTTATTACGTGAAGTCACCACTACATTCAGAAAAGACAACTCAGATGTGTTGACGTTGATCTATGAGTATGTCCAAGAGAATTATCATCAAGACATCAGTCTACAAACGCTATCCGAAAAATATCATTTTTCTTATAGTTATTTATCAACGATCTTTACAGAAAAGTATGGGATCAATTTTACGAAGTACTTAAAAAAAGTCCGTATCAACCAGGCAAAACTATTGTTGAAAGAATCGAATCTTTCGTTAAGTGATATTGGTCAGCAAACTGGATTTACTGAACTTGGTTATTTTTCTCGGGTATTCAAAGAAGAAACTGGATTGACTCCTTCACAATATCGTAAAGGAATACTGACCGTATGATTAAAAAGCTGAGAGAACACGAGCTTTTGACCAAACTTTTGATCATTCTTTTTATTGCTTTATTCACTCAAGCAGCGACGATTTCTTTGTTTATTTATCAACGCTCAAGAGACGCCTACATCCAACAATTCGATCAATCCAATCGAATGACCTTACAAAAGATCCAACATGATTTTGAAACATTGAATGACAATATAGAGAACACGTTGACATTATTGGCTGAAAGCTCTGCTGTAGAGGGGTATTTCAAAGAAGGCCAACAAACGACTTTGGAGAAAATCAATCAACTACGTACGGTGCAAAAAATGAATGATTCATTGGCACCGATCTTTCCAAACATCAAAGATGATATTTTTCTTTTTGGGGAAAATGGTCGGATGTTCATTAGTAATGACATGGTGAGTGATCTCACTGCTGATGACTTTTTCCAATTAGAGTTGATCCAGAAAGTCAATGAGAATCCAACAGCGACACAAATGGTCTTTACTCAGTTCGGACTGACGAAACGCGATAAACATTCACCAAGTGTCTTGTTTATCAAAAAGCTTAGATCTACTTTGAACCAAACTTATGGTTACGCTGTCGTAGCCATCACTTCTGATGAGTTGGCAAAAATATTCAGCCAATCGGTCGATCCGGAAATCACGCAAATCGATTTTGTGACAGATGAGAAAAAAATCTTTGCTTCAAATGTTCAGAACCGGATCGGAACGACGTTTGATTCATTTGATGAGTTAGTCGAACACGAGACGTTGACCAAAGCCAATCAGCGGATCACTCGTTTACCACTTTACCGACAAAACTCGGCTTTGGTCAGTGAGGTCAATGTCCACTCGATCGCCGATCAAATGAATGTCATTATTCCGATCATCCTTTATAATATTGGAACGCTGATTTTAGGCGGTATCTTAGTGGCGATCTATTTAAATCGCAACACTCGCTCCATCTATCAATTAGTAGATTCATTGAACCAAATCAAAGAACCAGTAGCAGCTACTGTTCCGATCCAAGGAACATATGAGATCCGAACACTCGCTACTACGATCAATCAGCTGCTAACAACGATCAGTGACAATCATACGCAATCTTTACAAAATGAAAAGAAAAAACGGACATTAGAGATACAAGCGATGCAAGCACAGATCCAGCCTCATTTTATATATAATACGTTAACTAGCCTCAAATTTTTAGTGTGGCAACAAGAAAATGAAAAAGCAGTCGCAGGCATCGATAGTTTTATCGACCTTTTGCGCAGTACGATTGGCAATAAAAATGAAATTATCCCTGTAGAAGAAGAACTGAACAGTGTGAGAAGTTATATTGCGATCTTGACACTGCGTTACGGTGATGCGATCTCAACCAAAATCATGGTACCAGAGGAACTTTATTCTTTATATATGCCCAATATGATTATCCAACCGATCATCGAAAATGCTTATTTGCATGCGTTCCAAACGAAGAAAACTGGCTACATCACTTTGTATGGGATGATCCGAGAAAATAAATTGACGTTTGAAGTCATGGATACAGGTGATGGCTTTGATACGGAACAGCCAACGAAAAACAGAGACTATTTTTCAGGTATCGGTAGCAAAAATGTTCATGAACGAATCCAATTACTTTATGGTGAAGATTATGGCTTACACATTGATTCAGTAGTTGGTGTGGGTACATCGGTAACGATTACGTTACCGATCATAAAAAAAGAGAGTAATACTGAATGAACGTGGAGACAGAAACAATCCATTCAGAAAATCAGGCGAACTACTTCTTTCATGACCTTTAAGTATCAACCGCAACTCATAGAACCCACTAAAAATCCATTCTGCGGATCTTTCGTGGGTCCTATTTTTGATGTTCCAATTTACATTATTTAATGATAAAACTAAATTCGTGGTCTTCTTCACCACTAATATGATAGGCTTCTTCTACATCCGCTCCCCATGAATCAATACCTCCGACTCCTCGGACTTTCGCCAACATCGTGACAACCGTTCGCCGTTCCGGTGGTAGTTCCTCCATGTGTGTCGCCTGTTCTAATTCTTCTGCTTTGAATGGTAATGCCGCAAAAGCAAATGGCGAATCCTTTTGTTCAAATCTTAAGGAAAACTCTTCCTGACTTTTATCTGCATTATTCAAGGTTGTCTTGCGCGTAATCTCTAACCACTTGGTATCCATATGGACGCCACAATCTTGTGGCACTAAATAAGGTGGGATTGGCAAGCCCTCCACATGATAGACCCCTGGTGCGCCACCAGCTTTACGATCCGGATAAGTTTCACCTGACAGGCCTTCATAATCGAAATGAGTGGCTTTTGTTGGCATGATCATGCGAAATCCTAATACTGGCAGCTCGGGTAATCCTTGCTTGCCATGATAGTACATGTTCACGTGTAGATCCCCTTGTTCGTTGACACGATACGTCATATCGACGGTCGTTTGTGGGGTTGTGTTGACTGCCAATGTGAAAGTGATCTCGACTGTATTTGCATACTCTTGGTTACTATAACGATTGTTGACTGGTGCGATCGGCAGTTCGATGGCTTGGTCGTTTATTGCAACATGGATTGCTTCCACTTTTAGATACAACCCTGCGCCAAGCCACATACTAGAGCGATACCCAAAGCCATTTCCTCGATCATTATCTGTCAATGCTCGCCAAAAAGTCGGTTGCGTTTCACGATAAAGCCATTCTTTTCCATTCTTTTTGAGTGATTCCAAACCACCTCTGGTATAAGAGAAAATATAATGTTTTTCTTTTATTTTGATTCCTAAAGTGCAGTCGCCATAAATGATTCTCAATTTAGGATCTGTATTTGCCATAATAGTATCTTACCTCCTGTAATGCTGGTTTTTCTTGTCCATTTGCAAAAACGATGCCGTTTCCGGAAAACTCATAATCACTTGGACGATCATCAAAATCCCCGCCGTAACGCATGACTTTTCGATTGGTCACTGGATCAAGTACCTCAAGTGCTTGATCTTTAAAATCCCAAATATATCCGCCTTGATACATCTCGTATTCATCTAATAATGCCATATAAGAACCTAATCCACCTAAAGAATTTCCCATATCGTGCATGTACTCGCACAAGATATATGGTTTATCTGCCTGATTCTCTAGATAATCAGCGACCGCCGCAGGTGTTGCGTACATACTACTTTTCATATCCGAAACAGAAGCTTCAAATGTGGGATCAACATAATTCCCCTCATAGTGAACAAACCGGTCTGGATCAACCTTCTTGAAGTATTCATTCATCAACCGAATATTCTCCCCTACATAGGACTCATTGCCTAAGGACCAGAACAAGATACTTGTATGGTTCTTGAACGTTTCAAAATGGGTTTTTGCTCGATCTAGCACCACTTCTCGCCATTGCAGAATGCCTCTTGGTACATTATAGGATGGCTCAAAAGCACCCATTTTTTGCCATGACCCATGTGATTCTAAATTGGTTTCTGCCATCACGTGGATACCTGCTCGATCGCAGAGGAAATACCAAGGAATCTGGTTGGGATAATGTGAGGTCCGGACGCCATTGATGTTGGCATTTTTAATCACTGCCAAATCCTTTTCCATGTCATCTAAGGTGATCGCACGTCCTGTTTTTTCACTCCACTCATGACGATTGACTCCATTGATGATCAAGCGTTTTCCATTCAGATACATCACTTTATCTTTTAACTCGATCTTGCGAAACCCGAATGGATACTCGACATATTCAGTCACTCCGTCACGGTCCCTGGTTTCAATTTCAAACGTATAGAGATTCGGCGCAAAATGATCCCATAATACCACTTCACCTAAATCAATACTGAGCTGCACTGTTTCGCCTATCGCTTGCTTTTCTTCATAGATCGTTTGTCTGTCTAAATCAAGGACCCGTACCTGTAAGTCGCTTTCAGCTGTAAGATTTTCAAAAGATAAGGACACATCCAATTTTCCTTTTTGGTACGTGTCATCTAATTGAGGACGTAACCACAAGTCTTCTAAATGATTCTTGCCACGAGCAACTAAGACGACATTTCGAAAAATCCCAAAGAAACGGAAAAAATCTTGGTCTTCTAAAAAGGCAGCTGTGCTACGTTTGTGGACTTCGACTGCCAAACGATTCTCTTCTTCAAGATAAGGGGACAAATCAAATTCGGACGGTGTAAATGAATCTTCTGCATAACCGACGAAATGACCATTCAACCACACATACATGGCTTGTTCGACACCTTCAAAACGAATCGTGACATCTTTTCCCTTCAATCCCTCTGCTAATTGGAAAGTCGTGACATAGGACCCTACTGGATTTTCTTCAGCTTGAGAGAACATCCCTGCCATTTCCTTTTCTGAAGCAGTTGTATAAGCGGGACGACGAAACTCATGACCTTCCCAAGGATACATCGTGTTGATGTAATGGATCTTATCAAAATCACTTAGTTCAATGTGGCCAGGCACATGGATCGTGTCGAATGAACGATCATCAAAATCTTGTTCAAAAAACTCTTTGGGGCGCTTTTCTGCATTTTCAGAAAAACAAAAGCGCCATTCACCATTTAGCGACTGTAGTCGGGAACTTTGACTTCTTATTTCTTCTTTTGAACCGTAGACCGTATGATCACTGTGTGCCTTTCGCTGATTCACACGAAAAACTTGTGGATCATCTAACCAATCAATTGATGCCTGCATGTTCTTCTTCCTCTCCTGTAACTATTTTCTCAAAGTGAAAAATTTCTGTTTGAAAATCTCCGTGAAAATCAGGGAGATAAAACCCCATCGTCATTAACTCCGAGCCTGAATAAATCAATGAACTTTTACGTTCACGATACATCCCTTCCTCCAAACCAATCAAGCGGATCTCATGAAAAGGCGGTTGTCCAGAAGTTAATCGTCGTGCCATAAAGACCACGATCTCCTTTTTATTTGGAGAAACAAATTGCCACGCCGCAATGTTTTGTTCAAAGGGATTTTCTAAGCGGTCAAATTTTCCTTGTTGGATTGTTTGACGAATTTCTTTATACGTGCTGATCTGTTCTTTGATGATTTTCTTTTCTTGTTCGTCTAATGCGGTCAAATCTAGTTCATAACCAAATACCCCGCTCATCGCTACATCCCCGCGTGTCTTTAAATCTGTCACACGTCCACTTTGATGGTTAGGCGATGCAGAGACATGGGCACCCATGGATGAGATGGGATAGCCGAGACTCGTGCCATATTGGATGTCGATCCGTTCCATTGCATCGGTATTGTCACTTGTCCAGGATTGTGGCATATAGTAAAGAATTCCTGCGTCAAAACGGCCACCCCCACCTGAGCATCCTTCCCATAAGATATCTGGGTAAGCTGTGATCAACTCTTCTAAAAGGTTATATAATCCTAAAACATACCGGTGATAGACCTCTCCTTGATTCTCCACGTAAGCAGAGTAAACATCTGATAAGGAGCGATTCATATCCCATTTCACATAATCGATCGGTACCTTATCCAAAATCTTTCGTAATTGCTGACTGATCGAATCTCGCACTTCTTTTCGTGTAAAATCCAAAACAAATTGCGACCGAGATGCTGCAGGCGTGCGTGCTGGTTCTTGCATCAAATAATCAGACGCCTGACGATACAATTCAGAATCGATCGAAATCATTTCAGGCTCCACCCATAGCCCAAATTTGAGGCCTCTTTCATGAGCATACTCTGCAATTCCCTTCAATCCATTCGCCAATTTCCCTTCATATTCAAACCAGTCTCCTAAAGAAGAAGTATCTGCATCTCTTTTCCCAAACCAGCCGTCATCTAAGACGAACATTTCCATACCTAACGCTGCTGCTTCATCGATCAGTGCTTCGATTTTTTTGCTAGTAAAGTCAAAATAAGTCGCTTCCCAATTATTGACCAAGATCGGACGTGGTTCGTACTGATACTTCCCACGTGCCACACGTTCTCGCAACAGCTCATGATGTATGTGGCTCATGCCATTTAATCCTTCGTCTGAATAAGAAAGGATCATTTCTGGCGTTTGAAACGCTTCATCGGTTGAAAGTTGCCATTGGAACTGATACGCATTGATGCCACCAACGATTCTTAGTTGATCGATTTGATCTTTTTCGATCTCGAACGCATGATTGCCAGAATAGATAAACTGTAGACCGATGGCTTCTCCAAGACTTTCCGTCGTATGTGTATGTGTCAAAGCGATAAAATTATTCATTTGGTGACTACTGCTTCCTCGTCGACTTTCAAATGATTTCACCCCCTCAGTGATCCGTTGTCTCGAAATCAAACGCTCTCTAGCATGGGCTCCAGGTAAGGCGATCACTTCAGTAAATCTGCCCGAATTCGTCAAATCTAATTGAAAAGAAGCTGCTTTATCTAACAAGATCATTTGCTTCGTTTGATTACGATACTTAGCGGAGCGGATAATGACCCCTCGTTTTTCGTAAATCGTATAAAAAAGATCCACATAGATCGGTAAAACTCGGTCTTTCAAGGTGATACACAACGTTTGTGCTTCCTGTTCCTTCAATATATAGGTTTGTGGTAATCCTGAAAGCTTTGGTTTACCTTGGATGATTTGATATGTTTCATATCTTAAATCAAGCAAGCTAGAGCCATTCTCACGTGTGATGATCGTAGCTGGAATGCGATAATCCATACTTCCGTGTCCCGAAAATTCTTGTGGTAGCGTATCTTTTGAAAATGCTCGCTCATCATGCAAAGGAACATTTCCTGAAAAACCGCGATCTCTTCTTGGATATTTTTTGTTATCGGTATAGTTATTCACTTTTTTACCAAAATGAACATGGGTCAACACACCAGATTCTTCAATTTTCATCACATAAGAAATCAATGGATTCGACAAATGAAAAACATTTGTTTCCGAATCGAATGCAATCAACGATTGTCTTTTCATTTCTTCACCTCACAAATTTTTAGAAACCGTTTACTTTTTAACTAACTCCTGTATACTGTTTACTAAACATATTTGTCAATAACTTTTTTAATATTTCTTAAAGGAGTGATTTTATGGTAGGGATTCGTGATGTCGCTCGAAAAGCGAATGTCTCTCCTGCAACTGTTTCACGCGTATTGAATCAAGATAAGACAATCCATGTCGCACCAGAAACAAAGAAACGGATTTTTGAAGTTGCAGAAAAATTGAACTATGATATCAATAAACGAAAATATATCAAAAAACGAATGCCATCGATCGGTGTGATCTCGACGATCAGTAAGGCAAGTGAAGCCCAAGATGTCTATTACAAAGAATTACGTATGGGATTAGAAGAAGAAGCAAACCGCCTGCATATTGGCATGAATCGCATCTACAATCTCTCTGACAATCCCAAGGAATGGAAAGACTTAGATCAACTAGGAGCGATCATCGTAGTTGGAACAGTGACGAAGCAATCGATCACTGATCTATTGGCACAAAATCAGCATTTGATTGTTGTTGATAATCCCGATATCCAACAAGAAGTTGATATGGTTTATGGCGATCTGGAACGAATGACTAAAGCTGTTTTAGAACTATTTTTAGAAAATGGCCACCGACGAATTGCTTATATCGGAGGCTATCAAGTCGATATGGATGAACGAGGAGGTAAAACAATCAATCAAGATGAAAAACGAGTACGTGCCTATTTACATTTCATGGCCGATCATCAGCTACAAGACTACAGTACGCACTATCTCGGAAATTGGACAGAAGAAGACGGCGAACGTTTAGCAGAAGAATTGATCCAAAGTGACGATCCGCTTCCAACCGCTCTACTTGTTGGAAGCGATCCAATGGCGATCGGAGTTTATCGCACGATGAAAAAAAATCAAGTTGATATCGGTAAAGACATCGTGATTGCAAGTTTCGATAACATTGAAGCAGCCAGTAAATTAACTCCCGGATTAACCACCGTACAAATCAATGCCAAATCCATCGGTAAAGCCGCCGTTCGCTTAGCTGTCGAAAGAATCGATCAAATTCGCAACGAACCAATCATCCTAACCTATCCCACCCGGTTAGTGGTAAGAGAAAGCTTTGTGCCAAAGAGGTTGTGAAAAAAGCGCTTTGACCTGAGCAGTAAGATAGAAAATTGGAAAATAGCGCTTCATATTTTTAGATTTTTTTGCTTAGTGTTGAATATCAGCTCTCATAATCGTTTTTTTCAGCAAAAAAAACCATTAAGAACAACTGAGTTGTTCTTAATGGTTTTTCTGAATACTTGGTTTGTCGGTGATTACTTAATTCCAGACCTCTTCGGCTATGCTCTTGATCAACGCGATTTTCTGCCATTGTGCTTCTTCTGTCAAGATATTCCCTTCTTCAGTGGAGGCGAACCCGCATTGCGGGCTTAGAAACAATCGATCTAAAGGAATGTAACGAGTGGCTTCATAAATTCGCTCAATGATTTTTTGACGATCTTCAAGTACGCCAGATTTTGAGGTTATCAATCCTAATACTACAAGTTTTTCCCCGCTAACTTTCGCCAGTGGTTCAAAACCTCCTGAACGTTCGTTGTCATATTCTAAATAATAGGCATTAACATTTTCTTCCGTAAATAGTGGTTCAGCTACAGCATCATATCCGCCAGCTGCCGCCCAAGTGGAGTGATAATTACCACGACAGACATGCGTATTCAAAATCAGATCCTGAGGTTGTTTATCTAGAACGGCATTATTGATCTGTACATAGATCTGTGCTAAATCTTGCCGTACCTCACTTTCTTCTTTCTCAATATCAGCCAAAAAACCTTCTGGTAATGGTGCAACGAGTACGCCCCACGTACAATCATCCAATTGGATCGTTCTGGCGCCTGCTTCATATAAATCCGCAATCACTTGCCGATAAGCTGTTACAATATCTTGAAAAAGTTCTTCGTTTGTCGGATAGATGGTACGAACATGAGGCAAAATGTCTGGACGTAACAACTCCACTAACAATTGAGCTGGGGCTGGAATGGTTTGCTTTACTTCAATGCCCTCGGTCGTATGGGTACGTGTAAACCGAAAATGGTCCACAAAAGGATGACTCTTTCCTGTAATTTTTTCTGTTACAATGACCGTTCCTGTACGTGTCTCTTCTCCGTGAAACTGGTAACCACGCTCAGGTACAAAAAATTCGATACCTTGTAAACCAAAGAAAAAGTCCAAATGCCACCAACTCCGACGAAACTCCCCATCTGTCACCGCATGTAAGCCAGCAGCTTCTTGTTTTTTGATCAGATCGATAATGGTTTCATCTTCTATCTTTTTCAAATCAGTAGCAGAAATAATCGATTCATTATACGCTTTTCGTGCTTGTTTCAGTTTCTCAGGCCTCAAGAAACTGCCGACGATGTCATAGCGGAATAGGGATGTTGTTTGAGTAGTCATAATAAATTCCTCCTTCGATTACGTAGTTGATAAGAGTCAGATGAAAACAAAAAAACACTCATCTCTTTTGCCAAGTCTTGACAAAAGGGACGAATGCGTCGTGTTACCACCCTTATTTGCATTATCCTCACAAATAATGCCTCAACGATACCATCAGATATCCGGCGAGTTAACGGTCGCGATCCGGTTTTACTCACTTACTAGTAAAACAAGCTCCAAGTTCATCTTCACTAAGGTTTTAGGTCTCCTTTTTCACCCTCCGGAGTCTCTTTTTACCTTCCACCATTAGTTACTCTTCTCTTCTACGCTTTGATATTGTCAATTACTATCCCATGTTTACTTTAGAATGTCAACTGATTCTACTCACCCTGACTTACTTCGATCCATGTTCGATAATATTCAAAGGAGACATTTTCTTTTGTCGTATGGGTCAACAAGTATTGACCAATCGTTTGTCCTAATCGGTAGCCTTGCTCCTGCAACCTGTCTTTTACTTCAGATAGATTATTATTCTCTGTGTAGTTTACTTGTACTTTTAATAGAAATCGCACGTATTTTTTCGTAAGATCATTCTGCCAGATTGTCTGTGAGCCTGGAAGTTCTTTTGTGTGTTCCTCCGTACAGAAGCCATAAATACCGTTCTGCGTATTTTCTGGAAAATATATCACAAAACTTGAATAATTTTTTAGATACTCCTTCGAATATAAAATATCATCAGATGCTGCCACGACGATTTTTTGGAAGGGAATTTCTTCTTCAGGAAATTTATTTGGCGGACTATCGATCATTTCTTTCAGTTGATTTTTTCTTGATAATACTTCTTTATGCTTTTGTTCCAAAATTTTTTTCTCATGATCCAATCGCTGCTCCGTTTCATTTAAAGTATGATACAACTCATTTAATGATTTACTATATAGATTTTTCATCTGCTTGATGGGAATACCTAACTTTCGATAAAAATTGATGTCATATACTTGAAAGATGGCATCGATATCAAACAAACGATACCCGTTTTCCTCTTCTCGCGCTGTATGGATTAACCCTTCTGCATCCCAATAACGAATCGTTGATCTAGGGATATCTAATAATTCTGCTACTTCTCCAATTGAATACATTGTTTTCATAGATTTCACCTCAACTTTAGTTTAAGCTTTTTCCCCTTGACCTTCAAGTAACTTTAAGGTGTAGAATGCGTATTTGTCGGGAAAAGGAGGAAACACTATGACATTATTAAAAAGATCTATAAAAAATAATAAACGAGTTACCTTACTTACTTTTTTATTCATCTGTTTACAACTTCTAGGGACACTTGGTGTGCCAAAGTTAGTAGCTGATCTCATAGACACAGGGATTGCAAGTGGCGAAGTGAAAGAAATCCGACAAATCGGAATTCAAATGTTGATCGTTGCCTTATTAGGATCTTTTGCCGCAGTTGCCTCAAGCTACTATTCTGCTTTGTTAGCTTCTCGATTTGGCTATCAGACACGAGCAAGTTTTTTTCAAAAATTCCAACAATTATCAATGAAAGATGTTGATCAATTTAACACTGGATCTCTTTTGACTAGAATGACCAATGACGTAGATAACGTCCAACAAATGATCGTCATGTTTTGTCAGATGATCATCCCAGCACCTATTATTTCATTATTTACGATTCTGATGATGTTGGAGCATTCCGTCAAGTTGACATTGATTACGTTAGGATCGATCTTCGTCTATGCTCTAATCACGTATTATTTGATGAAAAAAGGAACACCTTTATCTTTGAGTATCCAACCAAAGATGGATCGTGTCACGACAACGTTGCGCGAATTCTTTACAGGTGTCAATATGATTCGTGCCTTCAACAATCAGGACTATGAAGAAAAAAGAACAAATGAGACCTTTGAAAATTATGCGCAACAGATGATTCGTGTCAATCGGATCTTTGCTTGGGTCACACCCATTGCCTTTTTATTGATGGGCATCGTTTATGCTTCAATTTTGTGGTTTGGCGGCGATTTGGTGGCTAATGGTAGCTTACAAATCGGTACAGTAACTGCCATTGTGGAATATTCGATGTTGACACTTGCCTATTTAATGATTGCCGCAATGGTTTTTGTTATCGTACCAAAATCAATTGCTTGTCTTGAACGGATTGAAGAAGTATTACACGCTGAAATCGAAATCAAAGATCCCGACCAACCAGAAATTTTATCCTTCGATTCAGTCGATGATACTTTCCTATCCTTTAAGAATGTCACGTTTCGTTATAACAAAAACGCTGATCCAGTGTTAGAAAACATTGATTTTGTCGTCCCAAAAGGAAAAACCACAGCTATTGTTGGTGGAACAGGTTCAGGAAAAAGCACGATTGCGAAATTACTGCTACGTTTAAATGATGTGTCAAGTGGACAAATCAAATTCGCAGGTATCCCCATCACACAAATGAACCAAGAAACACTTCGAAGTTATATTAGTTATGTTCCTCAGAAAGCTTTTCTATTTAGTGGAACGATTCGTAGTAATCTACTGATGGGTAATGAGCATGCGACAGATGAAGAATTAGCCAAAGCAGTTCGTGTCGCACAATTGAATGAAGTCTTAGAAAATCTACCGGATCAAATGGACAGCTTTGTTGCACAAGGGGGAGAGAATTATTCTGGCGGACAAAAACAAAGGATGTGTATCGTTAGAGCGTTAGTCAAACCTGCTGAAATTTATGTCTTTGACGATAGTTTCTCTGCATTGGATTATCGGACAGATGCTAATTTACGCCGTGCGCTACATCGAGAAATGGCAGATAAAACACTGATTATCATTGCACAACGTCTTAGTACCATCATAAATGCTGACAATATTATCGTTTTAGATGAAGGGCGGATCGTGGGACAAGGCACTCATGAAGAATTATTAAAAAATAATCGTTCGTATCAAGAATTTGCGAAATCACAAGGTGTGTTAAAGGAGGAATTCCATGGAAATGACTAAAACAACGACAAAAAAACAAGGCTTGAAACGTTTCTGGCGAATGATCCAATCCGAACATAAGATATTTTATGGTTCCTTACTTTGTAGCTTGATCGGTAATACATTAGTCGTTGCTATGCCGCTAGTCATGGGGATTGGGATCGATCAACTACTCGGACGGATCAAAGATGTCGGACTTAGCAACATGACAATAACAGATGTAAGAGAAACCTTACTTTTACCTGTGATCCTGTTGATACTCTTTTCATTATTAAGTAGTATCACTTCCTTTATCCAAGAACGAGCGATGGCTTCATTAAGTGAACGAGTGACCTTACATGTCCGAAAAGAAGTCACGAAAAAATTCAAAGCTCTACCGATGGCTTTTTATGACCGCCATCAAGTCGGCGATATCATTAGTCGCACAACTACTGGGTTGAATCAATTGTCCCAAGTATTGTTAACTGGGATCAACCAATTTTTCACTTCTCTAGTAACGATCCTCTTAGCTGGTATCATGTTGTTTTATATCGATATAAAATTGACTTTACTTGTTCTTGTTTTAATTACGATCAGCACAGTTGTCACAACAAAATTTGCAAACAAAAATAAACAAATTTCTGACAATAATCAAGAAGAACTGGGAGATATGAACAATAAAGCGGAAGAATACTTGACTGGTAATTTGGTGATCAAAGCCTTCAATCAACAAGCACTAGCGATTGAAGAAGTCAATAAAGTGAATGAAAAGCAATCGAAAGCTTTCAAAAAAGCACAATTCATGAATTTTGCAATTTATCCAGCGATCCGTTTGATCAATCAATTAGCGTTTATCGCTAGTGCAGTCATTGGGGCAATATCCGTTTTGTCTGGAGGTATCACGATTGGTTTCTTGCAGGCATATTTGCAGTATATCAATCAAATCTCAGAACCCATCTCCACTGCGTCATATGTCATTAACTCCGTACAATCTGCCATGGCGTCCATCGAACGAATTTTCGAGATCATGGATGAGCCAGAAGAAGCCATTGATCGTGCAATAGAAAATCCAATTATTGCCCCCCAAGGAGCTATTGAATTCAAACATGTTCGTTTTGGTTATACACCAGAAAAACCGTTAATGAAAGATGTTAATTTTTCCGTCAAGCCACAACAAACTATTGCTATCGTAGGGCCAACTGGAGCTGGAAAAACAACACTTGTCAATCTTTTAATGCGCTTTTATGAAATCAATGACGGACAGATTTTGTTCGACGGTCATAACATCACCGATTTGCCACGCCAAGAATTACGGAATCTATTTGGTATGGTACTTCAAAATACTTGGTTATTCGAAGGTACTGTTGCAGAAAATATTGCTTACGGCAAAAAAGAGGCAACCAGAGATGAAATCATTCAAGCAGCTAAAATTGCTCAATGTGATCATTTTATCCGTACATTGCCACAAAGTTATGACACCATTATTTCAAGCGAAAATGGGGCAATCTCTCAAGGACAACAACAGCTCTTAACCATTGCACGAGTCATTTTAGCTAATCCTGCAGTCGTCATTTTAGATGAAGCAACATCAAGTGTCGATACACGTACGGAAGCGTTGATCCAAGAAGCTATGGATGCTTTAACTAAAAACCGGACCAGCTTCGTGATTGCCCATCGTCTGTCAACGATCGAACATGCGGATATGATCATAGTGATGCAAAATGGAGACATCATTGAAACAGGTACGCATACAGAACTACTGCAAAAACCGACACTTTATGCAAGCTTATACAATAGCCAATTTCAAAATAGTTGAGCCAGAAAAAAGCCAACTTAGCTTCATTCCGAAACTAAGTTGGCTTTTTTCTCTTTTGGCTTTTTTCTCTTATAGAATAATCAATCTTTACGATTTTTCTTTTTATTGTAGATAAAAGTTCCAATCGCCCCACCAACGAGGGCTAAGCCAAGAACCGCTGCACTAGATTGGATCTCACCCGTTTTTGGCAAGCTTTTTGCTGCATTTCCTTGGGCTTGTTTTTGTTGTGTCGCAGAGGTAGTGGCTGTTTTCTTTTGCTGAGTATTCCCTCCGCCTGTGTTGGCATTTTCTCCTGCAGTTCCTCGTTTACTCACTGTCACTTGACTGGTTTCTGAAACTGAACCATTCGTATAAGTGATCGTGTACGTTCCTTCTTTGTTGGTATCAACGGATCCTGTTACCATGCTTTCATCAAATGCAAGGGTGAAACCTGCACGATTTGTCGCAGAAACGAAACCATCGATCGGCTTCCATGTATCACCGACATATAGCTGGAGGTCTTTTGTCACCATCGTTTCTCCGTTTTCTTTCACAACGACCATTACTTCCTCTGTCGCTCGACCGTTGGTATAGGTAAGTGGATAATCGCCTGCCTTTGTTGTATCAACAGTACCAGTCACCATCCTTTTATCAAAAGTGAGCGTCTCACCGTCTTTATTCGTAGCAGACACAAATTGATCACTTGGATCCCATGTATCGCCAACATAGATGCTACCGTTTTGTGCTTGAATCGTTTCTCGATTTTCAACGACGGTTACTGTGATTCGTTGAGAGGCTTCTCCATTCGTATAGGTAATGACAAAGTTTCCTGTTCTTCCAGTGTCAACGGTGCCTGACACCATACTTTCGTCAAATGGCAAATTCTCACCTGCTCTGTTCGTTGCTGAAACAAAATTATCGCGAGGATGCCAAACATCACCTGTATGTATTCTTGAATCAGTTGCGTTGATCGCTTCTTGGCTCGCAACGACTATCACGGTGATCACATGGCTGATCGTCCCATGTGTATAGGTGATCTTGTATTCACCTTCTTGAGTCGTATCAACTGAGCCACTGACCATACTTTCATCAAAAGGAACATTAGTCCCAGCTTTATCAGTCGCTGAGACAAAATTATCACTTGGATTCCAACTATCGCCAACGATGATCGTTGAATCAACGACTTGAAGAGATTCCTGATTTTCTTCAACCGTGACATTGATTTCTTGACTAGCAGAACCATTGGTATAAATCACCGGATAGATACCTGCTGTTTTGGTATCGACTGAGCCGCTGACCATGATTCCATCGAATGGGATTGATTCACCAATTTCGTCTGTAGCTAATACAAAGTTGTCGATTGGCTCCCAGTTGTCACCGACATAGATCGTTGAGTCGATCACTCGGATCGATTCACTAGCGATCGGTTGCCATACATAGGTATCTGCCATACTATTTTGATAAGTCGTCATCAATGAAGAGGAACTTAATATATGGTCACCTAATGGTATCTCTTCTGTACCAGTGCCAACATTTTGCCAATAACCTGTATAATCATCCGTTGCTAACAACTCTGGGATATTGGTATCATTTAGAGAATAAAATTGGAGACCTAAAGAAATTTTAGACAATGAATTGGCACCAGCAAACATCTCTTGCTGCCATTGCACCTTGCCAGTTTTAAAATGTGATAAATCTAGCTCAGTGATATTTTGACAATTTCTAAACATTCCTCGCATGAATTGGATATTTTCTGTATCGAAACCACTCACATCGATTGCCCGCAAATTGAGACATTCTGCAAACATAAAACTCATCGTCGTCACATTGATGGTCGAAAAGTTTGAAACGTCTAATTCTGTCAAACCGGAACAGCCAAAGAACAGATAATACATGGAAGTCACGTTCTCCGTATTGAATTGACTGACATCTAATGCCGCCAAACCGGAACAGCCATGGAACATATAATGCATGAATACCACATTGCTCGTATCAAAATGACTCACATCCAATGTCTGTAATCCTGAACAGCCATGAAACATAAATGACATATCTGTCGCTTGACTCGTCACAAAACTTGACAAATCAAGTTGGCTCAATTTAGAGCAGCCACGAAACATATGACCGAAATTCGTCACGCTTTCTGTTTGAAAGCCTTTCACATCTAGTGTCGTTAAAGCAGAACAATCGTAAAACATGTAACTCATGTTCGTAACATTCGACGTAGCAAAGCTGGATAAATCTAATGAAGTCAATGCAGACATACCATAAAACATATGACTCATATCACTAACATTCGCTGTATTAAAACTAATCAAATCCAATGTCGTCATAGATGACAAGCCATTGAACATATAATTCATTGAGCGAACATTTTGCGTATTGAAATTGGAGAGATCTAATGAGGTCAGTTGGTGACACCATGCAAAGAAATAATCCATATTCATAACTTGACTAGTATCTAAATAAGATAGATTTTCGATCGTCGTTAGCTGATTCAAGTCAAAAAATAACCCTAATGACTCAGCATTTGCAACTACTGGCCCTGTAAAAATAACTTTTTTGATGAGTGAGCGGTTAGAAAACCAAGGTGCTCGAGCAGCCATCGTTGTTTCCCCTAAAGTTCCTGAGTCTATGTACAATATACCTTCTTGGTCGATCCGCCATTGGCTGGTACCGAATACGCCAGAGACAACTTGATCATCTACCTCCTGTATCTCGCAAACTGTGCGAGCATCTGGATCTGGGTTTACTGCTTCATTCGAAGCTTCAGTGACTTCTTCTTCAACAGTTGAATCCGTAGTCGATTGCTCTGTCTCGGTGGTTACATCTGTTGTCGCTTCCGTCGTTGGTTCTGTAGGAATTTCTGACGGAACAGAGCTTGAGGATTCTTGGAGTTCAGTTGCTTGCTGTTCTTTCATCTCTTCACTTTCTGTTGCTTCCATAGTGATGTCTTCTGCTTGTTCTTCAAGCGACGAACTGGCTACCTCTTCTGTTATTTGTCCACTATCTAAGTGATCAGCAAATGTGAGGATACTCTGTTGGGATACGTTCATGAGTAATAACATCGAAGCTGTCACTTTTAATATTTTTCTGTGGTCCATTGCTTATTCAACTCCTTTAATTTAGAAAGATAAAAAAACATCTAACTAAATACTAACTTATTTCAGCATAGAAAATTTTTTATTTTTTTTTTTTGAAAAAAAAATTTGAAAAGAGGTTTGTCTTTACTAAACAAGCAAGTTAAAATAAAACAATCAAATGAGAATCATGCATACGAAAGGAGTACCGAATGGACATTTTTTTTAAGCTACATGAAAGTAAACAATTGCATCGCCAAATCAAGATTCTTGCGTATTTAAGAAAAAGAAATGAGATTATTTCAATAACAGAATTAGCTCAAGAAATAGGCTGTACACCTCCCACCCTACGTACAGATATTCAGGCCTTACGTACTAAGCTACCGCCGACGATTAAATTGCTGTCAATCAAAATGATCGGTTATCAGTTAAAGATTTCTGATGGAGAAACATTGGATACTTTTCTTTTATTTCTTGCTAGAGAAACGATTACTTATAAGCTGATTGATCGTAGCTTTCGTGGTTCTCTTCAATCGTTTGAAGCAATGCGCTTAGAGTATCATTTATCAAGTTCTGCCTTACGGAAAATCATCCGACACATGAATCTTGGATTAATCAATTATCGAATACAATTTTCGCCTAAAAATGGGGATTTACTCGGCAAAGAAAATGATATTCGCTTCTTCTTTTTTTATTTCTACATGTGCTTTCGCCGAAGCATTATCGCCGATCATACATATATATTCTCTCCAGCAACACATAAGGTCATGTTTGCTGAATTGCAACAAGCATTTCAATCTCACTTACATATTAGTAATTTTCGTGCAATGTTATGGTTGTCCATCTTAAAAGAACGCTGGTTACGCAGAAAAAAAGGGGAGATTCCTGAGAATACCTTGACTACGATCCAGTCTAGAAAAAGTTTCAAAAAATTTGAAAAAAAGATCGGGCCATTTTTAAAAAAGATGCTTGGTATCCAACAGCTTTCTACGAACGAACTTGCTTGGATCTATTTAATTGTTTTGCATTGTATTTCCTACAGCTCATCACAGTGGCGCGAATCAACGACTCGCACAGCGCTTCACTATCAAGAAGAAGCAGAAATGAAAAGCTTGATCAAGCAACGATTATTGGAAGAACCACTTATTTATGGGACAAATAGCGAAGGCATCGAGCAGATGAGCGCCTATTTAGCCAATCTCCACTTGCTAAGAAACCTTACAGACCAATTTGAAAAGTATTCTCTATCTATCAATCATTTGGTGGATCACCGTTTTCAAAATCTTCACCTCTCATGGGAAAATCGCTTGATTCAGTGGGACTGGCAAGAACTCCTTCCACTCACTCACACAAAAGAGGTTGCATTATCTTTGAGTCTAATCCAATTTTCTACTCAGTCCCAAAAAGAAACAAAGAAACAACAAATCATTTTTGCTTTCCATGGTGATGCTGGCTATGATAATTTTTTGATCACGATGATCCAAAAATGGCTACCAAAACAATACGATGCTCATTTTCTAATTGATCAAGTAGTTACACAGTTAAAGATCAGTGAGTTACATGCATCTCTTGTCGTCAGTAACTATGACTTGGATGGAACGTTATCGTGCGACGTAATCCAAATCGCTCAAGTGCCTACCAAAGAAGAATGGTTGTTTTTACAAAAACAATTGATTGAACGCTCCATCCATCATTCCCTCTTTTGATTTTTACTATTTTGAAAGATATATCCAATAGAACAAAGTTCAGCAAAAAATAAGCGTCAAAAGCGATTTTCGGCTTTTGACGCTCATCGGTTGACCATGTGGTTCGAACTGTTGCACACATCGTTTTTTAAGAAATGCGATTATTTGTTATAAATTTTCGGTCCTTTTCGCATATTACGGCGATCATTCTTTGGCTCTGCCATTTTCTCCACTCTGCCGCCACCTTGCTTTTTCTTGATTATCTCAAGCATTTTTTCTTTTGAATTCATCAGTTTCCCTCATTTACTCTATTCACTATTTCGCTAGCGTGATAAACACTTGGTTATTGTACCATATTTTTTCTTGATATTTTCAACTTTATCGATTTCTTTATGGTTTTAACAGATATAGTCGCTCTCATTTAATATTTTTGTGAAGTTTTTACATTGGAATTGATTACGGATAGAAAAATTTAATTAACTCTACCTATAAAATTTTCTTACGAATATATTTTAGTAAATAAATATAGGTATTTTACTTACCATGTTGCAACTCACTTTAAGAAAAAATAACATTAAAAGATATCACTTTTTATCAAATTTCGGCCTTGCCACCAGATAAAAGATTGGTCCCAAAAATTTTTTGAAAATCTTTTCATATTTTTCAAAATCAAACATCTATTTTGTAGAAAGAATCCCTAACTTTTCTCCACCCATCCTTACAATGCGATGGTCTTCTTGATAGCCATTTCTTCTAAGATAAAATGCTTTATGACTTATACGTCGCTCATTATTGCTAGCAGTAGGATTCTCTGTTTCCGAATTTTGTACAATACAATTATTAGGGTACTTCTCTTGGATGTTTGCTTAAACATGCGCTCCGTGTTATTTCATGTTCTTTTATAGTGGATAGTTGAATTAAAAATTATTTTCTTTTTTTACAAAATATATATTTTACAGGAAGAATCTTAAAAGATAGATGTTATTTTTATGATAACTATCTTTAACTATTGTTATACTCTTTTAAATACTTTATAAATAAAGAAAAAGACGCTTACTATGACAGAAACGTCTTTTACTCTGAATTAATTTTTACGCAGTAACCCGACACATTCCACATGATGTGTTTGCGGGAATAAATCAACCGGTTGAACTTTTTCCAACTTATAACCATGTTCTGCAAACAACTTCACATCCCTAGCAAAGGTTGCAGGATTGCAGGAGATATAAACGATTCGTTCAGGAGCCATCTCGATTGCTGAATCAATAAAGCGTGCATCTAAGCCTTTTCTTGGAGGATCGACAACTAAAACAGTTGGTTTGATTCCTTTTTCTTGCCATTTTTTCATGACTATTTCAGCTTTTCCAACTTCATAATACGCATTTTCGATTTTATTTGTCAATGCGTTGAACTGCGCATCTTCAATCGCTGCTGGTACGATTTCCATTCCATAAACATTTCCTACTTGATCCGCTATAGATAAACCAATCGTTCCAATTCCTGAATACGCATCAATCACGACATCGTCTTTTTTCAATTCAGCAAATTCAATCGCTTTTTGATACAATACTTCGGTTTGTAATGTATTGACCTGATAAAAGGATTTAGAAGAAATACGATAGGTCTTACCAAGTAACTGGTCTTCAATATACGATTGGCCAAAAAGAACTTTTTCTTTTTCTCCTAAAATGACATTCGTTTTTTCTTCGTTGATATTTTGGATCACTGACACTACTTCCGGCAAAGCTTCATGGATGGCTTCAGCGATTTCTTTCGATTTGAAGAATTTTTCTTTTCGAGTGACTAAAACCACCATCATTTGATGCGTGTAATGACCTCTACGAACAATGATATGACGAATTTGTCCTTCATTTTTTTCTTCATTGTAGCCACGCACTCGGAAACGTTGCAAGATGTCTCTTACTTTAATGATGGCTTGATCGATTTGTGGGTCTTGGATGAAGAAATCTTCTATTTCCACTAAGTCATGACTATTTTTCTTGTAAAAACCAGTCACCAATTCGCCTTCGACGCGACGAACAGGAATCTGTGCTTTATTCCGATATCCTGTAGGCTCTTCCATACCGATCGTTGGTTGCACCGTGACTTCAGGCATTTTAGCGATTTTAGCTAAGACATGTTCGACTTGTTTTTGTTTGAATATTAATTGTTGCTCATAACTTAAATGAGCTAAAGGAGCGATTCCTGTACGCAATAAAACATTACTAGTGATTTCTTGACGGTCTGGTGACGTCGTCAACCAGTTTTCAACCTTACCATAGCCAAATTTATTGCCTGCTTTTACGACAAGGATCTCCACTTGTTCACCTGGCAAAGCATTTTCAATAAATAATGGATAGCCATCAATTTTCGCAACACCTAACCCCTCGTAACTTAAATCGATGATATCAACAGTATACCGTTCATTTTTATTAATTGTTTGTGTCATTTCATTACTCCTATTCTTTTGAATGGTTTCTAATTTTGTCCGTTCAACAAAGGAAAGAGCTGGGAGATCCATTCATTCCCAGCCCTTTTTTCTTCAGTCTATTGAAAAAAACAAGTAATTCTATGATCTTTGCTTTTTCCTTCGAATAGTCGTCCAATCCTGCTCAGTTCTGATCCTTGTCAGCAATTTTACCTTCGCCATCGATATCTTCATCCGTCAAGCGTTCTACTTCTTTGACGAATTCTTTGCTAACTTCTTCTAGTTCTTCTTCCTCAAAACCAGTGATTGCCTCATCTGGAATTTGATCTGTGTTTGCATAAAATTCGATATGCTGATGAAGATTTTGAAAATGCATCGGAGCATTCCCACCGTATTCGCCATCTAAATTGATCATGACAGGGCGATTCGCATTGTCTTCGGTTTCAACATAAAGAGAACTTGTTTTCGTATAGATGACCCTTGGATCATCGACATGCTTCCCGCCATTGAGCATTAGGGCAGCAATGTGTAGAATCTCAAAAATATTCGCCGTTTTGACGATGATCAAAGAGAATTTTCCATCATCTAGCTTTGCATCAGGCGCAATTTGTTCAAACCCACCAACGGAATTCGTCAACCCTAAAAAGAACATCGAAGCATTGCCATTATATTCTCCTTCGTCATACTTCAAGCGCATCTTGATCGGTTTGACACGTGGTAACATTTCTGCTCCTTTTGCCAAATATGCAAGATAGCCAAAAATACTTTTCAATTCGGAAGGAACTTCGTAGGTCAATTCTGTCAAGTAGCCACCAGCTGCAATATTGATGAAATAGCTATTATCAGATTGACCGATATCCATTTTGACTGTTTGATTCTTTTTGATGACTTCTGCTGCTGCCTTGATATTATCTCGAGGAATCTTCAAGGCGCGAGCATAGTCATTGGTCGTTCCCGCTGGAATGATCGCCATTTTAGGTCTAACTTTCAATGAGGCGATACCATTAACGACTTCATTGATGGTCCCATCGCCACCAGCAGCAACGACAAGATCAAAACCTAACTCAGCGACTCGTCGTGCTTCATTTTTTGCCGAGTCCTCTTCCGGAGTCGTTGCATAAGCACTTGCTTCATAGCCCGACTCCTCCAAAGCTTGGAGGATGTCGGCAAGATTACGTTTTAACAATTCTTTACCTGAGACCGGATTATAGATCACACGCGCTTTTTTCATAGCATCCCTCTATCGTTTCGCTAATTCTTCATTTAGCAATTTGTTGACCACACCTGGGTTTGCTTGTCCTTTAGTAGCTTTCATGATTTGTCCAACTAAGAAACCGACTGCACGGTCTTTTCCGTTTTTAAAATCATCAACAGATTGTTGATTGTTATCTAAGATTTCATTGATGATCGGTAATAACTTCGCTGGGTCAGATAATTGTACCCAACCGTTTGCTTCAACAACACTTTGTGCATCTCCGCCATTCATGATCAACTCACGAAAGACTTTTTTCGCAATTTTAGAGCTGATCGTACCATCTGCGATTAAAAGAATCATACCCGCTAAGTTTTCAGGTGTTAGCTTCGTTTCAGCTAATTCCAATTTCTCACTGTTTAAGTATGCTGATACTTCGCCCATCAACCAGTTGGAAGCTTGTTTCGCATCTGCTCCGTTTTCCAATGTCGCTTCAAAGAAATCAGACATTTCTTTTGATAGCGTCAATACTTTCGCATCATACTCTGGTAAGCCTAATTCGCTGATGTAGCGTACACGACGAGAAGCTGGCATTTCTGGTAAGCTTGCTTTCACTCGTTGGATCCATTCGTCATCGATCACGAATCTTGGAATATCAGGTTCTGGGAAGTAACGATAGTCACTTGACCCTTCTTTGACACGCATCAAGATCGTCTTATTTGTCGTTTCATCAAAGCGACGAGTTTCTTGTTGGATCTCTCCACCAGATAACAATACTTTTGCTTGGCGTTTTTCTTCAAATGCTAAACCTTTTTTGACAAAAGAAAGGGAGTTCAAGTTTTTCAATTCTGCTTTTGTCCCAAATTCTTCCTGTCCATAAGGGCGTAAAGAAATGTTCGCATCACAACGCATTGAACCTTCTTCTAATTTCACGTCACTGACTTCAGTAAATTGGATCACAGAACGTAAAGCTTCTAAATAAGCATACGCTTCTTCTGGTGAACGCATGTCTGCTTCTGAAACAATCTCGATCAATGGTGTTCCTTGTCTGTTTAGATCGACATAAGAGTAACCACCGATGCCGTGCATGTTTTTCCCTGCATCTTCTTCTAAATGCACACGTTCAATGCGAATTTTTTTCTTTTTACCTTCAACTTCGATCTCGATCCAGCCGTCATGACCGATTGGTTGATCGAATTGTGAGATTTGGTAAGCTTTGGGATTGTCTGGATAGAAATAGTTTTTGCGGTCAAAATGAGTATCTTTCGAAATTTCGCAATTCAATGCTAACGCTGCACGCATCCCAAATTCTAGCGCTGCTTTATTCATTACTGGTAAAACTCCAGGGTATCCCCAGTCGATCACATTGGTGTTGCTGTTTGGTTCAGCACCAAAATGCGCAGGAGCTGGAGAGAAAATTTTTGAGTTGGTTTTTAATTCCACATGGACTTCAAGTCCAATGACTGTTTCAAAATTCATTCGGCTTTCCCTCCTAAAATAGCTGGTCGTTGACGATGGAACTCTGTCGCTTGCTCAAACGCATAAGCTGCTTGATACATTGTTTTCTCTTCGAAATAATTACCGATAATCTGTAAGCCAACTGGTAACCCTTCCGATAAGCCTGCAGGCACTGACATACCAGGTAGTCCTGCCAAGTTCACTGGGATCGTCAAGATATCACTCATATACATCGTGATTGGGTCGTTGATATTTTCACCAAGACCGAACGCCACTGTGGGTGAAGAAGGACCGATGATCAAATCATAATCCGCAAAAACTTTTTCAAAGTCACGCTTGATCAAGGTACGGACTTGGCCTGCTTTTTTGAAATGCGCGTCATAGTAACCTGCACTCAACGAGAACGTTCCTAACATGATCCGGCGTTTTACTTCTTCTCCGAAACCTTCAGAACGTGAATTGACATAAACGTCATCCAAGTTCTTGATATCTTCTGAACGATACCCATAACGAATACCGTCAAAACGTTGCAAGTTCGAACTTGCTTCAGATGAAGCAATGATATAGTAGACAGCCACGCCATATTTTGAATGAGGTAAGCTGACTTCTTCAACTGTTGCACCTAATGAACGAAATGTTTCAGCTGCTTTAAGAATTGATTCTTTCACGCCTTCATCGACACCTTCACCTAAGTATTCTTTAGGTAAAGCAATCTTCATTCCTTTAATATCGCCAGACAAGCCTTCTGCAAAGTTAGGGACAGATACGCCAGATGAAGTGCCGTCTTTTTCGTCGTAGCCACTGATTGCGGTCAATGCTAATGCGTTATCTTTGACTGTCCGAGTCATTGGACCGATTTGGTCTAATGATGAAGCAAATGCAATCAAACCGAAACGGGAAACACGACCATAAGTTGGTTTCATTCCTACGATTCCATTGAAAGCGGCTGGTTGACGGATACTTCCACCAGTGTCACTACCTAGAGAAACTGGAACTTGGCCTGAGGCAACTGCAGCTGCTGAACCACCAGAAGATCCACCAGGAACTTTTGTTTGATCCCAAGCATTCTTTGTTTTTTTGAAGTAAGAAGTTTCGGTACTTCCGCCCATTGCAAATTCATCCATGTTCAATTTACCAACAGGGATCATGTCTGCTTCGTATACTTTTTCCATGACTGTCGCATCGTAGATCGGTTCAAAATTATAAAGGATCTTTGAAGCTGCTGTCGTTAAAAGATCTTTTGTCACGATGTTGTCTTTGATACCGATTGGGATACCAGAGAGGACATTATTCTCATCGATGCCTTTTTCATCTAAAGCTTTTGCTTGGGCTAAAGCTTTCTCTTGATTTAATGTGATGAATGCATCGATCGCGGGTTCTGTTTCCTTGATGCGATCAAATGTAGCTCTCACTAAGTCTTGTGCAGTGATTTCTTTTGACACTAATAAATCGTGTAGTTCTTCTAATGAACGATTGTATAATTCTGTCATTATGCGCCAGCCTCCCCATTATCGATGATTGCTGGTACTTTGATGAAACCATCTTCTTTTTCAGGTACATTTTTTAATAATTCTTCTCTGCTCCAACCTAGTTGTGCACGGTCTTGTCGCATGACGTTGACAGTCTCAACGACGTTTGATGTAAATGGTACGCCTTCTGTGTCTACTTCTTCCAGCATTTCTACCATGTCAATGATTTTTCCTAATTGATCAGTAAAACCTGCGCGCTCTTCGTCGCCAAATTTCAATTTGGCTAACTTCGCTACATGTTTTACTTGTTCTTCACTAATCGCCATAGTACCCCTTCTTTCCTAAATGAAAACTTTGCTTCTTATTTTAACATAAGAAATTCGCATTCTGAAATTCTTTCTTGAAATTTATCTGAAAAATTATTCTGTTTCTTGGGCAGGATGACTCTCTGCTAACGCTTCAGCCATCTGATCTTCCGTCCAAACCTCGACCCCTAACTCTTGGGCTTTCGTTAATTTACTACCGGCATCTTCGCCAGCGACAACGATATCCGTTTTTTTAGAGACGCTGCCAGTGACTTTCCCACCAAGGTTTTCAATCGTTTCTTTGGCTTCTTCTCTTGTGAATCGAGTTAGTTTCCCCGTTAACACGATCGTCTTGTTTTTAAACGGCGATTCTACTTCTTTCAGCTGTGTCGAACGAATGCCTTTGTATTCAAGATTGACACCTGCTTGTTTAAGTTCTTCCATCAACTCGTGGACTTCTTCGTTATCAAAATAAGTCACTACACTATCTGCAATGATATCACCGATTGTATCTAATTGGATGATCGATTCAAAATCACTGCGACTCAACGTTTCTAAATCGCCAAAATGCTCCGCTAAGATTTTCGCTGCTTTTGCACCAACGTGACGGATACCTAAACCAAAGATCAAACGTTCTACCGAGTTCTCTTTGCTTTTGTCGATCGCTGTTAAAATATTATTCGCTGATTTTTCTTTGATTTTATCTAACGTCAATAATTCTTCTTCTGTTAGTTTATAGAGATCAGCAACATCCGCGACTAGTTTCTTCTCGTACATCTGTTCCAAGACTCTTGGGCCTAAGCCATCGATGTTCATCGCATTTCGAGAAACGAAATGATTCAGTCCTTCTTTCATTTGTGCGGGACACTTCGGATTGATGCAACGCAAGGCAACTTCTTCATCTAAATGAACCAACTCACTGTGACAGACAGGGCAATGTTTAGGCATTTTATAAGGCTCGCTGTCTTTTGGACGTTTATCTAAAATGACTTGTGCGACTTCAGGGATGATATCCCCTGCCTTGTAGATTTGGACAGTATCATTCAAGCGGATATCTTTCATTTGGATATAATCGCCATTATGCAAACTGGCGCGACTGACTGTCGTTCCAGCGACACGTACCGGTGTCATGATCGCTGTCGGTGTCACTACACCCGTTCTGCCGACCGTCCATTCGATTTCTTCGATGACCGTCTCTACTTCTTCAGGCGGAAACTTATAGGCAGTCGCCCAACGTGGGGCTTTGACCGTAAAACCTAATTGGTCTTGCAATGAAAAATCATTGACTTTAATAACGATCCCATCAATCTCGTAAGGCAAATCTTTTCGTTTTTCATGGTATTCTTCAATGAACGCCCAAACTTCGTCGATTGAATGACAAAGACGTTTTTCATGGTTCGTATGGAAACCGATCTTGTCTAATTCTTCTAACGCTTCGTATTGCGTAGAGACTTGCATCGGTCCAAAATCTGCTACGGTATATAAGAACGTATTAAGATTTCTTTTCGCTGTGATCTTGGAATCTAACTGGCGCAATGAACCTGCTGCAGCATTACGGGGATTGGCAAAAACTGGTTTGCCTTCTTCTTCATTTTTTTGGTTCAATTTAACGAATGAACGTTTCGGCATAAAACATTCACCACGTACTTCGATACTCATCGGTTCTTTTAATTTGATTGGAACAGAACGCACCGTTTTTAAGTTTTCTGTGATATTTTCGCCGACCGAACCATCTCCCCGAGTCGCTCCCCGTACAAACTCACCATTCTCATATCGCAAAGATACTGATAAACCATCGATTTTCAATTCACAACAATAATCGACTGGACGGCCGATTGCTTTTTGGACGCGTTGATCAAATGCTAACAGTTCTTCTTTATTGAAGACATCGTTCAAACTATATAATGGAATGTCATGTGTGACTTTTTCAAATGAGGAAAGAATCTTTCCACCTACTCGTTGGGTCGGTGAATCTGCGGTGATCAGATCTGGATATTGTTCTTCGATCGCCACTAATTCGGCATAGGTTTTGTCGTAGATATAATCTTCTACCGTTGGCTGGTCCAACACATAATACTCACGAGACCAACGATCTAACTGCATTCTGAGTTCTTCTGCTTTTTTTGTCGCTTCATCGATCGTCATTTCGTGTTCCATCTTTTTCTCCCCCTATTGAACTAAACTTTTTCGATTGGTGCAAAAGCAGCTAATACACGCTTGACTCCTTGACTTGGAAATGCAATATCAAGCTCAAGGTCTTTTGCATCACCACTAACTCTAACTACTGTACCAGGTCCCCATTTTTTATGTTTGACTTTATCTCCTGGCTTCCAACCACCTGTTTCGCCACCTGTAGCGACTTTTGCTGATACGCCTGCTTTTGTCGGTTGTTGGTACTTAGGTGTCGCATTATTCGCACGAAAAGGCGACGGTTGAGAGGTATTGGAGCTTGGACGCATTCCATGGATATCTAATAATTCTTGATCGATTTCTTCTAAAAATCGTGAAGGTCGATTATATTGCGTACGACCATATAAGGTCCGTGAAAAAGCATTGGTCATAAATAATGCTTCTTCCGCCCTAGTGATCCCTACATAGGCCAAACGGCGTTCCTCTTCCAGTTCACTTTCCTCCATCAATGCACGAGAAAGTGGAAAGACACCTTCTTCTAGACCAATCAAAAAAACGACTGGAAACTCTAGACCCTTAGCAGCATGTAAGGTCATCAATGTCACTTGCTTCGTTTCTTCTTCTAAGCTATCGATATCTGATACAAGTGCAAGGTCATTTAAAAAGACGACCAGTTTGTCCTCTGGCGAATCAGCACTCTCTAGCCCCTCTTTTTCAAATTGTTTATCAAATTCTTGAGTCACCGTCAAAAACTCTTCCAAGTTTTCTATACGTGCTTGGGATTCTAACGTATTTTGGATTTTTAGATCATCCAAATAGCCACTACGTTCTAAGACTTCTTTGGTTAACTCTGTAACGGTCAAATAAGGGATCATTTCAGTCAATTGATGCATCATCTCGCCAAAAGAGCCTAACTGTGTTCCTGCTTTTCCGCCGATGTTCGCTAACTCAACATTTCTTGCAGCCTCTAGCAACGGCCATTCGTGCATCGTGGCAAAGCTACGAAGTTTTTCCACCGATCCTGGTCCAATCCCACGTTTTGGTGAGTTGACGATCCGCTCAAAACTCAATGAATCTTGAGGATTTGCCATCACATTAAGATACGCCAAAACATCCTTGATTTCTTTTCGATCATAGAATTTGTGACCTCCAACCATTTTGTACGGAATATTGGCTTTTAGTAAGGTTTCTTCCATGACACGCGATTGGGCATTTGTTCGATAAAGAATAGCAAAGTCTCCATAATTGCGACGATTCGTCTGGATCTCTTCTTGCATTCTTTCTACAATAAAACGTGTTTCGTCACGTTCATTGTCTGCTCGATAGTACGTGATTTTATTACCGTCTTGGTTTTCTGTCCAAAGATTTTTGGGTTTTCGATTGCGGTTGTTTTCGATGACTTGATTCGCTGCATTCAAGATCGTTTTCGTCGAGCGATAATTTTGTTCTAACAAGATCACCGCAGCATCTGGATAATCTTTTTCAAAATCCAAGATGTTTTGCATATCTGCTCCACGCCAGCCGTAAATACTTTGATCTGCATCCCCAACTACACAAAGATTTCTGAACCGTCCAGCTAATAGATTAACTAGCGTATATTGTGCGTGGTTCGTATCTTGATATTCATCTACATGGATGTAATGGAATTTATTTTGATAATACGTCAATGAATCTGGATGCTCGTCAAATAAACGGATCGTATTCATGATCAGATCATCAAAATCCATACATTGGTTGTATAGGAGTTCCTTCTGGTACGCTGCATAACATTTTGCAACAATTTCTTCATAGTAACTGCCTTGCATCTTGGCAAAAACCTCTGGTGACAACAAACTATTTTTTGCTTGCGAGATCGATCCTAACAAGCTTCTTGGATCGTATTTTTTAGGATCGATATTCAAGTCTTTTAAAATTCGTTTCATCAATGATAATTGTTCCGAAGAATCAATGATCGTAAAGTTTCGATTGTAGCCGATATAATCCACATCTCGTCTTAAAATACGGACACACATCGAGTGAAAGGTAGAGACCCAGACATCTTCGCCACCTGTTTCTAAAATGGCATTGACCCGTTCTTTCATTTCCTTCGCCGCTTTATTGGTAAAGGTGATCGCCAAGATATTCCATGGATTCACTTCTTTTTCTTCAATCAAATAAGCGATTCGATGAGTCAAAACACGTGTTTTCCCACTACCGGCACCAGCCATTAATAAAAGCGGGCCATCTGTATGTAGAACCGCTTCTTTTTGACGAGGGTTCATTCCCTTTAATAAGTTTTCTTTGGATGACATTCACAACATCCTTTCTATTATCAATCCTTCTAATTATAGCATTAACCCCCTATTCGATAAAGGGAATCTTCTTGTAAAACGTCTTCAACATCACATTAGTCATTGATTCAAGATTAGTCTAACGCATGGTTGAATCACTTCAGCAAAAAGCCAGAATTTGAGACAACATGAAGGGTCACTTAACGTTTTTGCGATACTATTCTTCAGTCACTAGAAATAATTTTTCAACCTATTGAGAATACCAGACCAATTACATCTTAGAGAATCAGATTTGATTATCTACTAACACAAGTAAAAAAAAGAGGAGTGGGACATTAGTTCTCCCCCACGCCTATAACCGAATAAACGGCGGGAACAAAAGTCCCCTCTTCGGAAATAAGGCTAAACCCTTCCGTCCCAACCTCCTTCACTATTTGATTGAAAAATCTTCACTGATTCATTCCGATTCGACTTTCCCTTACACGGACTTCAAGTCCATGAGGTCATGTTCCCGCTTCCTTCCACTCTCACTATACTTGATTACAAGAAAATAGTGGGTAAGATATTCCGTCGAATACCTTACCCACTAATCTTAGTATGTTTTATATTTTTATTAAAGATTAGGCTACTTCAACTGCATCTGGTGATTTTCTTAAAGCACCATAAATTACTCCAGAAACAATTGCACCAATTGCAATGAATACAAGATACATAATCGGATGACTTAGTAAGAAGACAACGAAAATCCCGCCATGTGGTGCTAGCAATTTGATACCAAATGCTCCCACTAAACCACCTGTCAATGCAGAACCAATAATGAAACTTGGAATTGCTCTGATTGGATCAGCTGCGGCAAATGGAATTGATCCTTCGGTTACGAAGGAGAGCCCCATAACAATGTTTGTCAAGCCAGCATCTTGGTCTGTTTTACTGAATTTATTTTTAAACAAACGTGTTGCAACGAAGATAGCTAATGGTGGAACCATTCCTCCCGCCATAACGGAAGCCATCACAACACTACCACCAGTTGCAACTGTGGTTGCTAATGTTGCTGTACCGAACACATATGCTGCTTTATTGATTGGTCCACCAAGATCGGCAGCCATCATACCAGCAAGTAGCGCACCTAATAATGCAGCATTTGAACCGCTAAGTCCAGATAAGAAGCTATTCAAACCATCGTTTAGTGCTTTCATCGGTACATTGACCATCAACATCAAGAAACCGGTAATCAACAATCCAAAAACAGGATAGAATAGAATCGTTTTGATTCCTTCCAGTGACTTAGGCAAGTTTTTAAACAATTTACGCAAGAAGACGATCACATAACCTGCTAAGAATCCACCGATCAAGGCACCTAAGAACCCAGCACCGCCAGCATTTGCTAATGCTCCCGCTGCAAAACCAACGATCAACCCAGGACGGTCACCAATACTTGAAGCAATGAATCCTGCTAAAACTGGTAACATAAAGCCAAACGCGGCTTGTCCAATTTGATTGAACCAGCTTGCTGCTTGATTGTAATTCCCAAGGTTTGCTAATTGATCTTGTGGTACACCCATGAATTGGTCGACCATGAATGATAATGCAATGGCAATCCCACCACCGATAACGAATGGTAACATGTGAGAAACACCGTTCATCAAATCTTTATAGATTCGTTGGCCGATCGTTCCATCTGCATTTCCTTCATCAGAAGAATTTTCTTTTCCATCACCATGGAAAACTGGTGCTGAACCGCTGACAGCTAAGTTGATCAATTCTTCAGTTTTTCGAATACCGTCACTTACTGGACGATTGACTAATTCTTTCCCGTCAAAACGATTCATTTCGACTTTTTTATCAGCCGCAATGATGACGCCATCTGCACGAGCAATATCCTCCGCAGTTAAACGGTTTTTGATCCCTTCTGAACCATTTGTTTCAACTTTGATCTCAACACCCATCTCTTTGGCTTTTTTCTTCAGCGCATCTTCAGCCATATAAGTATGGGCAATCCCTGTCGGACATGCAGTAACTGCAACAACAAATTTTTTATTAGAAGAAGTCGCTGTTTGTGCTGCTTCTTCTTGTTCCGCTACCGCTTCAGCTTCTTTTTGTTGTTCAGCTGTTTGGAACAATTCTTGGACTTCTTCCGGTGTTCCTGCTTCTTTTAATTTTCCAACAAAATCTGGATCGATCAATAAACGTGATAAGGCAGCTAATGCTTGTAAATGTGTGTCGTTTGCTCCTTCTGGTGCGGCGATCATAAAGAATAAGAAAGTTGGTTGACCATCTAGTGCTTCATAATCTACGCCTTTATTGCTTTTCGCAAACAAAACTGTTGCTTCTTTGACAGCAGCATTCTTCGCATGTGGCATTGCAATGCCATCACCTAGCCCAGTGGATGTTTGAGCTTCACGCGCTAAGATCCCTTTTTTATAAGTTTCGATATCTGAGATACGACCTGCATCATACATTTTTTGGACCATTTCATCGATGGCGCCTTTTTTATCAGTTGCCTGTAGATCCATGATCATCGCATCTTTGATCATTAAGTCTTTGATTTCCATGATTTATCCCCCACGATATTAATCAATTTTTGTTATTTCTACTTCTGGTAACAATTCATCAATGAATGGGCGAACCGCTAAATCATCCGAAAAAGCAGTTGCACTTCCACATGCCACGCCCCACTTGAACGCTTCTACCGCATCTCTATGTTTGCTATATGAACCGATAAAACCAGCAATCATCGAGTCTCCGGCACCCACTGAATTTTTCAATGGTCGAACTAATACATTGGAACGGTAGGTTCCTTCTTTTGTGAACAATAAAGCACCATCCCCAGCCATTGAAATCAACACATTTTTTACTCCTGTTGCCAATAATTTCTTGCCGTAAGGAATGATATCTTCAACGGAATGGAATGTCACATCATACAATTCAGCTAATTCGTGATTGTTTGGTTTGATCAACAACGGTTCTTTTTTTAATGCTTCTTTCAAATCATCGCCGGTAGTATCGATCACAAACTCAGCACCTTTTTCGCGGATGATCTCAATCAATTCTTGATAGAATCCAGCACGTAAACTCGCAGGTGCGCTTCCTGATAATACCACGATATCGTCTGCTCCAACTGTCGCTAATTCTGCTTTCAAACGTTCAATGGCTTGATCTGAGATTGTTGGTCCTTGTCCATTGATCTCTGTTTCAGAATCAGATTTTAATTTGATGTTGATCCGAGTATCTTCTTCCACTTGTGTGAAAGCTGTTGCGATTTGTTCTTCTTTCAACCAGTCAGAAATAAAATCCCCAGTGAAACCACCAAGAAATCCTAAAGCGGTCGAATCAGAATCGATGCGCTTCAAAATACGGGAAACATTAATCCCTTTTCCTCCAGGGACTTTGAAATCTTCGGTCATTCGATTTAAATCACCGAGTTTTAATCCATCTACTCGTACGATAAAATCGATTGATGGATTAAGCGTTACTGTATAAATCATTGATTTGCCTCCTTAATTGTCGTCCGTTCACTGTAGTCGTCAAGAAATTCTAGTGGACAACGCTCGGTTATGATCGTGGCATCTTGCAGTGGTGCAACAGAAACAAAGGTTTGCTTATTGAACTTCGTATGGTCAAGTAAAACATAACTATCTTGTGCATTTCTAATTGCTAAGCGTTTGACCGCAGCTTCTTCTGGATCTGGGGTAGTGAATCCACGTTCAAGATGAACGCCATTCATTCCCATAAATGCTTTATTAAAATGGTAATCCTGTAATTGGCTAAGTGTATTAGCTCCTAATACTGCATTCGTTGAGAGTTTCACTTGCCCCCCTAAAACGATCGTTGAGATTTGTAGATCAACTAGCACGGCAGCATGTTTCACTGAATTGGTTACAACAGTGATCTGTTTACCTTTTAAAAAAGGGATCATCTCTAACGTGGTTGATCCTGCATCAAGATAAATGACTTCTTCATCGTTCACCAGTTCTGCTGCTAATCGTGCAATCATCTGCTTTTCATGAACGTTTTTGAGCGTTTTTTCACTCATGTTTTGTTCAAAACCTAAAAGATCCTCTTTTTTTGCTCCTCCATGGATACGTTGCAATAAACCTTCATCTTCTAACTCTTGAAGATCCCGTCTAATCGTTGATTCAGAAGCATCTAACAAGACTACTAACTCTTGGGATTTGACAATTTTATGTTGTTCCAATAGTTGTAGAATTTTCTGTTTACGTTCTTCTGTAAGCATTTCCACGATCACCTCACGATAGATTCTAGCATATTTTTATATAACATTCAACAATATTCATTCAAAAACATTCAAAAACGATAAAAATCTTGAATACACACGTAACTTCAACTACAAGTATGAAAGCATCCACAAAATCATACTTCAATTTTTGTGGATGCCTTCTGATATTTTAGATTTTGAACTACTTTACCATTTCACTTTTCCGATCATCTCCGTATGATCCAGCTTTTCTTGAAATGATTGACATCAGCTAATTTTTCTGCATCAATAGATTACCAGACAATTCAGCTTGATCTATCAAGACGACCCGGAGACGTTTTTTTCCTTGAACTGCATCAAAGCTTAAACGTCCTCTTCTCTTGCGTATTCGTTTGAATTGAATCTCTGATAATCGATTGCGGATCTCCTCGATAGGAAAATCAGCTAAAAACTTAATCGGCAAGTAAATGCGCAATGAGGTCAAATAGTCTTGGTACATTTCATCGGGGGCTTCGACATTCAAGTATTCATTAATATAATAACTATAAGCATCGATTCCCTTGTCTAACATGAATGTTGGATCGATCACTTTATAACAGATCAACTGGCTATGGCTTTCATCAATCCAAGGAAAAAATGCTTGACGATTAAGGACACCTCTCGCTCTTTTTTCTTTATAATCGTAAGTAGCAAAATCATAGCTTCTTGTTACGAAAAATGTTGCTTTCTTCTTTTCTGTTGGTTGCATCAAATGATTTTGATACTGGACCGCTTGCAAGGAGTCTTGGGTATAGGCATATTCGACAAATGGCTCTTTCAGTAAACCAACGCCGTTGTCCCACGACAAATGATCAAAGCCTAATTGATCTCGATAGTATTGTTGAAATTTTAAATTCGCTTCACTTTGCCAACGAAATGGATCGCGATACAACTGGATACCAATTACTTGATTCTCGTATTGGATGATTTCCTCCACCTGTTGCATTTCCAAAAAAATCTCTTTAGGGATCAGTCGATAATAATATTGACTATAATACATTTCCCAACAAGAAGTAAAACAACGCCCTTCTACGATTAGATCATAACCGGGAAACTGGTTACAATCTACCACAATCTGCCCATTTTGCCCTTTGATTTTAGGCAACTTTTCGATGTTCTCGGCAGATTCAAAGGATAAACGCTTTTCGATTTCTTTCGTATTATGATATAAATATTCTTCGACACTTCTCATATAAGCAAAAATACCATTTTTTTGCATTTTTGTTTGAAGATAGTTTCGAATCACCGATTCATTTTTTTGAAATACCTGCCACAAAAACTGATAATCAATTTGGAGATGATGATAGCCAAATTCGAAACGGCAAGTAAGCTTATTCTGATAAATTTCAAACCAACCGATCTCTTCATCAGAGATTTCTTCTAAGGCTTTTTTTAGTGCATTTAAGGTATATGGTTCTTTCGTATGACGAGAGGATTGAAAAAAGTCAGGGGCAAGCAAGATACGAGTAAGCATGGACCAATCATAGGCTTCTTCTTTTTCGTTCGTACGATCTCTGGTCAAGACAAGACGGAACATCATTTTTTCTTTCGACACCATATTTCTCACCTCTCTCAAATCTATTTATAATCAAATTATAACGAATAATAAAAAAAAACTAAAACTTTTCGTCTTATGCCACGGATTGTGGGGTAGCATGTTAAAATAAAGGAAGAGGTGAGAAACATGGGATTGAAATTTGAGCGTACAGATAATTTCGACAAACTATTTGAATCTTTTGGCGTTGATCCGGAAAAGACCGTTGCTCCAAAAGAAGACATTGATCGCTTTTTAAAACCAAAAAGCGACCCAAAAAAAGACAAAAAAAAGAAATAAACAAAAAAGACTTGATACCTTAGCTTTTGAAAGTTTGCCTTTCAACCTAAGTATCAAGTCTATTTGTTTACTCGCTGATCGCTTCTTCGATGGCTTTCCATGCTTCTTCTTTTCCTTGTTTCGTTACAGAAGAAAATAAAATGAATGTGTCATTGCGATCGAAATTCAACGCTTTTTTAATTTCGCTTTCGTGTTTGTTCCATTTTCCACGAGGGATCTTATCTGCTTTTGTCGCAACAACGATCACTGGGATATCATAGTATTTTAAGAATTCATACATTTGGATATCTTCTTGCGATGGTTTATGGCGAACATCCACCAGTGATACCACTGCTTTTAATTGTTCTCTAGATGTCAAATAAGTTTCGATCATCTTTCCCCATTTCGCACGCTCAGTTTTAGAAACTTTCGCGTAACCATAACCTGGAACATCGACAAAATGCAGCGCATTTTCGATCAGATAAAAATTCAGGGTTTGTGTTTTCCCGGGTTTACCTGATGTACGGGCGAGATTCTTTCGATCGATCAGCGTATTGATAAAGGAAGATTTCCCGACATTTGAGCGACCTGCTAAGGCAATCTCTGGTAGATCTGTTTCTGGATATTGTTTCGGTGCCACAGCACTGATCACAATATCCGCATGATGGACTTTCATATGCTCTCTCTCCTTCAAAACGGTAAAGTGGCTCAATCCCTCTCCACTTTCTTCGACAGAATAAAAAGGAGTAGTCGAAAAAGCTGCTAAAACTTTCACGACTGCTCCTTTCATTTTATCCCGCTTTTTTTTCTGAGTCTTTGTAAATAACTGTTGGTTTGCCGGTAAGTTCGGCAGCTTCTTTTGTAATGATCACTTTTTCGATCGTTTCATCAGAAGGAATATCAAACATGACATCCATCATGATTTCTTCGATGATCGAACGCAACCCACGTGCACCAGTATTGCGCTCAATTGCTTTTTTCGCAATGGCTTTTAGTGCTTCTGGTTCAAATTCTAAAGCAGTGTCATCTAGTGAAAGTAATTTTTGGTATTGTTTCACTAACGCATTTTTTGGTTCCGTCAAGATACGAACTAAATCGTCGGTTGTTAGTTTTTCTAACGCAGCCATTACAGGTAAGCGTCCGATAAACTCTGGGATCAAGCCGAACTTCAATAGATCTTCAGGAATGATATGTTGCATGACACTTTCATTTTCTGAAAGCTTTTGGTTTTGTGTACCGAAACCAATTGTTTTCTCGCCCATACGATTTTTTACAATTGTTTCGATACCATCAAACGCACCACCGACAATGAACAACACATTCGTCGTATCGATTTGGATGAATTCTTGATGAGGATGTTTGCGTCCACCTTGTGGCGGCACACTGGCAACTGTTCCTTCCAAGATTTTCAGTAAGGCTTGTTGTACGCCTTCCCCTGATACATCGCGTGTGATCGATACATTTTCGCTTTTACGTGCAATTTTGTCGATCTCATCAATGTAGATAATTCCTTTTTCCGCACGTTCAACATTGTAATCAGCAGATTGCAAAAGTTTCAATAAGATATTTTCTACATCTTCACCTACATAACCAGCTTCTGTCAAACTTGTTGCATCAGCAATGGCAAATGGTACATTCAATGTTTTTGCTAATGTTTGCGCTAAGAATGTTTTACCGGAACCAGTTGGACCGATCAGGCAGATATTACTTTTTTGCAATTCGACATCATCACTGTCTTGTGCTCCTTGATTGACACGTTTATAGTGATTGTATACAGCTACAGCCAATGAACGTTTTGCACGTTCTTGTCCAATCACATAATTATCCAATACTTCAAGAATCTCAGAAGGTTTTGGTACTTCAGTAAATTCTCGTACTGCTTCTTCATAGAATTCTTCATCAATGATTTCTTTACATAGGTCGATACATTCGTTACAGATGTAGACCCCCGGACCTGCTACGATTTTCTTCACTTCTTCTTGTGTTTTACCACAAAAAGAACAGCGTACAGTCTCATTACCACTTGGATTATCATACATGGTCTTCACCCCTTAACTTGCGTTGATTCGCAAGAAACTATCAAAGACTTTACAGTCTTTCCCTATCATACCATAATTTAAAAAAAAGCAAAAGTATCAAAGAAGTTTAAAACAAAATGAAAGAGTCTAGGCTTCATCTAGGCGCCTGGACTCTTTCATATAGATGCAGATCAATAATTCTATTCGTTTATTCTGCTTCTTTTGCTGTACTTGTAATCAATTCGATTGCTTTTTTCATGATCACATCATGTTTTAACATATCTTCTGTCAATACACGTTTGATTTGGTCAATCGGCATATTGTAAGTTTCTGCTAATTCTTGGATCTCTGCAGTGATTTCTTCTTCTGTTGCATCTAAGTTTTCAGCAGCTGCTACAGCTTCGATCACAAGGTTTGTTTTTGTACGCATTTCTGCTTCTTCTTCAAACTGTTTGTGCAAATCTTCTTCTGTTGAACCAGTTAATTGGTAGTACATTTCTGGTGAGATCCCTTGACGTTGCATGTTGTTTAAGAATTCGTCCATTGAACGGTGAACTTCATCATGGACCATGACATGTGGAAGATCAACGATTTCCGCATTTTCGACTGCCAATTTGATTGCTGCTTCATCTTTTGCATCTTCTGCAGCTTTTTCTTTCGTTTCAGTCAATTCTTTCATGTATTTTTCTTTTAATTCTGCTAATGTAGATACCTCATCGTCTACATCTTTTGCGAACTCATCATCTAGTTCAGGTACTTCTTTTGTTTTCACTTCGTGGATCGTTACTTTGAAGACTGCTTCTTTACCTGCAAGATCTTCTGCTTGATAATCTTCTGGGAATGTCACAGTAACATCTAAGTTTTCACCTGATTTGTGGCCAACTAATTGGTCTTCAAAACCAGGAATGAATGAACCTGATCCTAATTCAAGTGAATGGTTTTCGCCTTTTCCACCTTCGAATGCTTCATCGTTGATGAAACCTTCAAAATCGATGACAACAGTGTCGCCATTTTCAGCTGCAGCATCTTCTTTGATGACTAATTCAGCTTGCGCTTCTTGTTCACGTTTAATGCGTTCTTCAACGTCTGCTTCTGTTACTTCACGGTCTTGTTTTTCAACCACTAAGTCTTTGTAATCACCTAATTTTACTTCAGGTTTTACAGTTACTTCTGCTGTGATCGTCCAGTCTTGACCTTTTTCCATGCTTGCTACATCAATCTTAGGTTGAGAAACCGGATCGATTGCTGCTTCTTTAACAGCTGCTTCATATGCTTCAGGTAAGACAGCGTTCAATGCATCTTCGTACAATGCTTCTTCTCCGTACATACGGTTGAATACTTGACGAGATACTTTTCCTTTACGGAATCCAGGAACGTTCAAGTTTCCTTTTACTTTATTAAAGGCAGTTGTCAATCCTTTTTGGATTTGATCTTGCCCGATCGTAAATGTTAAAACACCATCATTTGTGCCTTTTTTTTCGAATGTTGCAGTCATTTATTTCCCTCCGAGTTTAGAAATTCATTTTGATACATCAAAAACGTTTCATGCATACCTTTAAATAGTACACTAACCCTTCCAAATTGTAAACATATTGAACGAGGGGAATCCACGTTTTTCATGACTTTTTTATCTTTTCCTCTGTTTTTTTACGTATTGAATAATAATAGTTCTGTCATTATTTTATTTCTTTTTTCAGTGAATTCGTGTTGTTCAGATGCCAAAAAATCGTCACACGGCTGATTCGTATAGGTTGCTAATGTTTGTTTGAACCACTTGTCAAGATTTCCAATGTAGCTATCATAGATCGGATAAACGATCGCCGATTGCATCGCAAACTCTTCTTTTAAATTCTTACTCATCAAGGCGTCTTCTCGCTCATACGCTTCCGCCATTTGTTTGATTCGTCGATAGGAAGTTTGCTCTTCTGGACGCACCATTTTCTTTGGTATCACTTCGATCAACTCTTCCTCGATCGTCAAGTATGCAACTGGTGCTGCTTCTTTGACTTGAACGAGCGACTCAAGCAACTTGGCCCTTACAAGAACATGGACCGTTTTTAAAACGAGCAACTTTCTAGCGGTCTGGATAAATTCGTGGTAAGGCAGTTGTTCGATTTCTTGGATATAACTCAACTGGGTAGTTGGTTTTTCAAAAGGTAATTTTTCTACCAGTTGATAGATTTCACGAATCTTCTGTCTTCGCATCTGTCCGACTAATTCTTCTGATTGTTGGATTTTCAACAAAACTGCTTGCTCAAAATCATCGGGGAAATCAGCACTTGCAATCAATTTTCGTGCATATAAAAAATCTTTTGCTGTAATCAGTAGATCAAAGTAAAAAGTAGCCAATTCTTCATTCATCAAATACTGTTTTTCATGCAAAAGTGCTTGATGAAGTGCCTCTTCCCACATATCCAATTCTGATAGTGCCAACACGTATAACGTATTCGCTTCAAATGTTGCTTCAAGTTCATATGCACGTTCAAACAGCTCTTTTGCTTGACTGTACTGATGATCTGTTAATGCCTGTTGGCCAATACGCATCAAATTGTCGTATTTATCAGGAAAATCGATCGGTCTCACTTAGGTTCTTCCCTTCACTGTTTTATCATTTGTCTGACACGACTTATTGAACAATAACCATATTCAGCCATTTTCTCTATTTAAAGAATCAAGCATTCATCTCTTGATTAAATGCTTTGATCATATTGATGGTTACTACACTCGTATTTGAAAAATAATCACCGATGTGTTGTTTTTTCTTACTAAAGATGACCGGGAGATAGCCGATATAAAGTAACGGAAATCTCAAAATGAAGCGACAAGCGCCCTCACGGACTAATACTGTACTCCATGAAAGTTCCTCTTCATCAAAACTGATCACTCGAATACCAAAAATCATTTTCCCGATCGTCTGGCCGTGATTCCATTTCGTCAATAAAATAAAATAAGCTAAATAGGCGACCAATGACAAACTACCATAGATACTCAAATATGAATCAGAAACTTGAAGCCATCCTAGGTTCACTGCGATGCCTAACGTTAAGCGAGTAATGGACCCAATACAAATCAGATCAACTAAAAACGCAGCAAAACGAACCCAAAAACCGGCAAAGAAATAATAAGGAAAGCGATTGATACTTGGTTCATCGGTTCTCTGTTCTGTATATTTTTTCCATTTTTTCTGATTTTCTTTGATCTCAGTTTCTGACAGTGGTTTTTCTTCAAAGGAACTTAGCACCTTTTGAGAAAATCCCGGATCTGGTCCTACAGCCGGTTGGTCATTTTTTGCTTGTGTTACAAACCCAAGTTCTTCCAACGAGCTACTTGTGTTTTTGTCAGCTGTGATTTCGTCTTTAGTAGCAACTGAAGCATCTACTGTATCTTGTTTTCTACTAGTAGGATCTACTAATTTATTTTCTTCTACCTTAAAAACTTGTTTAGATGATATCTCCGTACGTTCAGCTACTTTCGGTTCCTCATTGATCTTTGATCGTTCTTCGGGTGTTGACGCGTTCGTTGATTTCTCGTTCATGCTTACTCACCTCCATATAGATACATTGCTCTTGGAGATTCTGCTGTCCCTAGACTTTCAAGCAATGACAAGATCTGACTTGTTTCAGAAGCTTGCAACCCTTGTAATTCTGCTAATTTTGCACCAAACCAAGTATTGCCAAATCCAGTAGAACTAGTTGAGTATTCGACCAACTCAGCATCTTGTAGATCAAGATCTTCTCTCATCGCAGCTAAAGCATCTGTTGGATAGCCGATTTCGTCCACCAATCCTGCTTCTTTCGCTTGTACACCATCGTAAATACGGCCATCTGCGACTTTTTTCACTTCATCTTCTGATTTGTTTCTTCCTTCACTAACTACTTTAACAAAACGATTATAGGCGTTATCGATGTAAGCTTGTAATACTGCATGATCTTGCTCAGTTTCAGGTCGAGTAGCCGATCCCATATCTTTTAGTGCGCCACTTTTTACTGTTGTATCTTCGACGCCGATTTTTTCAAGTAAGCCCGAATAGTTGAGTCCGGACATGATCACACCGATTGAACCAGTCACTGTTTCTTCCGTTGCAAAAATTTTATCTGCTTGTGCGGAAATATAGTAACCACCACTGGCAGCCATATTTTTCATACTGACATACATCGGTAGATCACGTTCTGTTCGGACCTCGTTGAGTAAATTGGCAATTTCTGCACTTTCATAAACTCCGCCACCCGGAGAATTGACTTCCAATAAAATCCCACTTACGCGTTCATCGGCCTCGATCGCTTCAATTTGTTTCAAGAAATCTTCATGATTATAACTCTCAGTAGCAAATAAACCAGAAGAGCCTCCGCTAGCTATGGCACCATCAACGGACAATTTTGCGATTCTTTCCATGCCACTGCCTTCTTCAAGTACCACTGGTGACATTTCATCGTCCCCATATAACCAACTATTGATGCTCCCCATCTGCACCTCTTCTTGCGGTTGCGTCAAACTTGATGATACCAACGAAATAACCAATAAGCCGGCAGCAATCAGTACTGCTATCCAACGTTTCTTATTCATTTTACACTCTCCTAATATAGATTTCTAATCACGATCACCGTTTCAGAACCAGGTATCGCATTCATCTTTCCTGCTTTTTCTTCAAGGGTGTAACCAGTAAACTGTTCGTGGGTCAATTCATCTTCAACAACAAACTGTTGCGCATGTTCGATTTCGAACGCATCAGGGGCGATTTCTTGAATACTGTCCCATCCGGTATCCAAAAAGATTTTAGTGTCATCCGTCACGTGTTCTGTTTTTTCAAATGCTGCAATTTGTTTTTTTAACATACCCAACGTCATGATTTCTATCTTCTCTTCCATCTTTCATCCTCCTTCTATCTATAATTATTGTACCGAACTACAAGAAAAGATGATAGTCGAATTTGATAATTTTCTTTTGTTCATTCCAATTAGATATATACCAATTTATTTTTTTGTCTTTTTTATTGACAAACCTCACACATTAACGTTATGATTTTAGATGTTTCCAAAGAAAATAATAACAGGAGGATAATTAGACCAATACGGAATAGCGCCAGGTCTGTTTTCACAGATGACGAGGAAAGGGTTGATCGAAGGATTCGGCGGATGGCCCTAGGGACTGCACCCTAAAAAGAAACATAAAAACTATCTGTGAAGGTAGAACAAAAGGTTTCTTACGCAGTTGGAAACGCTAATATCAAGTTTATAACAGAAAGTAGGATGTTTTTTTATGTGCGGAATTGTTGGAATGATCGGATTAGAGAACGTGACACCAGGGTTGATCAATGGTTTAGAAAAATTAGAATATCGCGGGTATGATTCGGCGGGTATCTTTGTCTCAAATGGAAAACAGGACCATTTAGTCAAAGCACGCGGTAGAATCCAAAACCTTAAAGATAAATTATCTTCAGAAACAGCTGGTACAGCAGGTATCGGTCATACAAGATGGGCAACTCATGGGGAACCCGCAGAGAAAAATGCGCACCCCCACCACTCACAAAGCGGACGTTTTGTTTTAGTCCATAATGGGGTGATTGAAAATTTTGAAGAATTGAAACAACAATACGTAGCCACTGATGATTTCATTGGCGAAACAGATACGGAAATCGTTGTTCATTTGATTGAAAAATTCGTGGAAGAAGCGCAAGAGACACAAGAAGGATTTAGAAAAGCGCTAGAAGTCATCGAAGGTTCTTACGCTTTTGCCTTGATGGATCGCACAGCTCCTGAAACAATTTTCGTTGCCAAAAACAAAAGCCCTTTATTGATCGGTAAAGGCCAAGGATTCAATGTGATCGCAAGTGATGCGATGGCGATGCTTGCTTACACTAAAGAATTTATTGAAATTGAAGATCAAGAAATGGTGATCGTTCAAGCAGAAGATATCACGATCCAAACAATGACTGGTACGATCATAGAACGTGATTCTTATGAAGCACAAGTAGATGCTTCTGACATTGAAAAAGGAACATACCCTTACTATATGTTGAAAGAAATCGACGAACAGCCGATCATCATGCGTAAAATCGCGCAAACTTATGTGAATGAGGACAATGAAATTCCTTTAGATCACAAATTGATGGACGAACTGTTAGCAAGTGACCGTATTTACATCGTGGCATGCGGCACAAGTTATCATGCGGGATTAGCGAGCAAGCATTCCTTCGAACAAATGACTGACATTCCAGTAGAAGTCCATTTGGCCAGTGAGTTTGGTTATACCATGCCTTTATTATCGAAAAAACCATTCTTCATCTTTTTAAGTCAAAGTGGCGAAACCGCTGATAGTCGTCAGGTGTTAGTCAAGATCAATCAATTAGGTCATCCTTCATTGACGATCACGAACGTTGCTGGTTCTACGTTATCAAGAGAAGCTGGCTTCACTCTGTTGCTACATGCAGGTCCGGAGATCGCTGTTGCTTCAACTAAAGCATACACTGCTCAAATCGCTGTACTGGCTTTACTTGCAAAAGCAGTCGGTGATCAAAAAGGCAATAAACGTTCATTGACATTTGATGTAGCACACGAATTGAGTTTGGTAGCGAATGCGATGGAAACAGTAATTACTCAAAAAGATGAACTCCAAGAACTAGCTGCTGAATTCTTGAATGACACGCGCAACGCCTTTTATATCGGTCGTAGCAATGATCACGATGTCGCTTTAGAAGCTGCTTTGAAACTAAAAGAAATCAGCTATATACAAGCAGAAGGTTTTGCTGCCGGTGAATTGAAACACGGTACCATTGCACTGATTGAAGAAGGCACACCAGTGATTGGGATTATTAGTGAGGAAATCACAGGGGCTCATACACGTGGCAACTTAAAAGAAGTTGAAAGTCGTGGTGCAAAAACCTTAGTGATCGCGGCACATGGATTAGAAAAAGAAACGGATCAATTAGTGATTCCTGCTGTCCATCCATACCTTTCTCCTCTTGCCATGGTCATCCCGACGCAATTGCTTGCTTATTATGCTACCCTATTGCGTGGATTCGATGTAGACAAACCAAGAAACTTAGCTAAATCAGTCACGGTTGAATAATCAATCAAGTGAACCTTTATATAATAAATGCTCTTTGCAATCGAGGGCGGGATAGAAGTGTTCAGCCACGAGAAATAAGGAGCCATCCACGAAAATTGTTCTTCAATTTTTGTGGATGGCTCCTTATTTCCTAAGAGGTTACTTCTGTTACCGCCCTTTATTCGGTTTTAGGTGGTACAAGAGGTCTAATGTCCCAGACACATCTTTTATTTGATCTAGTTAAGAGTTGCTCGCTCGTTTTGTATCATGTGACAGCCATCGTCTTTTAAATGACCTTATGTGTAATGACCCATTATTTCAGAAACGAGCACAAAAAGAGAGTCAATCTCCATGATCCAAAGATTGACTCTCTTTTTTTATGTCATTCTATCAATCGATTCCAATTTCAGCTTTGACAACCGCTGCGATTTTGTCAACATAATAGTTTACTTTTTCATCAGATGGTGCTTCTGCCATCACGCGCAGTAATGGTTCTGTCCCGGAAGGGCGAACTAAGATACGTCCTTCACCAGCCATTTCAGCTTCTGCTTCTTCAATAACTTGTTTGATTGCAGGAACTTCCATTGCACCATTTTTATTGCTTACGCGGATATTGACTAATTTTTGCGGATAGATCGTTACTTCTGCCGCTAATTCTGATAATTTTTTATCAGTTTGTTTCATGATATTCAACAATTGGATACCAGAAAGCATACCATCTCCTGTTGTATTGAAATCTAAGAAGATCATATGACCAGACTGTTCGCCACCGAAGTTGTAGTCATTTTTACGCATTTCTTCCACCACATAGCGGTCGCCCACTTGTGTCACAACATCTTTCAAACCGATTTCTTCGACTGCTTTATGGAAACCGAGGTTACTCATGACCGTTGTAACGATTGTATCTTTTTTCAGACGATTTTTAGCTGACAAATATTTCGCACAGATAAACATGATCTTATCGCCATCTACGATATTTCCTAATTCATCCACCGCAATGATCCGATCGCCGTCGCCGTCAAAGGCAAGACCGACGTCTGCTCCTTTTTCTACTACCATTTCTGCTAGACGCTCAGGATGCGTTGATCCGACACCGTCATTGATGTTCAAGCCATTCGGATTTGTTCCCATCGTGTAGAAATCAGTTTCCAAATCAGCAAACAAGCGATTGACAGATGTTGCTGTTGCACCATTTGCCGCATCTACACAGACCGTTAAGCCTGAAAGATCGCCGTTGATCGTCTGTACTAAGAATTGTGAATATTTCAGCAACCCTTCTGGGAACTCTTCGACTGTACCTAATCCCTCAGCAGAAGGTCGTGGTAATTCATCGACTTCCGCATCTAACAATGCTTCGATTTCTAATTCTTGGTCATCATCTAATTTAAATCCATCTGCACCAAAAAACTTGATGCCGTTATCTTGAGCTGGATTGTGTGAAGCAGAAATCATGACACCTGCGCTTGCTTTTTGCAAACGTGTCAAGTAAGCCACTCCTGGCGTAGAGATCACACCTAATTGAAAAACTTCGATCCCGACAGATAACAGACCAGAAACTAACGCTTCTTCGAGCATTTGACCTGAAATTCTTGTGTCACGTCCAACCAATACACGTGGACGTTTTCCATCTTTCTCATGTTGGCTCAGTACATAACCGCCGCAACGTCCTAATTTGAAGGCCAATTCCGGTGTTAGTTCTTTATTCGCTTCTCCACGGACACCGTCCGTTCCAAAATATTTACCCATAGCTGTAAATTTGCTCCTTTAACTTAATTTTCCGATGAATCCTCTTGACTATTCGGTTGACTACTTGATTGTGTTATCTCACTTGATGATTCATTCGACCCTGCACTCGATGTTGACTGCATCTCTTCGGACTGACGTGTCGTCGATGACGAAGAGTTGGCAGGTGTCGACCCTGCACCAGAAGTTGTACTTCCTCCAGAATTTCCAGAATTTCCGGAATTTCCCGAATTAGAACGGCTAGTGTTTTCCGTGCTTGTTTTCAGGATCGGTGTGATCTCAACATCGATTGAAGTTGGTGTGATACTAAGTCCACTCTCTACCGGAATATCAATATTTCTTGTCGTCCGATGGACGATCCCAGAAATATCGATTGGTATCGTGATGCTATTTCCTAGTTGAGCCAGTTGACTCTCTGAACCAGTGACTTCTGCTTCAATTTCAGAGAAACTGAAATCGTAACTCTCCACGTTATCTGCGGGAGTCCCTTGTGCTGTTCCATAAAGTCGGATCGTTTTCGTAGGCTTTGTTACCGTTGCTTTTGCAGTGACTTGTACTGGATCTGAAACAATACTTAAAGGTTCTCCTGCACTATTCAATGCTTGTACAGTGACTCTCGTGTCGACCCCATCGTCTGTGATCATCGCAGGTTCGATCCTCGCTACGACCTGTTGGATCTCTTCCAGTGTCTGATCGCCAGTCGTGACCGTCACTTTTTTTGGTGATAATTCAAGGTCATTCAATTCAAATCCAGCTGGAGTTGATTCTGTTGTGAGTAAAGGCGTGACCTCAAATTCTTTTGTCACTTTTTTCTCGATAGTCACTGTGATCGTATCCGGCTCTAGTTTTGCTTTGACTGCACTGCTCAGATTTCTGATTTTCAATGGTACTTCATGTGTTCCTTCACCTAAACCAGTGAGATCTGCTGTCACCCGAAACATTCTTGTATCTTCAATTGCTTCGGCATTCAACTGAACACGATTGGCACTGGACAACTTCGCTGTGACCGTACTCTCATATCCATGGATATAATATTGATCCGTGTCGTATAAAAGTTGTACTGACACATCAGAAACGTTTTGCGTATAGGCTTCATTTCCTGACAGCGTGTCTTGGACAGATTGTCCATTCGCATTAAAATACAGCACAATACTGAATAATAACGCAACAAACGCATATAAGATACTTTTACGCCTCTCTTTTGAGATCATTTGTGATCCCCTCCTTTAGTCATCACGTCTAAGAAGGTTTGGAGCGTATTTTTATTTTTGTTTTTTTCTTCGACGATCAAATTTTTACGCAAGATCGTCAAATATTCTTCTTGAGATAAGCCAGGCATCAATTGGTTATCCAACGTAATGCTGACATCTCCTGTTTCTTCTGAGACAACGATCGTAATCGCATCGCTCGCCTCACTGACTCCGACAGCCGCTCGGTGACGAGTTCCGAATTCTTTCGGAATCAACATACTTTCAGATAAAGGCAAGTAGGCACTGGCTACGGCAATTTTTCCATCTTTTACGATCACTGCACCATCATGCAGCGGTGTATTCGGAATAAAAATATTGATCAGTAATTCGCCAGTGATATCGGCATCTAAAGCAATCCCTGTTTCGATATATTCATCCAAACCGGTGTGGCGTTCGATCGTGATCAAGGCACCGATTTTACGTTTGGACATATATTGGATCGCTTTGTCGAAAGAAAGGATCATCTGTTCATCTTCTTGTTTCTCACTCTTCGATTGTTTGAAAAGTGAGCTACGACCGAGGTGTTCTAATCCACGCCGTATCTCTGGTTGAAAAATGACGATAGCCGCAATCACACCATACGTGATCACTTGATTCATCAACCAAGATAAGGTATGTAGACCAATAATCTCGGCTAAGATCCGAATAACAACAAAAATCCCTACCCCTTTTAGCAATTGGATTGCTTTTGTTCCTCGCAATAGTTGAATGAGTTTATAAACTAAATACCAAACAACCAATACATCGAGTATGTTCACCAAAAAATTCTGAGAAAACAAGTCACCGGAAAACATTTGTCGCCAATAGTCTAAATTAAAAAGTTCTCCGATTTGAAATGACATAGACAGCCTCTCTTCTCTTTTGAGATTTCCTCTTTAGTATATCATATGTTTCACCAGAAGAGACTTATCTGCTTGGAATTTCCTAACAAAAACCAATTTTTTTCAAGAAATTTACATTTTCAATTTATTCACCAATAAGTTATTCTATTTCCTTGGATCGTTTCGTTTTATCATTCTTTGGTTTTTCTTCGTTCCGCTCTAGCGGCACGTCTGGCAGCACGTCTAGCTTCTGCTTCCGGATCAACCGTTCGGTCTTTTTTGACTCTCGTTTTTTCGATCTCTGGACTGTCAGTACCTTCTGTCGGTTCGATCTTTGCTTTGATTTTTTCTAATTGACCAGTCATCGCCGCATAGTTGTAAAACCGTTTTTTTGCATCTTGGATCGTTTTATTGAATAACTGCTCCGCTGCCTGCGGGTGGATCGTTTCAAGCGATGAAAAACGGACTTGCTTGCGCATGAAGTCAGCCATCATTGTAAAATCAGGCTTTTTATAGTCTAGTGTCATCGGCGTTTTATTCTTTTCGATCAATTCAGGATTATAGCGATACAACGACCAATAGCCTGAAGCCACTGCTTCTTTTGCTTCTTTGATCGATTCTTTCATTCCACCTAGTAACCCATGAGCAATACATGGCGTATACGCAATGATCAACGATGGTCCAGGGAATTTTTCTGCTTCTTCAAATGCTTTGATCGTTTGCATTTGATTTGCGCCTGAAGCGATCTGTGCTACATACACATTCCCATACGTCATCGCCATCATGCCTAGATCTTTCTTCGATGCATATTTCCCATTTGCTGAGAATTTAGCGATTGCTGAAGCAGGTGTAGCTTTCGAGACTTGTCCACCTGTATTGGAATAGACTTCGTTATCCATGACTAAAATGTTTACATCTGCGCCACTTGCCAAGACGTGATCGATTCCGCCAAAACCGATATCATACGCCCAGCCATCGCCACCGATCATCCATTGACTATTTTTGACAAATAGATCTTTTTCCTGGTAGATCGCTTGTAATTCAGGAACAACTTCAAGCTCATTTTCGATTGCCGCAAGTAATTTAGCTGCCCGCTGTTGGGTTCCTTCACTTTCAAACATATGCGCCAACCAATCTTCCATCAATTCACGTAGTTCTAAAGAGACTTTAGGCATCACTTTTTTCAACGTTTCTGCTAAATCTTCTCTTCTTGTTTGTGCGGCTAAAAGCATCCCATAACCAAATTCAGCATTGTCTTCTAATAATGAATTTGACCATGCAGGTCCTTGCCCACAATCATTTGTGGTAAATGGTGAAGCCGGCGCTGCTCCGCCCCAAATAGATGAACAGCCTGTCGCGTTGGCGATCATCATACGGTCACCGAACATCTGTGTCAATAGCTTCACGTAAGGCGTTTCCCCACAACCGGAACATGCCCCAGAAAATTCTAATAAAGGTTGATTGAACTGTGTTGATAGCACTGTATTTTTGCCTTTGATCGGATTTTCTTTTTGTCGCAAGGTCATCGCAAATGCCCAGTTGATTGCTTGTTTCTTCTGTTCTTCATAAGGCTTCATCACGAGTGCTTTACCTTTTGCTGGACAAGCTTCAACACATAGGCCACAACCGGTACAGTCTTCGACAGATACTTGGATACGATACTTCAAACCATCTGGTCCACGCATTTCTCGAACAATAAACCCTTCTGGTGCTTCTTCCAGTTCTTCCTCATCGGCTAAGAATGGACGAATCGCTGCATGAGGACAAACGAAAGAACATTCATTACACATCGTACAACGCTCACTGATCCATTCAGGTACTTCAAGTGCCACCCCGCGTTTTTCGTAAGCAGCGGTTCCTAAAGGCATATCGCCTCGTATCATTCCGTTTTCTGCTAAAGTCCTCACTGAGAGCTGATTTCCTTCTTGAGCATTGATTGGTTCAAGGATGTCTCTAATATAGCGATTTTGAGTATTTTTCTCCTTATCAGGAAGCACCAATGTTGCCCATTCAGTCGGCACTTCGACTTTATGCAACAATTCCACTGTACGATCGATCGCCTTGATGTTTTTTTCAACGATCGCCATTGATTTATGACCATAACTCTTCAATGCTTCCTCTTTCAAAATCGGCAGGACTTCTTCAAATGGTATGATATTCGCCAACTTGAAAAATGCTGTTTCCATCGCCGTATTGATCCGCCGACCTAGACCTACTTCTTGCGCCAAGCGCATCGCATTGATCGTATAAAATTGGATCTCATTTTCAGCTAAATACCGTTTTAAATGGGTCGGTAGATGCGTAGCTAGTTGTTCGTCTGACCAAAGTGTATTCAATAAGAAAGTCCCTTTAGATTTCAATCCTTTGACTAAATCATAGCTGTGAAGATAAGCAGGAGTATGACAAGCTACAAAATCGGCATGTTCGACTAAATAAGTCGAACGGATCGGTGTATCCCCAAAACGCAAATGAGAAACAGTCAGTCCACCTGATTTTTTTGAATCATAGTAAAAATAGCCTTGTGCGTATTTGTTTGTATGGTCACCAATGATTTTGATCGCTGATTTATTTGCTCCAACAGTTCCATCGGATCCAAATCCCCAGAATTTCGCTTGGTAAGTATTCGCTTCGGTCAAATCAAGCGATGGGCCAACTTCCAAAGAACAGTATGTTAAATCATCAATGATACCGATCGTGAAGCGTTTCTTCATATCCGTTTTTTCTTTTTTCAATTCATCATATACTGCTACAATCTGATCAGGGGTGACATCTTTTGAACCAATGCCATAACGTCCGCCGATCACTTTCAGATGACGTTCTGCATCATATAACGCACTTTGAACGTCTAATAATAAAGGTTCTCCACCTGCTCCCGGCTCTTTACTGCGATCTAGAACAGCAATTGCCTTTACGGAATTCGGTAGTTTTTCGATCAATGTTTCAATTGGGAACGGACGATATAAGTGGATATTCAAGAAGCCGACTTTACGACCGTTTTGGTTCATGTAATCAACTGTTTGTTGGATCGTTTGCGCAACTGATCCCATTGAAATAATGACTTCTTCTGCGTCAGCCGCGCCATAATAAGTGACCAGATCATAAGAAGTTCCTCGGAGTTCATTGATTTTATCCATATACTTTTTCACGATTTGAGGCAAACGATTATAGTATCGGTTGATCGTTTCTCGTTGTTGAAAGTGGATATCAGGGTTTTGATTCATACCACTGGTCGTCGGCCGATTAGGATTCATTCTACGTTCACGGAAGGCCTCCAATTTTTCTTGAGGAATCAAAGGAGCTAATTCATCATATTCCAACACTTCAATTTTTTGGATTTCATGACTCGTTCGAAAACCATCAAAAAAGTTGACGAAAGGGATTTCTCCTTCTAAGGAAGCTAGATGCGCAACTGGCGCTAAATCCATCACTTCTTGGACGCTGCTTTCCGCAAGCATCGCAAATCCTGTTTGACGAGCGGCCATCACATCGCCATGATCACCAAAAATATTCAACGCATTCGTCGTCACCGCTCGACTAGCTACGTGAAAAACACTAGGTAAAAGTTCACCGGCTATCTTATACATATTTGGGATCATCAATAATAATCCTTGTGAAGCAGTGTACGTTGTTGTCAATGCTCCGGTTTTTAGTGAACCATGTACGACACCAGCAGCACCAGCTTCTGATTGCATCTCTACGACTTTAACTGGTTGTCCGAAAATATTTTTTTTACCTGAAGCTGCCCATTGATCAACCAATTCAGCCATTGTTGAACTAGGCGTAATTGGATAGATCGCCGCTAATTCTGTAAAGGCATATGAAATATATGCAGCAGCAGTATTCCCATCCATTGTCTTCATTTTTCGCATGTTTCATCACCTTTGCTCAATTTATCTAAATAACTTTTATTATTATACCGTAAACGTACAAAGAAAACCTCCTAATTTTGAAAGAAAAATCACATGCTATAGATATGACAGAAATGCTTCGACTAGAATCGACAGGTAGAAAATAAAAAATAGCTTTTTCTTTCTCACAACTTTTAACTTTATAATCTAGGAGAGATTGACTATTCACATACACTTATTTCTTTGAACAAATCATTGTCTTTTTTAGGGCAAAGTTATTACAATAGAATAAAGAGGTGTTAAAAAATGGATATTTCAATTATTGATGCAACAAAAACAAACAAAACTACTGGAATTATGTACGGAAACGAAGATGCACCAAAACAAATGATCGAATTTGTCAATCTTGCTTGTCCTTATTGTCGACAATGGTTTATCGAATCTTATGATATTTTAGAAGAGGCGGTTCACTCGGGAAGACTCTTACGAATCATCAAATTGTTCGACAAAGAAAAACCTAGTTTACAAAAAGGAAATGTGATGCATCATCATATCACTACGACGGATGGAAAAGTCGCATTAAAACAAATCAAAGCGATTTTCGATGCGCAAGATGAATGGAAACAACTTGATTTAGACGGCATCGCCGAATATGCAAGAGAAACACTTGGTTTAACTGAACAAGAAGACCAAGCAACTACTCAAGCAATCATCGATGAAGCAAATGCTGCTCACATCCAATTCGTCCCTACTGTAATCATCGATGAACATATCTTTGATGAATCGATCACACCAGAAGAATTGAGTGAATTGGTTAAATAAATCATCATTTGTTCATTCCCGATGTTCAAGATCAAAAATAGACCGAAAAAAGATTGTCTTTTTCGGTCTATTTTTGATCGTTGGAGTAAGAAAGTATTTTTACTTCAACGAAACTGTTGCGGTTTTTCTTGCAGGACTCGCTTGATATTCTTCTTGGCCAGTCTGTCCAGCTTCGAATGGTTTTTCGATTTCACGATTACGGATATCGATGACTGATCATTAATTCTTGTACTACAGCTTTTGTTGTTTTTCTTTCTTCAAGTAAACTTAGCACCTTCGCTTTGCATTCTTCTAGTTGATCCAAGAGATTTTTGTTCGCGGGAGACAACTCTTTTGTCTTACTATTTGATTCTAGCGAACATTGCTTGATCAAAAAATACTTGTTCCATTGATAAATTGAAATCTCTGGAAATTTCTACAGGATGTTGTTCTTTCAATCGTTCGACAATCGGTTCATTTCTGATTGAATGGACTTTATTGACTGATAACTGTGAATCTTTTGCTACTTCTTTTAAACTCGATCCTTTTATTGCGAATTTGCAAGATTTGCTTTTCACTCATCTGAAATTCGGTAGCTAATGCTGCTATCTCTCCATTTTTTGATAATACAGTATAAATATAGTCATTTCGTTACTTACGACCTTGTGAGCCTGTCAATTTCAACCGGTAGGCAATTTTTTTGCCCGATTATCTCTTGAACTGCCAGCTTTTTCTTGGTTATATAGAGGCGCTCTCTGCTGATTTGATACTTGTTCATGATGTCTTTCTCTAACTGACCTGATATTAATTCACGATAAATGGCTTGATCACGCTTTTCTTTTAGGTCTCTTGTAGGATATAGTTCATCTATTTTAGATCTATTACTTTTATGTGGTTCTTCCGTAATGCACTCTCCTCCTCACTATCACTAATTTACATTCGTTATAAATACCTAAACTTTAGATTCATGCTCATTTTTAAGAAAAGGAAAAAAGTGGTCTGACATCTATCCACTTGCTTCGATGAACCCTAAAAGCAAAAGACAAATTAGTCAAACCACAATATGTTTATATTTCGATTGAATGAACAATACATTCATTGTTCGTTAGGATGCTTGTTCCTTTAATTTTTCAGCAAATTCGTTGATTTTTCGAATCCGATGATTGATCCCTGATTTCGAGATCGCCCCGGATGGGATCATTTCTCCTAGTTCTTTTAAACTGACTTCAGGATGTTGCAAACGTAATTCAGCAATTTCTTGTAACTTTTCCGGAAGTGCTTGTAACCCCACTCGTGCTTCGATCAATTCAATATTCTCGATCTGCTTTGATGCTGCATCAATAGTTTTGTTCAGGTTAGCCGTCTCACAATTGACTAACCGGTTCACTGAATTTCTCATATCACGCACGATCCGCACATCTTCAAATCGCAACATCGAATTTGTTGCCCCAATCAGAGTCAAGAAATCTGCAATTTTTTCGGCCCCTTTTAAATAAGAGATAAAGCCATTACGTCTTTCTAGTGTACGCGCGTGTAAACCATAATAATTCAACATATTACAAATATCTTGGTTATGTTGTTCATAGATCGAATAAATCTCTAAGTGATAACGACTTGTTTCCGGGTTATTGACGGAACCCGACGCCATAAATGCGCCACGTAAATATGAACGCATCTTTTGTGCATTTCCCATGATCTCATCGGAAACATGCCCATTGAACATCATACCATCCATGATATCCAGATCCATCAATACATTTTTTGTTCCTTGTTTCAAGCGAACGATGTAGACATTATTCTTCTTTAATTTCATTTTCTTGCGTACGAGCAGTTCGCTTCGTACTTGGTAATGATCTTTTAAAAGTGAGTAGATCCGTCGAGCAATTGCGGCGTTTTCTGTCTGTACATTCAAGATGAATTGCTGGTTGACGATTCCAAGTGAGCCATTCATTCGTAATAACGCGGCTAATTCCGCTTTTGCATGTTCTCGATGGACTTCCAAACCAGTCAATTCCTTCTTGACTTCAGCTGCAAATGACACGTTATCCACCTCCTTTTCACAAAATTTTTCCTTTAATTACTTTGAGCCAAAGACGATGCGAAATAGTTCTTCGACCACCTTTTCACCATCATGGAAGACCCCGCCATTTTTCAACTCTAAAAAATCAGTCGAGATGACCCGACAATTTTCTTCTCTTAAGCCATTAAAATCATGTGCTACTTGGACAAGGTATTCATCGTAGATCTCCGGGTCCATGTAATCTTTTGGTACTTTTTCTGTATTGACTAAAACAGTATCGATAAAGGGTTGGTCTAAATGTTGATGCAGCACACGAATATGGTCTGCATCTGAAAAATGTTCTGTTTCCCCTTTTTGTGTCATGATATTACAAATGTACACGACCTCTGCTTTCGTTTGAAGCATGGCTTCACCAACTTCTGGTATGACTAAGTTAGGAAGAATACTCGTGAACAAGCTTCCCGGCCCTAAGACGACCATATCTGCTTCCATGATCGCAGAAACAACTTTGCGGCCTGCTTTGGCTTCACTGTCGTCTTCTGTATTACGCACGAATACCCGATCGATCGTTTTGCGGTCAAGAGCGATTTTAGATTCTCCGATCGCTGTCGTTCCATCTTTAAACACCGCATGTAAGGTCAACGGCGTTTCAGAAGAAGGATAAATGTGTCCATCCACGTGCATCATTCGAGACAATAGTTGCACTGCTTCATAAGTACTCCCTCTCATTTCAGCAACTGCCGCAATGATCAAGTTACCTATGGTATGATTGGCTAAAAATTGGTCTTCTTTTTTGAAACGGTACTGAAAGATATCTTCGTAAAATTGAGGCATATCAGATAGCGAGACTAACACATTTCTTAAATCACCTGGAGGAGCCATCGCAATCGACTGGCGAATCTCACCACTACTACCGCCATCATCAGCGACGGTCACGATTGCCGTGATATCGGCTCCTTGATTACGCAGACTTTTCAAAATAACAGGTAAGCCTGTACCGCCTCCGACTACAACGATTTTGGGTTTTCGAATTCGGTAAGTTTTCATTTTCATGAGCGGTTCACCGTCTCTTTGCGCTTATCTTTGTCACGATGAGTTACATTGACTTTATATGTTTCACTAAGCGCTTGAGATAACCTCTCTGTTAAAGCAACTGAACGGTGTTGTCCACCCGTACAGCCAATTGCTACAGTCAAACTGCTTTTTCCTTCTTTGATATATCCTGGCATGACTGTCTTTAATAAATCCAGGAATTTCAAATAAAATAATTCTGTTTCGTCAAAGGACATGACGTAATCATATACTGGTTTATCTTTTCCAGTCAATGGCCTTAAATCAGCGATATAATGAGGGTTCGGTAAAAAGCGAACATCCATCACAATATCTGAATCAATTGGTAATCCATATTTGAAACCAAACGAAACAAACTCGATGCGAAATCCTTGATCATCTTTTGTTTTAAATGTTTGATTGATTTTTTCACGTAGTTGTCGTGGAGTTAAAGTCGTTGTATCAATAATGACCGAAGCTTGTGCTTTGATGTCATTTAAAATCGCCCGTTCCTTACGAATACCTTCCGTAACTAGACCATCCATCGCCATCGGATGTGTTCTTCTGGTTTCTTTATAACGAGCAACCAACTCTTCATCAGAAGCATCTAAAAATAAGACAGAGGTATCGATGAAATTTGTATTTTCGATCTCGATCAACATACTTTGGATCTCTTCAAAGAAAGAGCGTGAACGTAGATCCACACCAAGTGCCATTTTTGTGACTTTCCCCGATTCCTTGATCAGTTCCCAGAATTTCGGGATCAGTGTTGGGGGCATATTATCGATACAAAAGTACCCCATATCTTCAAAACTTTGAATCGCCACAGTTTTACCTGCACCGCTCATTCCTGTAATGATTACTAGTTCTAAATTATCAGCCATCCGTATGGCCTCCTCTCTCGTTCTCCTATAAAATTATATCATTCCGGGCGTATCATTACTAGTTTGAATTCGATTTCTTTTGATTTTATTCAAAGACAGTGAAGCAAAAACAAATGACTTAAAAATAAGCACGGAAAGTGAGGGGGACAGTAGTCCTCTTACACATTCTAAAACCGAATAAACAGCGGGAACAAAAGTATCTTCTTCGGAACTAAGACGCCATCCACAAAAATTTGAAGAACAATTTTCGTGGATGGCGTCTTAGTTCTCGAGGGGAAACACTTCTGTTTCCAACTCTTTTTGCACTAATTTATAGGAGCTGAACCCCTGCGGATCAAACTCAGCCCACAACTATTATGACACTCAAAACGTATCTTACTTTCGAGCAGATAGTGCCATCTCGATTGTTCGATCAGCTAATATCGACTGCGCATCGATCACAGGATAAGGATTATCGGAGGCAACTTCTTGCATCAAAGACAATTCTGTACAGCCTAAGATGATCTTTTCACACGACAAGCGTTGAACAACTTCTTCTAGAATCTCAAAATAAAGTTCTTTGTTCAATCGATCCGCTTCTTTGATTTCATGATAAATCAAGTAGTTCACTTTTTCTTGTAGTCCTTGATCAGGAATCACCACGTCAAAACCTAATGCTTTGATCTCTTTTTCGTAAACACCGGCAAGAATACTTCCTTGAGTTGCTAAAACAGCTACTTTACCCGTTGTTTTTTGACGGACAAGCTCTTTTGCCGCTTCTCGTGGCATATGCAAAATCGGAATCGTTGTCTCTGCTTGTAAATCATCAAAAAAGTAATGAGCTGTATTACAAGTCAAAACAATGAAATTCGGTTGTAGTAAATTTTGCTTTTTGACATCCTCTACTAAATAAGGGACAGGATTTTCTTTTGTTTGATCCAAAATGTAGGCCGTTCGATCAGGAACTGTCGCATGATTGAACAATACATAGTTCAAATAATCCTGATCTTTGGCGGCTTTGACACGATGATTGATCAAACGGACAAAGCTTTCCGTTGCCATCGTTCCCATCCCACCTAAGATGCTGAAAAAATTCTCCATGAACTAGCCTTCTTTCGAATGAAAGTATTTTTTAAATCTTGGAATATAGTTTCGGAACATATAAGTCATCAATACCCAGCGTTTAAGTGAATGATCTTTCTCATAAAACACAGTCGTTCCATAGCGTTTTTCTTTGATCAACTTCAAGGCACGTTGTTTTTGTTCGTTCTCTTTGGCATAAGTCAAAAAGACTTTTTTAGGCACGCCAAGCCATAACTTCGCTTGATCTGATTGGTTCGTTCCATAGGTCGTTTCCACGAATGGCACACCAAAGACACGGTCTTCTGTTAGAAAACGTGCTAAATTTAGGCCATTAAGCGTAACAAAGAAACTACTTCTTCCTTGACGAAGATTAATCTCAAATAATTTATATTCCCCATCTCGTGGGTCATATTTCATGTCGAAGTTGGCAAAACCAGTGTACTCGATTTTTTCTAGGAATGCTTTGATCGTTTGGTAGATCTTCTCATTATAGTCAGGCATGATCACCACATAGTTTCCGATAGACGCCGGTGTCGGGTCTTCAAGTAATGGATGTCCTAAACACATCATTCTTACTTGATGCTGGTCATCAACGTAGGCATTCAAGACACGCATATTGCTGTCATCCCCAGGAATAAAATCTTGTGCGATCATTTCGCTCGTATAACCCGCTTCATAGATCCGACCTAACATCAAATCAAATTCCTCACGATTATCAATAATGAACGCTTTTTTTCGTCCCTCAAATTGGACAGATAAATATTCCACACTATTTGCCGGTTTTAATGCTACAGGAAAATTGAAAGGTAATTCTTGTTCTAAGCGGCCATTGTTCAACATTTCTTTTCGAATGATCAATGTTTTGGGATAAGGTAGCTGATATTCTTCACATATCTCATAAAAACTCACTTTATTCACTAATCGTTCGAAAAGTGAATAATCGATATAAGGACATATAAAAGTTTCAGACAGCTCCTCTTTATGCTGAGAAATCAACTCGGCATATCCATCGCCACAAGCTATCAGTAAATATTTTTTATTTTTATCCGTATATTTTTCTTTTGCTAAACGTCTCATCGTCTCTATAAAAACCGGATCTTGATCAAATCCTGGAATCACTTCAACGTTTACGATTTTGCTATAGCGGGTAGGCGCTAATTGATTCGACGCATAGGATTGACAAACTGTGCCATATGCCTCGTGAAATGAACGGGCCATACCATAAACGTTCATATCGCTACCTAATAAAATAGGGATAAATTCATTTTTTTCATTACTGTTCATCATTATCTCTCACTAACTTAATAATCTCTTGTTTTTTATATTACAATTACACAAGGAATATCATACCATAAAGAAAAAAGCAATCAAAGGAATCTCCTCCGATTGCTCAATTCTTTTTTGAACGGATTGAACTTATAGGAAGTTTTTATCTATACCAATAAGTGTAGAAAGAACTACCATATAAAATATTCTAGATTACTCATTAAAAGAAAACAATACATATTGTATTCTTTTAATATTTTTTTAACTATCATCATCACTTTTATTATTTTTCCATGATTTTTTTCAAATAATGTCCTGTATAGCTTTCTTTGACTTTCACTAATTCCTCTGGTGTACCAGTCGCTAGGATCGTACCGCCACCTTCGCCACCTTCAGGTCCTAGATCGATCAAATGATCCGCCGTTTTGATGACGTCTAAATTGTGTTCAATGACTAACACAGTATTCCCTGCATCAACCAATCGTTGCAAAACATGCAATAATCGAGCAATGTCATCAGTGTGAAGCCCTGTAGTCGGCTCATCTAAAATATAGAAATTCTTCCCATTAGAAATTTTGTGCAGTTCACTCGCAAGTTTCATTCGTTGTGCCTCTCCGCCGGACAATGTCGTTGCTGGTTGTCCCATCGTGACATACCCTAAACCAACATCAACGATCGTTTGTAGTTTGCGATGGATCTTAGGGATCGGTTGGAAAAACTCAACCGCATCTTCAACCGTCATCTCTAAGATATCCGCAATACTTTTTCCTTTATAATGAACTTCTAGTGTCTCTGAGTTATAACGTTTCCCATGACAGACTTCGCATGGGACATACACATCTGGTAAGAAATGCATTTCGATCTTGATGATCCCATCCCCGCGGCAAGCTTCACAGCGTCCACCTTTCACGTTGAAACTAAAACGACCTTTTTTGTAGCCACGCATCTTCGCTTCATTAGTTTGAGCAAACAGATCACGGATATCATCAAAGACACTCGTATAAGTCGCCGGATTACTTCTTGGTGTCCGACCGATCGGACTTTGATCGATATCAATGATTTTTTCGATTCCTTCATAACCAGTTATCGTTTTGAACTTTCCTGGTTTGGCTGAATTACGATTGATTTTTTGTGCTAATGCCTTCTTCAAGATACTGTTCACAAGCGTACTTTTCCCTGAACCAGAGACTCCAGTGACTGCCACGAACTCACCCAAAGGAAACTCGACGGACACGTTTTTCAAGTTGTTTTCTGTCGCACCCGTGATCTTGATCACTTTACCGGTACCTTTTCGTCTTGTTTCAGGAACAGGGATCGATTTTTTACCAGACAGATATTGTCCAGTCAATGAATGTTTATCCTTAGCAACTTGATCTGGCGTTCCGGCAGAAACGATCTCGCCACCTTGATGTCCCGCACCAGGCCCAACATCGATCAAATAATCAGCTGCACGCATTGTATCTTCATCATGTTCCACAACCACTAAGGTATTGCCAAGATCACGCATTTTCTTCAATGAACCGATCAAGCGATCGTTGTCCCGTTGATGCAAGCCAATGGAAGGTTCATCTAAGATATAAAGAACTCCCGATAGATTTGAACCAATTTGTGTGGCTAAACGAATCCGTTGCGCTTCTCCACCTGATAAAGTGCCCGAAGCACGACTAAGTGTCAAATAATCAAGACCTACATTTTCTAAGAATGACAAACGGTCATTGACTTCTTTTAGAATCGGACGAGCGATGACTTTTTCTTGCTCTGATAAAGTTAGATGTTTAAAAAATTCAACGGCATGTTGGATCGACAACTCATTCGTTTGACCAATATTCGTACCATTGATCTGTACGGATAAAGCTTGTGGATTCAATCGATAACCGTCACAAGTCTTACATGTCAATTCTGTCATGTAAAGACGCATTTGTTCTCTCGTAAAATCGCTGTTCGTATCATGGTAGCGACGTTTGATATTGGTCATCACCCCTTCAAATGACGTTTCACCATCTCTCACTCCGCCAAAATCATTTTCGTAGTGGAAATGGAAGGGCTCTGAGGTACCATTCAACACGATTTCTTGATGTTCAATAGGTAAGTCTTCGAATGGTGTATCCATATCGATCCCATAACTTTCGCAAGCTTGAGCCAACATTTGTGGATAATATTGCGAACTGATGGGATTCCAAGGGATGATTGCTCCTTCGTTCAATGTTTTTGTTTTATCTGGGATCACTAGATCGATATCGACTTCTAATTTGACACCCAAACCATCACAATCCGGACATGCTCCAAATGGTGCATTGAAAGAAAATAAGCGCGGTTCTAATTCTCCCACTGTAAACCCACAGTAAGGACACGCATAATGTTCGCTAAAGAGCATTTCTTCTTCTCCGATCACATCGATCAGTACATAGCCATCCGCTAAACGAAGAGCTGCTTCGATAGAATCGAATAAACGAGAGCGGACGCCTTCTTTGACCACGATTCGGTCAATCACGATCGCGATATCGTGTTTTTTATTTTTCTCTAATTCAGGTACTTCACTAACGTCATAGGTTTCTCCGTCTACACGAACACGAACATACCCTTCTTTTTGGACACGTTCAAATATTTTTTTGTGTTGTCCTTTTTTCTTTACAATGATTGGTGCTAAAATTTGGATCTTCGTCCGATCAGGAAGTTCTAATACTTTGTCCACCATTTGTTCGACGGATTGACTGGTGATCTCAATATGGTCATTTGGACAGATTGGATGACCGACCCGAGCAAATAATAGACGTAAATAATCGTTGATCTCTGTCACTGTTCCTACGGTAGAACGAGGGTTTTTACTGGTTGTTTTTTGATCGATCGAGATTGCTGGGCTAAGTCCATCAATACTATCAACATCCGGTTTATCCATTTGTCCCAAAAATTGACGGGCATACGCAGATAAACTTTCGACATATCGGCGTTGTCCCTCTGCGTATAATGTGTCAAAAGCAAGTGAACTTTTCCCTGAACCGGATAATCCGGTGACGACCACGAATTTATCACGTGGGATCGTCACATCAATATTCTTCAAATTGTGTGCTCTTGCGCCATGAATAATAATTTTATCGTTAGCCATGTTTACCCCCTACTCAGATGCTTTTAATTCAAGAATCATATCACGCACATTAGCTGCGGTCTCGAAATCCAATGCTTTCGCTGCATCTTTCATTTCTTTTTCTAGTTTCATCAATAGTGTTGCTTTCTCTTCTCTTGTCATCTCTTCATAAGAAACTTGTACCGTTTCTTTTGCATCATCTTCTGATTCTTTCGTAATCGAGATCAAGTCTCGGATTTCTTTGATGATCGTTTTCGGAACGATGCCATGTTCCTCATTGTATTGTTGCTGGATACTACGACGTCTTGACGTTTCGTCCATGGCCAAACGCATAGAATCAGTGACTCTGTCCGCATACATGATCACTTTACCTTCTGAGTTACGTGCCGCACGTCCGATGGTTTGGACTAATGAACGTTCACTTCGTAAGAACCCTTCTTTATCGGCATCTAAAATAGCAACTAACGATACTTCAGGGACATCTAATCCTTCACGTAGTAAGTTGATACCAACTAATACATCGAACTCACCTAAACGAAGGTCACGAATGATCTCTGTTCGTTCTAATGTTTTGATATCACTATGCAAGTATTTCACTTTGATCCCTAACTCTTTGAAGTAATCGGTCAAGTCTTCTGACATCTTTTTCGTCAACGTGGTCACGAATACCCGTTGATCTTTTTCGACCCGTTCATTGATTTCACCTACTAGATCATCGATTTGACCCATGATCGGTCGTACTTCGATGACTGGGTCTAATAATCCTGTAGGTCGAATGATTTGTTGGACCACTGTGTCTGTTTGTTCGTACTCATAAGGTCCAGGAGTTGCAGAAACATAAACGATCTGGTTGACATGTTTCTCAAATTCTTCTAGACGCAAGGGACGGTTATCTAGTGCTGATGGCAAGCGAAAACCATAATCGACGAGCATTTGTTTTCTCGCACGGTCTCCGTTATACATTCCACGAATCTGTGGCATCGTCACATGAGATTCATCAATGACCATCAGCGCATCCTCAGGGAAGAAATCTAATAACGTATACGGCGGTTCGCCTTCTTTACGACCATCCATGTGACGTGAATAGTTTTCGATCCCAGAAGTATAGCCCATCTCTAACATCATCTCGATGTCATAGTTCGTCCGTTGTTCTAAGCGTTGCGCCTCTAGTAATTTGTTCTCATTACGTAACACAGTCAAGCGTTGTTCCAGTTCTGCTTTGATATTTGCGACCGCATGTTCCATATGATCGTCATCGGTCACAAAGTGAGTGGCTGGGAAAATAGCGACGTGCTCTGTTTCGCCTAATACTTCACCTGTCAACGCATTCACTTCACGGATTCTTTCGACTTCATCGCCAAAAAATTCAACGCGTAATGCTCGCTCATCACGTGAAGCTGGAAAGATCTCCACGACATCACCACGCACTCGAAAACGACCGCGCTGAAAATCAATATCGTTTCGCTCAAATTGGATGCTGACTAGATCTCGAATCAATTGATTACGGTCTATCTCCGCACCTTGTCTGATCGACACGACTTGTTTTTGATATTCGAATGGTGAACCTAATCCGAAAATACAAGAAACCGAAGCAATCACAATCACGTCATTTCGTTCTAACAATGAACTCGTGGCGGAATGACGCAATTTATCGATTTCATCGTTGACACTTGAATCTTTTTCAATGTACGTATCACTTGAAGGTACATAGGCTTCTGGTTGATAATAATCATAGTAAGAAACAAAATATTCGACCGCATTATTCGGAAAGAACTCTTTGAATTCCCCATATAATTGGCCAGCTAGTGTCTTATTATGTGCAATGATCAAAGTTGGTTTATTTACTTTTTCGATCAAATTAGATATCGTATAGGTTTTCCCTGTTCCAGTCGCACCTAATAAAATCTGCGCTTTTTTACCCTCATTTACACCTTCGACCAACTGCTTGATTGCTTCTGGTTGATCGCCGGCTGGTTGGTATTTTGACACCAACTCAAAATGACGGGAGGTATCTCTTTCAATCATTGTTCGTCCTCCTTTTCGTTCATTCCTTCTCTCATTTCATCAAAAAAAGAAAAGGAAAGCAAAGGCATTCCTTGTTCTCCTATTATATCACGGCGAACATACTTTCGCCAATTGAAAGTTTCAGATCTTATAGGTCATCTCTTTCTTTTATCACATGTAACATTTTATTACACGGCATGTAATAAACCGCTACTTTTTTAAATTATTTTTTCTTGGAATCTTGTGTTAGGAATATCTTTTCGCCTATAATAGTTAAATATTGGAAATTATCGAAATTTATATAGGAGGTTATTTATGAAAAAAAGAAACATGTTACAGACATTCCTTTTCATAATGACAGGACTTGTTACATTCGCTCTGCACACGCCTGTGCAAGCTGATGAGACGCAATCGACTACAGCAACTAGCGAGACGATGCAAAAAATAAAACCTAAAAAAGACGTTTATGTGATTGCAAGTGATTCGGCCTTCGCTCCATTCGAGTATCAAAATGCGGATGGCGAATATGTGGGGATCGATGTCAGCTTAATGGAAGCTATCTCAGAAATGCATGGTTTCAATATCCGCATGGACTTCCGTGGTTTCTCTGCTGCGTTACAAGCATTGGAATCTGGACAAGCAGATGGAATGATCGCGGGGATGACGATTACAGATGAACGTAAAAAAACGTTTGATTTTTCAGACCCTTATTTCCAAAGTGGTATCCAAATCGCAGTCAAAAAAGGCAATACTTCGATCAAATCTTATGAAGACTTAGATGGAAAAACAGTCGGGGCGAAAGTCGGTACCGAAAGTGCAGATTTCTTGGTTGCTAACCAAGAAAAATACGGCTACGAAATCAAATATTTCGATGCTGCAGATCAGCTATATGATAGTTTGAGAGTCGGAGCAATTGACGCAATGATGGATGACTATCCAGTAATCGGTTATGCGATCAAAAATGGTCAGGAATTAGAAACGCCGATCGAACGAGAAACTGGCGGCTCTTATGGTTTCGCAGTGAAAAAAGGAGAAAATCCTGAATTATTACAAATGTTCAACGAAGGATTAAAAGAATTAAAACGAACAGGTCAATATGACGAGATCATCAATCAATACATCTCTACAGACGAAAGTGCAGCAGCACCAGCTGTTGATGAATCGACATTGACCGGCTTGATCCAAAACAATTACAAAGCGTTATTGAAAGGCTTATGGCAAACGATCCTATTAACCTTGATTTCATTTGCACTAGCTTTAGTTATCGGCGTGATCTTCGGTCTTTTCAGTGTTGCACCGATCCGCGCCTTACGAACAATTGCAAGCATCTATGTAGATATCATTCGCGGAATCCCGATGATGGTACTTGCTTTCTTCATCTTTTTCGGTCTACCAAATATCATCGGCTTTACGATTCCTGACTTTATTGCAGGGATCATCACATTGACCTTGAACGCGAGTGCCTATATTGCCGAAATCGTACGCGGCGGGATCAATGCTGTTCCTACAGGACAAATGGAAGCTTCACGAAGTTTAGGTCTGTCTTATAACCGTACGATGCAAAAAATCATTTTACCACAAGCATTTAAAATCATGATCCCATCGTTTGTCAACCAATTCGTGATTTCATTGAAAGATACGACGATCATTTCAGCGATTGGTGTGGTCGAGTTGCTACAAACAGGACGAATCATCGTTGCTCGGACCACTCAAAGTACGTATGTTTACTTGATCATCGCAGTAATGTACTTGATCTTGATCACTGCATTGACAAAATTTGCGAAAGTTTTAGAAAAGAAGGTGAAATAAGATGACAGAAAAAATCTTAGTCGAACATCTTGTAAAAAAATATGGAGATAACACTGTCTTGAACGACATCAACGTGTCGATCAATGAAGGCGATGTTGTTTGTGTGATCGGACCTTCTGGTTCAGGTAAAAGTACTTTTTTACGTTGTTTGAACCGTTTAGAAGATCCAACATCCGGTGATATCATCATTGATGGTGCTCATTTGATGGATAAAAACACAGATATCAACTTAGTAAGACAACATATTGGCATGGTATTCCAGCATTTCAATCTTTTCCCACATCTTTCTGTGTTGGAAAACATCGTTTTAGCACCGATGGATCTAAAGAAACTCTCTCGTGAGGAAGCAGAGAAAAAAGCAATCAAATTGTTAGAAACAGTTGGCTTAGAAGACAAAAAAGATATGTACCCAGATAACTTATCTGGTGGACAAAAACAACGGGTTGCTATCGCTCGTGCATTAGCTATGAATCCCGATATCATGCTCTTTGATGAACCTACTTCAGCCTTGGACCCAGAAATGGTCGGCGATGTATTAAATGTCATGAAAAAATTAGCGAAACAAGGAATGACTATGGTCATCGTGACACATGAAATGGGCTTTGCTAAAGAAGTCGCTAACCGTGTCATGTTTATTGATGGCGGCAACTTCCTTGAAGATGGCACACCACAACAAATCTTTGAAAATCCGCAAAATGAGCGAACGAAAGATTTCTTGGATAAAGTATTAGATATCTGATCGACTAAAGAAAGTCCCTAAGAACGTCTGGAAAACCAAGCGTCCTTAGGGGCTTTTTATTATTGATTTTTAACGAATGTTACATGATCCACCGATACCCATCCTTGCGCTTTCGCATCAACATAAATGCCAATCTCACTCGTGCCGGAAGTAACCGGGATATCTTTGATCGTTAGCTTCATCCACTCTCCACTTTTAGTGATCGAAGCCTTCAGCTCTTTCCCACCATGATTTTTGACATACATTTGGCTAGTGGTCAAATCGCCACCTGCCATGGTATAAGCAGTTAATGTGTAGGTTCCCTTACTTAACCCATTAACCGTTTGATATATCGACATTTGATACGCTTGATCATCCCAAAAGGTTGCTTTATACGTTCCGGAAAACCCACCAGTTTCAGTTTTCAATGTATCGATTGCTGCACCATTGCCTCGCCACACCGACCAATTGGTCGGTGAATTCGTGAAACCGTCATTTTCAAAACTAGGATTTTTCAGAAGATTTTGCTGTCTACCTGCTTCTTGAAACGCCTTTAAGCTGGGAAGTGCTTGCCCATTGAAATCAAACATCGCTTGGTTGTCCCACTCATTTCCTGTTTGAGATTGTACGCCCAGATAGTTCATTCCAGCAGCTGTTGCCCAAGAAACATTGCCGTTATACCATAAAGGTTCCCAGTAGAAAAATCCGTTCCCTTTCTCATTTGGCACGGTTTGGATACGGGTCACCAAATCATTCAAATATTCTTTTTGCCCTGCTGGTGTTGCCGAATATCCTCCTGCAATTTCCTGTTCAGGTCCAAAAGCATTGGGCATACTATCCGCATTGGCAGTTGTGTGTCCATACGCAGTTTCTACTACATTGACTTCTTTATCATATCTGGCACTGATCGTGTTCATTGTCGTTTGCAAGGCATTCATTGAGCCATGCCAATAAGGATAATAGGACAGGCCGATCAAATCGTAATCTACCCCACGTTTTGTCATCTCATCAAACCACCAAGTAAATACATCTGTATCTCCACCATCAGCTAAATGTAGCATGATGGGTGTGTCGACTGGTTGCGTTTCTTTTACTCCTCGAATCCCAGACTTCAAGAAAGTGGCTAATCGATCAAACTCGCCACCACCTTCCCCCCATGATTTCCCATGAGGCCAAAGCATGCCACTGTTCAATTCATTGCCTATCTGGACCATATCAGGATATACGCCATTGTTTTTCATTTCTGTCAATACACTTTTCGTATAACCGTATAAGGCTGCAACAAGTTGCTCAAAGCTATAGTTTTCCCATGCTTTCGGTAGGTTTTGTTTGCCAGGGTCCACCCAGAAATCACTATAATGAAAATCAAGTAATACTTTCAATCCTAGGTTTTTCGCACGTTTGGCCAAAGCAATCGTTGTTTTCAAATCATTCGTGCCTGCACCATATGAATTTCCTTGATCATCATAAGGATTTTGCCATAATCGCAAACGAACATAGTTGACGCCATTGTTCTTTAGAATCTGTAATGCATCTTTTTTCACACCATTTTCGTAATATCCTGCACCAGATTTTTCCATATCTGCTAATATCGAGATATCTGCTCCTCGTATCAATTCCTTTGCCTCCACTTGCTTTGTGCCTAATACTACACTGACTAATGAAACAAATAATCCGACAAACAACACTCGCCAACCTTTTACTTTGTTCATTTAACGACCTCTCCTTTGATTTAAAATTGATCTAAAACAAATCGAACAGCTTTCTCAGGATCTCTTGTCAAACCAATGTATTCTGCACCTTTTGTCGCAACCAATTTAATCCCTAAACGATCTGTGTCTTCTTTGATATCCTCATAGTAAGATTGGACTTGCGGCGCCAAGACGATCATATCAAAGTCTTCCATCATCTCGTAATGAGAACCATAAGCACCTGCTAAAGCACTGATTGGTGCATCAAATTCTTTTGCTCCTTCTTTTAAGGCATTTGCAAGCATAGCACTTGTACCTGCACCCGCACATAAAACTAATACATTGATTTCTTTTCCTGAATCGACCAAAGAACTCGCTTCTGTTGCCAATACTCCATTCCCCGGAATCGTCACAGTCACTTTTGTTTCGCTTTCTTGCATTGCTACTTGTTCTGCTTGTCGTGCTTCTTGTTCAACTAGCGTCGCATCATACGCTTTACAAAATGGGAAATAAATTGCAAAATCCACGAGAATCAAGACTGCGGCTAAGACAAACGCCAGAATCCCCATACCGGTTCCCAAGACTAATCCAATCGGCGCTGGCGTTGCCCAAGGTAAGACATACATGAAACTATTCATTCCAAAAACATCAACAAAAAACTTGAACAAGCAAACGTTTACAATCGGCGTCAATAAAAACGGAACAAAGAAATACGGATTCAAAATCATCGGTGCCGCAAACAATAGTGGCTCATTCACTGCAAAACTGACTGGAATAACTGAAGCTTTACCAACGGCTTTTAACTGTTTTGATTTTGCAAACAGCAAAAAGATAAACGGAACGACTAAAGTCGCACCTGTTCCACCCATCGTTCCGACAAAATTTCCTAAACCAACAGTCAATACATGTGAAGCTTGTTCCCCAGAATTAAACAGTTGTAAATTGGTTTCGACATTCGCATAAATGATCGCTGCAATCGCTGGTTCAACAATCGATGGGCCATGCACACCAACAAACCAGAAAAATGCCATAGCACCCCAGATCACGGCTATCCCCAAATAGCCATCTGCTGCTGTAAATAATGGTTGTAATAAAGTGATGATGGCTTCTGCAAAAGAGATACCAAAAAGACTACGTGCAGCTAAGTCGACCAAGACGGCGGCAAAGACTGAAAATGAAAATGGAAAAATATCGCGGAACGTTTGAGAAATTGTTCCTGGTACTTCTTTTGGCATCTTGATCGTAATATCTTTTCGTACACAAAACTTATAAATGTTTACAGTAATAAATGCAGCGATGAACGAAGCAAGTAATCCTTTCGTCCCCATATATTCCGTTGAAAAACCACCTTCAATCGGTGAGACACTCAGCAATAAGAAACTAACTAAAGAAGCAAGCATCACTGATGTGGTATTGATGATTTTATTTTTCGGCATTCTCCGATTCATCGATTCGGCTAAACAACGGGCAGTAGTTGTAGAAACTAATATGCCCACGACACCCATCGAATAATTGTAGATTTTCCATAACCAGGTCGACACTCCTTCTGCCCATTGAAAACCAAAAATCTCAGGAACTGCCGCAATCAAAATAAAGATACTTGAAAATAAAATTGCAGGCATAGCCGTCAAGAATCCATCTCTGACCGCACCTAAATATATATTACGTGAGATTTTTTCAAAGATCGGTTTGCCTTTTTCAATTTGCTTGATGATCCCATTCATGCTTTTCACTCCTAGTGATTATTTGTTTTTATATAACTCAATGAAATCTTGGATCAAATCTCTTAGCAATAAAGTAGTCATCAAGTGATCTTGTCCATGGATAAAAATAAATCCCATGTCCATATCTTTTCCTGAAGCTTCTTCTGCTAAGATCTTTGTTTGTGAATTATGGGCTAATGTCAAATTCTCATCTGCATCCTTCAAAGCTTCTTCCACACGATCAAATTTCCCTTGACGTACCTCTCTTAATAATGTGAGTAACGTACTACGTGCATCCCCTGAATAAGCCACAATCTCAAAACCTAACATTTGCAATTCTTCTTTATTCATCTTCCATTCCTCCTACTTAAATGATTGTTTTTGTTTCACTGACGAATTTGTACCAATAGGCGGACTCTTTAGGGTAACGTTTTTGTGTTTCGAAATCGACATAGAAGAGCCCGTATCGTTTATTGTAACCATTTGACCAAGAGAACAAATCCATTAACGACCATAGAAAATAGCCTTTCACGGTAACTCCTGCAGATATAGCTTGGCTCAATGATTCTAAATAAACTTTCAAATATTCGATCCGTGGTTGGTCCATGATCACACCATCATCGAACTGATCTTTGAATCCCATCCCATTTTCAGTGATGTAGATTTTATTGTAGTGGGGATAATCTTCCTTGATACGTAACAATAGATCATATAACCCTTCTGGATAGATCAACCAGTCCCAATCCGTTCTAGGGATTCCTTCTTTATAGATCCGTTCCCCAATTCCTTTTACTTTATAAACAGAAGTTCCTTTATCCCCCGTCCCATTATGATGGATCACATTCTCTCCATGATACGCTTTGACAAAGTGGCATTGATAATGATTGATCCCTAAGTAATCATTACGGTGTGAGGCACGCTTCATTTCGACCAGATCCTCTTCAGGAAACTCATAACTTGCGCCGTTCGCTTCACAAATCTCAGCAAGCGCTGACAATGTTTCATCAGAGTAATATCCTAAGTAAGTGGCATCTAATAGAAAACGGATCGATAACGCATCATCTAAGAATGCTGCATGTTGATCTTCCAAAGCATCCGATGCAGGATATTTCGTCTCTAAAGAATGAACCACACCAATTTCACCGACATATCCCTTGTCTTTGAACAAGTTCACCACCCTTGCGTGCGCATACATCATGTTATGCAAACAAGCAATGATTTTTGTGAAATCATAGGTGATTCCTGGTGGGAAAATCCCTAATAAATATTGATTCGTTGCCACTGGATAAATCTCGTTGAAGGTACTCCAGTAACGTACTTCTTTAAATTCATCAAAGCAAAATTTTGCATATGCAACAAACGCTTCTATATTGTCTCTATTTAAAAAATCACCCTGATCAAATAAAACTTTTGGGGTATCAAAATGATGGAGCGTCACAAAAGGAAGTACGCCATGTTTCTCACAAGCTGCAAAGACTTTATGGTAAAATGCCACACCCTCTTCATTCACTTTTCCAGTTCCATCAGGAAAAATACGACTCCACGCAATGGATAAACGTAACCCATTCACACCAAACTTCTCACATAATTCAATATCTCTTTCATATTGATGATAGAAATCACTTGCCGGATCAGGACTGAATCTTCCTTGTTTCTCTAAAAACTCGTCCCAAGCAACTTCACCTTTTCCGCCTTCTTTTGTTGCACCTTCTACTTGGTATGCCGCTGTTGCTCCGCCAAAAATAAAATCTTCTGGTAATTTCAACATCTCTTCCCCTACCTTCTTGTCTACTAATTTATATAACAACACGAATTGTAATCGCATTCAAAACATTTGTCAACAAAAACAAACAAATTCAATCAATAAATTGTATTTATTTGAAATAAAAGTGGTAATTGTTTGTTTATTTTGATTATTTTTGTTTGCATATGTTTGTTTATGTTGACCTCTATTCTATTCTATGGTAGATTATTTGTGAATTGGGAGTGATTAGATGTTAAAAAGAGAGCGCTTACTAACAATTAGTGAGATGGTCAATAAAAAAGGGATTTTAACGGTCAGTGAGATCATCGAACAATTGAATGTCTCTGATATGACCGTTCGTCGAGATTTGGATGAGTTAGAAAAATCAGGAAAATTATTGCGTATCCATGGCGGGGCCCAAAGTCTCACCTATACCCTCGACCAAGAATTATCACATACAGAAAAATCAGTCATGCAAATCAAAGAAAAGCAACAGATTGCAGCAACTGCTGCACAGTTGATCAATGAAGGCGATACAGTCTTTTTGGGCCCAGGAACGACGATCGAGTTATTAGCTTCTCACTTGATCCACAGAAAACTGCGGATCATTACGAATAATTACGCGGTTTTTGAAGTGTTAGCCCAAGCAGAAGTTCCCGAAATTTTGTTGATCGGTGGCGATTTTCGAAAAAACACCGGTGCATTTGTCGGCCCTATCACCAACGATAACCTCAGAAAACTGAAGTTCACCAAATCTTTTATCAGCGCTAACGGTGTGCATAATGAAGCAATCTCAACCTATAGTACTGAAGAAGGTGAAGCCCAACAAATTGCACTGAACCATTCGAAAAATAAATACTTATTAGTGGACCACCAAAAATTTAATCGCGATGACTTTTATATCTTTTATCAATTACATGATTTTGATTTATTGATTACTGATCCACACATCAAATCACATGTGAAAGATCATTATTCGCAATATGTCCAAATAAAATTAGCGGAATCGCTAGAAAATGAACTTTAGGAGTGAACGTATGAAAGGAATTATTTTTGATTTTAACGGGACGATGTTCCAAGACTCCCATTTACATGAAGCGGCTTGGGTTCAAATGATCCATCATTATTCTAAAAAAGAGCTCTCTTATGAAGACATTGTTAAAAATATCCATGGACGTACCAATAGTGAGATATTGAATTATTTTATCTCACCTACTTTATCCAAGGAAGAAGTCGAGAAACTATCAAACGAGAAAGAAGCATATTATCGCAAACTTTGCTTAGAAAAACCAGATGATTTAGTGCTTACGCAGGGATTGATCGGTACTTTGGATATATTGAAAGAGGAGAATATCCCGATCACGATCGCTACAGCGACAGTCAAAGCTAACGTTGAATTTTATTTCGAGATTTTCGATTTAGCACGATGGTTTGAATTTGATCAAGTCGTTTACGATGATAATACTTTTCCAGGTAAACCACAACCTGATATCTTTATCAAAGCTGCCCAAAAATTGGCACTTAAACCAAAAGATTGCTTGGTCATTGAAGATGCTTATTCTGGACTTTTAGCAGCCAAACGTGCAAATATCGGTACGATCATCGCCATTGATCCATTTAAAAAAAATCGCCAGTTATTCTCCAATCAAGAACTAAGAAAAGATGGTGTGATAGAAAATTTTGATGATTTCTATCTCAATTTCTTCTCCACTGCAACTTCATCAAAAAAAAGATAGACGTATGATCGTCTATCTTTTTTGTATTTATTTACGTTTTTTTCCGCCAAACGCATCTTTTACTTTATCAAAAAAACCATCTTCTTGTTGCTCTTGAACATGCATGCCACCTGCTTTAGCAAACGCACGTAAAGCTTCACGCTGTTCCTCATTGAGGTTTTTAGGAGTAATCAATTTCACACGTACATGTTGATCCCCTGTTGAACCACCACGTAAACGCGGCGCTCCTTTGCCACGTAAACGGAAGTTCGTTCCCGTTTGCGTACCAGCAGGGATTTTCAATTTGACATCCCCATGAACAGTTGGCACTTGTACTTCATCGCCTAGCGCTGCTTGCACGAAGCTTAATGGTAACTCATAATAGATCTCTGAGCCATCACGATCGAAGATATCACTTTCTTCTACTCGGAAGACTACATATAGATCTCCGAAAGGACCACCATTCTCACCTGCTTCACCTTGTCCCGCTAATCGCATTTGTTGTCCTTCTTCCACACCGGCTGGTACATTCACTTTGACCGTATGTGCTTTCTTCTCATGACCAGAGCCATGACAAGTTGGACATGGTTCTTTGATTTCTTTCCCAGTTCCCCGACACACATCACAAGTTTGGCGACTCATCACACGACCAAGTGGTGTTTGACGTTCCACATTGATCGTTCCAGAACCATGACATTTATGACAAGTCGTCGGTTGTGTTCCTGGTTTTGCACCATTTCCGCTACACGTGTGACAAATTTCTTCACGATTGTATTTGATTTCTTTTTCTACCCCAAAGATTGCTTCTTCGAAGGATAAATTGACCGTATATTGTAGATCTGATCCTTGACGAGGGGCATTTGGATCAACAGATCTTCCACCACCGCCAAAAAACGAATCAAAAATATCTTCAAACCCACCAAAGCCAGCTCCACCACCAGAGAAGCCGCCAAAGCCACCAAAGCCGCCGCCACCTGCGCCATAATTAGGATCAGTTCCAGCATGTCCGTATTGATCGTAAGCCGCACGTTTTTGTGGATCACTTAAAATCTCATAAGCCTCGGAAACTTCTTTGAATTTTTCATCAGCATCAGGCTCTTTATTGATATCTGGATGGTATTTTTTTGATAACTTTCGATAAGCTTTTTTTATTTCGTCTTCTGAAGCTCCTTTTGACAGCCCCAAGACTTCATAATAATCACGTTTTGTTGCCATAGGCTTTCCTCCTATTGGTTCTCTTCATTTCCACGTCGTTTGTTATCATATCACACTTTGATCGAAACAAAAACCGGAAAATTCGAAGTATCGACTAAAGAAGAAAAAATCGATCATTGATTTATATGGCACGAAGAAAAGAAAACATTTCTCTTCTTGATCCAAAGAAAAATCACAATTGATGACTTGTTCCTTTACACTAGTGATGCTTCTAAACTGCATAAATAGACTGTTACAAAATTATTCCCTCGGAAATAAGCCGAAGAATCGCGAAAATATGAGAAGCTATTTTCGAATTCTTCGGCTTATTCTAAGCGGGACTTGATCTCTTTAAATGAAACTAAATGAACTGATTATTTTTTGTCGTCATCGACTTCTTCAAAATCAGCATCTACGACATCATCCGCTCCGCCTTGGGCAGCTTCAGGATTTTCTTGAGCTTGTTGTTGTGCCGCTTGTTCATATAATTTAACTGTCAAGTTTTGCACGATTTCGTTCAACGCATCACGTTTTGTTTTCATTTCTTCGATGTTGTTTGCTTCTACTGCAGCTTTCAACTCGTCACGAGCTGCCTCAGCTTTTTTCACTTCTTCTTCGTCAACTTTACCTTCTAATTCTTTCAAGGTTTTATCAACAGAGAATAGCAACGCATCGACATCGTTACGTAGATCAACTTCTTCTTTACGTGCTTTATCTGCTTCAGCATTAGATTCAGCATCTTTCACCATACGTTCGATTTCTTCGTCTGTTAGACCTGAAGAAGATTTGATCGTGATTTTTTGTTCTTTTTGTGTACCTAGATCTTTTGCAGATACATTTACGATACCATTTTTATCAATATCAAATGTTACTTCGATTTGAGGGATACCGCGTGGTGCAGCTGGAATATCTGTCAATTGGAAGCGACCTAATGTTTTATTGTCCGCAGCCATTGGACGTTCCCCTTGCAATACATGGATATCTACCGCAGGTTGGTTATCCGCAGCTGTTGAGAATACTTGTGATTTACTTGTTGGAATTGTTGTATTACGATCGATCAATTTTGTAAATACGCCGCCCATCGTTTCGATACCTAATGATAATGGAGTTACATCTAGTAAAACAACGTCTTTTACATCACCAGTGATCACGCCACCTTGGATTGCTGCACCCATCGCTACAACTTCATCAGGGTTTACTGATTTGTTTGGTTCTTTTCCTGTTTCTTTTCTTACAGCTTCAACAACCGCAGGAATACGAGTTGAACCGCCGACTAAAATCACTTCATCGATTTCTGATTGTGACAAACCAGCATCTTTCAATGCTTGACGTACAGGAACTTTCGTACGTTCCACTAAGTCAGCTGTCAATTCATCAAATTTTGCACGAGTCAAAGTCATTTCTAAGTGCAATGGACCAGCATCGCCAGCTGTGATAAATGGCAAGCTGATTTGAGTGCTTGAAACACCTGAAAGGTCTTTTTTCGCTTTTTCAGCAGCGTCTTTCAAACGTTGTAAAGCCATTTTATCTTGACCTAAGTCAATGCCATTTTCTTTTTTGAATTCAGCAACCATATGATCAATGATTTTGTTATCAAAGTCATCTCCACCTAAATGGTTGTCTCCAGCAGTAGATAATACGTCGAATACGCCATCGCCTAATTCAAGGATCGATACGTCGAATGTACCACCACCAAGGTCAAATACTAAGATTTTTTCATCGCGATCTGTTTTGTCTAAACCATAAGCTAACGCTGCCGCAGTCGGTTCATTGACGATACGCTCTACTTCTAAACCTGCAATCTTACCAGCATCTTTAGTTGCTTGACGTTGTGCGTCGTTGAAGTATGCAGGAACAGTGATAACTGCTTTTTCTACTTTTTCGCCTAAATAATCTTCTGCGAATCCTTTGATGTATTGTAAGATCATTGCAGAGATTTCTTGTGGTGTATATGATTTACCTTCAACATCCACTTTATAACCAGCTTCACCAATATGGCGTTTGATGGAAGAAATCGTATTAGGGTTTGTCACTGCTTGACGTTTTGCTACTTCCCCTACTTGGATTTCACCATTTTTAAATGACACAACAGAAGGTGTTGTACGATTTCCTTCTGGATTTGCAATGATTTTTGCTTCATTTCCTTCTAATACAGCTACTGCTGAGTTTGTTGTACCTAAGTCAATTCCGATAATTTTACTCATAATCAACGTCTCCTTATCTTATTACTAAGTTGTTTGTTTCTATTCCATCATGACTTTATTGCGCAACGATAACCATTGTCGGTCTCAATACGCGGTCATGTAATTTATAGCCTTCTTGTAACACTTCAACGATCGTATCAGCAGGTAATTCGTCTGTTGCTGGTACGGTCTGAACTGCTTGATGCAATGTCGGATCAAAAGGTTCACCTTTTGCAGGAATTTTTTCGATTCCCTCTTCCTTCAATGCATGTTTCAAACTTTCAAGAACCATCTCGACACCTTTTTTCAAACTTGCACCTTGCTCATCAGATACTTCTGTTGCTAAAGCACGTTCCAAGTTGTCGATCGAAGGTAATAATTTTTTGGCTAAATCCTGTGAACGATATTTTTGCAATTGCTCTCTTTCGTTTTTACCACGATTTGCCATATTAGCGATTTCTGCTCTCGCACGCAAAAACTTGTCTTCCATTTCATCAAATTCAGCTTGGAGATTTGCAAGTTCATTTGCTTCTTCTTCCACTTCTGAAACTTCTACTTCTTCCGTTTCTGGATCTAGCTGCGTATCATTCAATTCCTGATCTAATTCTTCATGGTTTTCTTTCATGATGCAGTCTTCCTTTCATTATTCAGTCAGATGCTTGATCGCTCAAATCGAAAAAACGATCAGTCACTTTTGTGATTGTTCAAAAATCCGAGCGGTCAAGTGTGCGATAATAATCAGCGAGTTTGTGCGCCAATTCTTTTCGATAGACATCGACAAGGCCTAACATTTTGGAATATGGCATACTAGTTGGTCCTAGCAATGCGATGGTTCCACGTCCATGGCCGACGATTTCATAACTCGCTTGGATCATACTCATATTTTGCAATAGGTCATTGCCTATTTCCGAACCGATTTTGATATGTATCTTACTGTCCATCGGTACGATCATCTGTGTCAGTTCATAGGAATCTGTCATAAATGAAAACATTGACTTGAACTGATCCACATCTTGCAACGGTTCATAATCCAATAAGTTCATTTGGCCACTCACATAAACTTTATCTTCAAACGCATGACTCAATAACGTATCAAAGAGATTTGACATCCCTTCCGTTGTTTGAAAATATTTATGCAAGATCATCGGGATCTCCGTGCGTAATTTGTTGTATACAGTCACTAACGGATCTCCTACCAAACGGTCATTGACAATCCGAACCATTTTTTCTAAGTCCTGACTACCTAAGTTTTCAGGAAGAGTAAAAACTTGACTTTCAACGTTCCCATTATCAGTCACCACGATCGCAATGACCTGACGACTATTCAATGGCACGATGCGAAAACCGGTCAAACGGCGATCTTTAATCTCGGGTCCTAACGAAAAAGTAGTGTAACTAGTCAACTCAGATAAAATCTCAGCTGATTGTTTGATGATTTCGTTGATTTCATGGAATTCCTTGTTTAAAGACTGTCGAATTTGGTGCAAATCATCATTTGCTACACGAGCAGGTCGTAACAGATGATCCACATAATAACGATAACCTAGCGCAGACGGTATACGTCCAGAAGAAGAATGTGTCTTTAAAAGTAGACCTTCATCCTCTAAAGCTTTCATATCATTACGGATCGTCGCTGGACTTGCCTCGACTCCTTCCGCCATTAACGTTTTGGAACCAACGGGCACCCCACTACTCGTATAGTTTTGGATGATCAGACGTAAAATATCACTTTGTCGCTGTGTTAACATCTTTCTCACCTCTCATTAGCACTCTTAACTCCTAAGTGCTAACCCACTTATAAATATAGCAAGAAGACTAAAAAGTGTCAAGGAAAAGAACCCAATTTTTTAGCACTCTGACATCGAGAGTGCTAATCAGTTGTCAACTTGCTTAAAATACTGTCATATCAAGCATTTGCTCATAAAAAAATTGTTTAAAATCGTTTTTTATTCCGTTGTTATAAAAAACTTAAACAATCATTCAGTCGTTTACCAAGTCTTTATCTAATAAAAAACGTTCGAAGACATTATTTCCCAAAAAAGTTCCTTTTTGTGTCAAATATACTCGGTCTTCTTCATTCACTAACAACTCTTCTGATACCAACTCATCAAGGACAGATTGATACAACGTTTCAATCGATTGACCATAACGCTGTAAAAAGTGTTGCTTCTCAATGCCCACCTTTTTTCTTAAACCAAGAAACATCTCTTCCTCGATTTGATTCTTACGAGATAACTCTTCACGTTCTAATACCGGTAGCTCACCTTCACGTAACGGACGCAAATAATGTTGGATTGGACCTTTATTTCGATATCGCGTATGATCCAGATAGCCACTTGCCCCCGCGCCAAAACCAAAATAGTGATCATTATTCCAATACATCAAATTGTGTTGCGATTCATGACCAGCTAAACCAAAGTTACTGATCTCATATTGATGACGTTGATGTTTTTCCATCCCCGCAATCGTTTCTTCAAACATCCGTGTCTCTGTCTCTTGATCTGGCAACTGCAACCGTCCTTGTCGAACCCAATTCATGAACATCGTTTTATTCTCTAAAATCAATGAATAAAGAGAATAATGAGGTAAGTCTAAGACTAATGCCCGCTCCAAAGTATCAAGATAGCCTTCTAACGTCTGCCCAGGTAACGCATAGATCAAATCAATGCTGACATTTGAAAAATTTTCCGCCTCTAAAAATCTCATCGTTTCATAGACATCTTCCGCCGTATGTTTTCGACCAATTTTCTTTAATAAGCGATTATCAAAGGTCTGGACCCCCATCGATAAACGATTAACTCCATAATTTTTCATTACTTGTAGCTTTTCCCTGGTCAAATCACCAGGATTGGCTTCCACCGTAAACTCTTTTCCTTCATTAAAAGGTAAAATCTCTCTCGCCCCAGACAATAGTCGATCGAGCTGCTTAGCCGATAAAGAAGTCGGCGTTCCACCACCAACATACAGTGTCTCCAATTCATTCACCGGACGACGCTCCATCATGATCGCCATTTCCTTTAGGAGCATTTCGACATACTCATCCACTGGTTGGCCTTCCAGAAACACTTTATTGAAGTCACAGTAATAACAGATATGTTCGCAAAACGGGATATGGATATAAGCAGAAACCTTATGTTCTGCGGATTTGTTTGTTTCTTTCATTAGTTTTTCTTTCTCCTTACGTCAAAAAGTCGTACCGCTTTTCGACCACTCTTTAAACGGTGTTCAAGTGCCAACTCCTTGAAATAAGCTAGCAATTTTCAAAACATGAAAAGCTGTTTCGAAAATTGTTTTCTTATTGTCATCGGAGCTACCCAGCACTTTCACGACCTCTTATATACGCATACTATACGTATTTAGCAAACAAATCCACTAAAAAATCCAAGAATCGATTTCTTGGATCAGTTTTTCTTTAGTTGTATTGGAGACTTGATTGTAAATTTCCAGTGTGGTTTTCATGTTGACATGTCCTACACGTTCCATGACCCCCTTAATCGGCATGCCAGCTTTGGCGAGTAAAGAGATATGGGTGTAGCGAAAGGTGTGGGAACTCAAATGTTTTTGGAAAGAAGGATCTTTGGTCTTCATGATATCTTGGATAGATGGATTGCCTTGCCCGTTTAAAAACTCATTTAACGAGTGATAGACAACTGGTGTGCCGTTTTGTGTCTGGAAAATAGTAGCTGATTCAATGAATTTTTTTGAAGCATAAATCGTTCGGATCGTTGTGTATCCTTCTATACGTCACTTACTTAAAATAGCTTTATCTAGTTTATGTAGAACTCTGACCCATAAATATTTCGAAGTTGTTTTGGATTCAGAAACGTCGAATCTTACTCTTAATGAAAAAGAATTAATGAATAAAGACAAGTGATTGGAGATTATTTTCACCAACAAAAACAATCTGAATAGTTCGTTAATCAAATATAATAAAATCAACAAAATAAAAAAGCCATATCTGTCTTTCCGATATGACTTCAGTCACCCATTATAATTTATCTAACCCCACTGATTTTCGCTGCTTCCGTTTTGCCTCATCTGCTACATATTTCGTCACCTTTTTAAATTCTTTAGTTGAAGCTTTTTCTGACAAGGTAGCAATACTCTTATTATATTTTTTCACGATTTGTTGCACCTGTTCTCTCTCAGTCATGTATTCTTTCCTTAAAATTCTTCGCATAACAAATATTTCCAAATATAAAATCATTCTAAGCTTTTGTATTAAGTATACATTTAATACAACTCTTAGCAGTTCAAAACTTCAGAAATTATGTATTCAACTATTATCATGCGAATTAATATTTTTGATGGACTTCATTTCTTTTTTTAAATTCTTAAGAGAAACGATTCCAACCATCATTCCTACGAAACTAATCAATGCCCAAAAATATCTTTTTTGAAAAATCAAAATGACAGCAAAAATGAGCATAATTACCCAACAAAGTATTCCTATGTTAATTAAACGATTCATTTTTTCTTTTGTTTTTCTTCGCATTCAAGTATGCTCCTATCACGCTAAAATATAATTGTCATTCTTTCCATCAGCTCGATCTAAACCTTCCGCTAAAACACCCCCAACTGATGTACTAGCAATTGTAAGTGCAATATCGATCATACTACTTAATAAACCACTTACACCAAATCCAGCTTTAGCTAAAATTTGCTTTTCAACCATTCTAGTGATATTTTTTCTATTATTTCTCAATAATGTTCTAACTGCCGATAAATTACTCCATGCCGTCCATAGTCCAATCGCTATTAACCCTACATCGATGATACCAGCTACAAAACCAGTTGAATTCCACCAATTTTTACCTACGCCTCTCATTCGTGGATTAAATCCAGTCATTGATAAGTATTGATTGATTGCTTGTTCCATTCTTAATTCATCTTCTGCTGTTAACAATAATTCACCATTTCCATCAAATTCAGGTTGAATATCTTCATAATACTCTTTAATTTTTTCAATAGCCACTTTAGAATTATTCGCTTCTTCCAGATAAAAAACTGATGTTTCTTCAGAAGTGAAATCAGTGTCAATATTCTCAGTTTTCTCTAAATTTATCTCATTTGCTAAAAAAACCATGCTACCAGATGTTGCTAGTATAGATAAAACAAAAGTTACCACTATTACACCAATACTTACTTTGAATCCTAAACATTTCTTCTCCATTATGAATCCTCCATATAGTTTTATTGTCTTATAAGACAGTAAAACTATATATTAATAACATAGTTATTCATTGGAATCATCATAAAAAGTACTTTATGAATCATTGCATGAAAATTAGGCCAGACTGGCTTCATCTCTTCAATTGGATCATTTTCATAAGAATCATCAATTCTACTTAATTCTTTTTCATGATGGACATGAATAAATTCCTTTCCAATTTCTCTCTCCATATTTCTCCTCAAAATTAAAAGTACATACTACACAAGTGTAACCACAATGATTAAAGCATGCCTTACGTGCTTTAGGATCTCTTTCATAAACTTTGACTTTCTTACTAATCTTTTTGCCTTCTAAAAATTTAATTTTTCTATTGTTTGATTTTCAACAGCAGACAAATCGCTTGATGCTATTATTTTCAATGTTCTTGCAGTAAGTGTACTATCTTCGTAATCCATCATAACTCCTAATCCTTTATATTTAAATTTAGGACTATGACTATCTTCTTTAATGAAGATATGAACCGGAAATTTTTCGCTAATCAACTTTTGTGTTGTTAGAGAATTAATTGTTGTGTTTCTTTTAGCGTACCAATATAGTCTGCTCTCGTCTAAACGATTTACATAATCACGTTTATGCTGAATATAAATTGTAATCAGAGAGAAATAATATCAATTAAATACTAATTAAAACGTATTAGTATTAAGATAAATGCTAATGTAAAAAAACTATATAAACATAAAACCTATATTTTGTTAAATAATCTTGTGTTTTCATATAATCTGATCTTGACAAACTTTTCCCAAGGTTTTGTCGTACTAATTTTTTTATTCTCCATAAAAAGCTAATGCCTATACTAAAACACAACAGACTTAAGAAACATAAGCCTAATCGGATCGCGAAATATATCAATTTAACCTACCTACATCCTTTTCAATATGTACTGTTAAAGGCTTATTCCAAAAGATAACTATTATTTTTCTGACCATTCTAACTATAACTTCTGCAATAATTCTCTTTACCATAGTTCATAGTAGTACCAAGAAAATTTTAATTACAAAAAAAATATTAATCTTTAGAACTTTTTTTCATAATATACAAAAAATCATAAACCTTTAAACCACACGTTTAATATAACCTAATAACATCGTTATTATTCAAACTAATCATAAAAACTTATTTTGAACGCATAAACGTTAAATTTATCTCAAGCAAGTATGATAAAATCAGCAAAACAAAAAAAGCCATACACATATTTCTTGAATGACTTCAGTATCCAATCCATTTTACCCTAACCAACTAATCCTTTCTGTCTTTTATTCGCTTCATCTGCTACATATTTCATCCCAGTATAAAATTCTTTTGCTATGACAATCTCTACTAAATCAACAATACTTTTATTTTACATTTATTTACCTTTTCTTTTTCACTTCATAAGTGTATTTTTATTTAACTGATTGATAAACTACTTAGACAAAATAAAAATCAGTTGAACATCCTCCGTCTTTATACTATGTCTATAAAAAGAGGGGATGTTCAACCAACCTTGTTTTTTGGTGCGAAAAAATATAAGAGATATAAATAATTTCATGCATCTGTTCTTTTTTCGAAATCACCTATTTACAAAAGCTCATTAACACCGCCTTTTCAATCGAAAATTAAGCGGTAAAACTTGATGTTTCTGATAAAATGACTACTTGTAAATCTTTATCGGGCGGAAATATTTCTAACTCTTTCAACTTTGGCTAGAAAATGATATGCCAAGAAGTTTCAACTGGTTTTTGGATCGCTTGACCTTTTTATATTATTGAAACAGGACTGTCACATTTGCAACCACACGAACTATACGTCCATTTGGATATGAAAGCATTAGCTCTAGCTTATGTTGACCAACTTTTGATAGAACTTCAGGATTCAAAATAGTGATTGCAGGACGATCGTTTTCTTCTATATGGGTTTGCTCAACAAAATCAAATGGATCATAAGGTTCTCCTAAAATAATTTGAACTGATCGGCCAACAGGAAATGCATCTTGTATTGGTATATGCGTTTCTTTATATTGATCATACCACGTAGAATCGATCAAACTTCTCCAATCCTTTGGCATTTTGTCATACTCTGCAGAGGTCCAATACTCAACATTTAATTGACGATCAGATGTGTCATCACGTGTATTGCCAGAAACATACGTCGTTTCTCCTTTAAAACCTTCAGAAGCTTGATTCATGATCAGTAGCTCTCTTCGGCGATTGGCTGGAATATTGTGGTAATTGATAAATTTATTATCAATAAATACTCCATTAAATACATTGTCCTTTCCTGTATGTCGATTATACTCTATCCCAATCGCGTATTTATCCTGCCACTCTTTAAAATCAAACACGTTATTTGCTACTAGCCAATTCGATAACTCTGCTACTTGACCTTGAGCAAAACTATCTCCTAATCCAAATTCTGGTGTTTCATACATAATAATACCGGTATTACGTAGATAATTATTCATGATCGTGATGTTACGTCCTGATTTGAATTTAAATCCACCATAAGGTCCATTGTGCAATCCGCGAACGTGATTGCCTACAACCTGTACATTCTGTGATCCTCTTAGATAAATGGCATGATCACCTACCACACCATACCGATCCTCGTTCTCGTACATCTGCTGGAAGAAATTATCTTTTATCAAAACATTCTTCGAATTACTATATGAATTGACACCACAAGAAAGATAGTTTTGTTCGTTATGTTCAAGAGACATTTGTTTAGACTCCAACGCAGATTGTAGACGATTGATGGTTTTGATAATCTCAGGATTGCTAAAGCTCTTAATTGCTTCTAACTCATTGATCCGTAATCCAAATAGATTATCTGTAATCTGTACGTTTTCCATATATTCATATCTTCCAACCGTTGAAAAACCACCAATATAGATTGCCCGATTTTCTGTATCTGGCGTGGCATGTTCATGATCTCTCATAAATATATTATTTTGCATGGTCGCCCCATTGGATGTTTGCAGGTTGATCGGATATAAAGACACAGGATGGTAAAACACATTATCATTGATGGTAATGTTATTTGCTAAACGCGTAAAAATTCCTACTCCATCAAAAAACAATGAATGAATCTCAATATTATGGCTTGTCTGGTAATTTTCATCTGACAAATAAACGTTTTGGCCTGTTTCATTTTTCAATATCGTTGGTTTCTCTTCTTCTCCTTTGATCTTGAGACCGCTTCTTAACACTACATTTTTATTGATGATATACGTACCAGCTGGAATATATAACTGCTTTGTTAAAGAATCGGTGTGATCAATAATCGCTTGTAATTGATCTGACTGATCTTCTAAACCCTCACGTCGCAACGCGTGCTCCCCAAAAATCGTCGTATCTGTTGCATCTAACCATTCGGTGTGCTGAGCCGAAAAAGTTTTTTGGCTCTCTAACTCATTCATTGCTTCTGCGTTTATATTTGCTGGTATGCTTATTAAAAACAGAACCAGAAAACAGAACATCATTTTTAGTTGTCGTTTGTTCATTTGTCTCTCCATTCTTTTTAGCTGTGATTGGCTATCATTCTAAACAGGAAGTATTCTTTTATTTTTGGTGTTAGGTGCCTCTTGTTTTAACATACTTTAAAATAACGAACGATATCCATTTGTAGATTAGCAGATAAATAAATAGTTTAGCACTCAATAATTTCATTCACAGGTGAAAATATTGAGTGCTTTGGCAAAAAAATGGTTCAGTAACAGTTTTACCTTAATAGTATATATTCACACATGCCCTATTAGAGAAAATGATTTTACAGTGAAATCTTTAACTATTTCAGTTTATATCAAAGTAAATAAAATAATAATTTATAGCAAATATAATAACATTATATAAAAAATAATTTATAAAAAATTTTTATCTTATCTTTTTACTAAATGACAACAATAAAAAAATTCTAACTCATGTGTTGCTTTGAGTTAGAATTTTTTTATCGATTTGCTTGCGAGAAATAATTTGAAGAGCTACCTATTACCAAGTCCTGATTGCCGAAAATTATTTCGTGGAACGTTACAATCTATCCTGTAACAATATGCTTACTAATAGTTACTCCACCGCTTGTTTTTTCACATTTTGATGATAAGGACTTTGTTCAAACAGCACCTTCCCATGTGAAAAATACAATTCAGCGTCTAAACATTGCCTGTCGTTAAGTAAATCAGTTATGACATTTGCTAATTTAATTACCGCAATTCGATCAAATGCGGTGATCATCGACTGTCCAATTGCTAAATTATCTAAAACAATACTTCTATAGTCGGATAATATCGGACAAAACGTTTCCACAAAAGATTCGATTGAACTAACTGAACGGTTCAATAAAAAATGCATAGGATGGCTATTCATATGTTTCAAAAGATATTTTTTATTATTCGTTAAATCCAGTTGATTAGCAATACAAACATCGATTTCATTTGTCAAAGATAGTTCTCTTGTGACTTTACCTGTGATGGTATCGTCAATTTGGATAAACGTTACTTTTTGATGAGAATGTCCAGTATCGACGATCCGATCAATCACTTTTGTTACGCCGTTGATAAATGTATCTGAACCTACTGTATAGTCACCACTTGGGTAATCAAGATAGTTAGCTACTGGTACAGTGATTACTGAAAGTCCATGGCTACGTAGCTCATTTGCAAAAACAACACTTGAAGTCCCACCTAACAATACGAAGGAGTCGTAATTTTCCTCTTTTATCAATTGAATAAATTGATAGTTAACATGGTTAGTTTCTGAACATAAATAGGAGCAATCAAATAAATGCCAATTATTTACATTTTGACCCAGCTTTGTTTGGATATATTGTTCTTCAGAAAAATTGATTGCGAATAATTCGATTTCTTGTTCAGGTATGGAAAGCACAAGCTGTTCCACTAAACGCTCTCCCCCTTTTACATAACCTTCTATGGATAAAATGCCAACTTTTTTCGCCATATTCGTTTTCCCCTCACTGTATTCTTTCATTGAATTTCCATACTTAGTCAGTTCCAATAGCTATCTTCCTCAGTCAGTAGTAATTTCTCATGCCGATCAAATAAATAGCAGTCAGATGTAATCGGTATCATTTAATCGTAAAATTTTTTTGAAAAGTCCCTTAATTTTGCGATTTCCATTGGACAGACATATCATCTTTCCGCTTTTTTCTATTTAAGTAAAATATACCATATTTATTCCAATATAGCATAAAGGATTTTTTATTGGTAGAAAAAAGTATAGGAATACTAAAATAGTATCAATTGCGACAGAACAAATTCTGATATTTTTGTCTCATAGCAACAGCTAGAAAGCCAGGAAGACAAAGACATCTCTTCTATTGGTGATCATCGAATCTGGCTTTGGATCTATCTTCAACCAAAAAAATAAACCGTAAGTTTGACTTGCAGTCTATTTGTAACGTTCGATAACTCAAAATAAAACAGCTTTAAACTGATCACACCTTCAGCTGTAACAGCTATATTTTTTTGGTAGCAACAATTAGAGCTGTTTGATGTTGAATGATCCAACATAGAGCTAAATAATTTGCTTTTCGTTTAACAAACAATTGCTCGCTTCGACAAATCTATTAAAAAATTTTCAATAAATAAATCTGTTCCTTCTTTTGTCAATTCATTCGCGTGACTAAACTTTTCTTTTACTTTTATTTTGTTTTCTTTGAGGGTCTGTTCCTTTGTCATAAGATCGAAGATATATGTCGCTCCTTCATTCTCCAATAGAAAGATTCCCACATCTGATGACAAGTAGATTTTATTTCCTAATTTTTCATAAGCGATCGCTTTGTTTCACTTCATTTCTTTTATTCCCTTCCTATAACTCCATAACCAATAGTTCTACGATTGATTGTCTTCTTTTCACAGTAATTCTTCGAAATTGATGGTGTTCTGAATATTACTTCACTTGGAATTTTTTTCAAAAGCATTAACCGTATTACTTGTTCTTATTTCTTACACCAAATATAAGAGTCCCTTTATTCTTGACGGGTGATTGATTCTTGCATTTACTTTACATCGTAAAATAATCAAATGCGAATAAGTAGTAGTTTTCATCTCAAAATGTTATGTATACACATAAGATTCCCTATATAGATTAGATTTATCCTTCTTATCTGATCTTGGTCATCGTTAACTTACAATTGACTATTGTGAGGCAAATCATGGACGAAATCATTTACCTCACAATAAGGGGAGTTTTTTAGTGTACGAACTTCGTTTCAACCATAAAAAAAACGGTGTAAGCTTTGGTTCATTTGTTAAGCATTTAGAACAACTACATGACTTCACTTTGGATACGGTCATCTAATGTGCTTAGAGACTCTTCTCAGATCCTTTGAGCTAACTATCACCGTCCTCCTCTCTCGTATTTAGGAAAGTTGGGAATAAGTTTATTTTCATTAAACAGCTGATTCATACTATTTTCATTGATTATAGAATTTTGGACACTGAATTAAGAAGTAACTAACTATGCTATTATTGAAACACTCACAAATTTTAGAGAATGTTTTAGAAAAGTTTAGGCGGATTGTTTACAGACTTGATATTTACCTTATCGATATTTTTACAAAAGTTTAAAAACAAAACAATAATCTTCAAAAATTCATGGTTTTAATGCTTTATATTGAGTATAATAATTTGAAAGATATCCTTATTTTTTACTCTATATATTATTTTACGCTATATTTATATACTTGATAGGCAAATCATAATAGCAAGAATCATTTACCTAACTCGTAAATGGTACTAGTTATTTGTTTCTATCATTCAAGAAAACGGAGGAAGGAGAACTGATGAAAAATTATTATTCAGTCAATGAACTTGCAGAGATTCTAGGAGTAACCACTCGTTCTATACGAAATTATCTACGCGAGGGAAAACTACAGGGGATAAAGGTTGGAGGAAAATGGAAATTCTCCGAAGAAAATCTGTTAGAGTTTCTTCAGTTCTCCCTTAAAAATAAACCAAGTTTCGTAGGAACTGACCAACCAATAAATAGTGCAGTAGTCCTAAAATTCTACCTTCAGTACGAAACGTTGGAGTCATTACACCAATTTAGAGATTGTATGATCAGCTATCATCAAGATGTTTATTCAAATAAAGAAGATCGTTACTTTTTTTATAATGTCTTAGATGATACCTACGCGGAATTTATTATTAGCGGGAATTTTAACTATGTTCAAAGTTTTGGTACTTGGTTCAATGAAGCTGTTTTAAAACGAACGGATATCTCATTGACCGCACCAAAATAAAGCAATATAAGACATTTTTGTTAGTTGATGTCTTACATTGCTTTATTTTTTTAAATCAGCACAGTGATCATACTACCCCCGACAATCAAGGCTAACCCGATCAAAGTGTAGCTTAATTCTTTTTTGCTCTTCTTTTCGTGCAAAATAACCATACCACCTAATGTTGAGATCACTACGTTCAGTTGCGTGATGATATAGGCAGTAGCTACGCCATTGGCATTAGCTGAAAATATATAAGCAAATGCTGCTAAACTAAAAATGACACCAACGATCGTAGCTTTCCAACTTTTTCCATCTCCGTACGCTTTTGGTTGCTTCAAGACGACATAAATAGCCGCTGCTAAGAAAACACCTAACATTTGTGGAAAGAAGATAGCTACTCCGTCTGCATTGACTAATTTAGGTAATGCACTGTACACCCAATAACCAATACTCGTAGAAGCAAGAATCGAAATTCCTTTAGTTATCCCACCTTGTTTACTTCCCCCATCAGTTACTGCTGTTAGTGCAGAACCAATCACTAGCAAGACGATCGCTACTCCACCAATCACTTTCCCTGTTGTTCCTGCCCATTCGCCAAAAGCAAAAACACCAATCAGTGACGTTCCAACAAGCTGCATCGCAGTGGAAATAGGCATTGTTTTGGATACGCCGATCAAATTGAACGTGGTGTATTGTCCGATTTGGCCAATGACCCAAAACGCCCCTGATAAAAGACTGATCAAAAATGTAGTAATCGAAATACCAGCGGGTGCCATGAACAATTGAACAACTAGACCAACGAGTAATGCCCCAATACCTGTACCTAATATTTCATTGGTGGGACGTCCACCGATTTTTTTCAAAACCAGTGGTTGGATTCCCCAGCCAATCGCTGGTATTAATGCAATTAAGATTCCCATCAATCAATCCCTACCCTTTCCCACCTTGAAATGAAGGATAAAGCGTCATACCACCGTCTACAAACAACGTGATACCTGTAACGTAGCTTGATTCATCTGAAGCTAACCAAGCAGCCGCAGCGGCAACTTCACTTGGTTTTCCGATTCGTTCCATCGGGATCATGCTTTCTGTTGTCGCTTTTTGCTCTGGGTCATCAAACTTTTCGGCATTAATCGGTGTTTTGATTGCTCCTGGTCCGATACTATTGATACGTATTCCTTCAGGCGCATACTCCATCGCAACACTTTGAGTGAATAGTTTTACCCCACCTTTTGAAGCGGCATAATGTGAGAAGGTCGGCCATGGGATTTGTTCATGGACAGAGGAAAGATTGATAATACTTCCTTTTACTTGGTGTTTTTTGAAATAATTGATCGCGGCTTTTGTTCCTAAAAACACGCCAGTAAGGTTGACTTGCATCACAGTTTCCCATTCTTCCAAGCTTAATTCGTGCGTAGGTTTTTGGTTTTCAGTGCCAGCATTGTTGACCCAAACATCCAACTGACCATAGGCTTCTATCGCTTGATCAATTAAAGTCTGCACGCCTTCTTCTGTTCCTACATCCGCTTTGACAGCTAATGCTTGCCCCCCAGCTTCTTCAATCGCTTTAACTGCTTCTTCTGCTCCATCAGCATCCGAATGGTAATTTACAACTACTTTCATCTTCTCTTCTCCAAAACGCTGAGAAATGGCTGTACCGATCCCTTTGGACCCACCAGTCACTACAGCTACTTTCTGCTCTAATTCTTTATACATAGAAGACACCCTTTCTTTTATCACATTAATAACAGATATTTTAAAACATTCGTTATTAGCTATAAAGACAGTGTACACTACGAAGTGTAGGTGAAAGCAAATCATACGCACTAAAAAAAACTTTCCAAAAAAAGAAAGCCCTTCAGTTATCCTGATTGGGCTTCTTCCTTATTCTTGAATACTACATTTGCTTACTCAACATGTTCAAAAAAATCAGCAGTTACTTGTTCGTCTGCTTTTAATTGCTCGATTAGAGCTTCTGCTCCATCAAACTTCACTTGATCTCGGATAAACTCGTGCCAACGAACGTAGACATGTTCACCATAGATATCTTGATCAAAATCTAGAATATATAGTTCGACTGTCAATTCACGTCCATCGCCAAATGTATCATTATGCCCGATTGATCCCATTGCTGGGTACCACGTCTCACCGATTTTGATTTCACAAACATAGACACCCACTTTTGGTAAATGAACGGTGCTTTTAACTTTGACATTGGCTGTCGGGAATCCTAATAAGCGACCACGTGCGTCCCCGTGGATGACCACACCGTCGATTTCATAAATATAGCCTAACAAATGGGCCACACTCGTGACATCCCCAGCATCCAAGTCTTGACGAATCCGTGAAGAACTGATTTTTTCCCCTTCTTGTTGCTCTTTTGGTACAGTGACTACTTCAAAACGACTTTTTGCATAACCAGGGAGATGAGGGACATCCGCAATTTCTTTTGGACCATACGTATAGTCAAAGCCAGAAACGGCATACTTAGCATTTAGTCCTACAATATACTGATCAACGAAATCTTGAGGGGCTAAGTGGGCAAATGCAGAAGTAAATTCAATTTCGTAAAGATAATCGATACCAAGTTCTGCCATTTTTTCTTCTTTTTGTTCTAACGTAGTCAAGTATTTGACGTTACTTGGGTTGATTTTTTTAAAGACGATTGACGGATGTTGATTAAATGTCATCAATGCCAATTTCAGACCCTCTCTTTGAGCAATTTCTCGCCCCGTTTCAATCACTTTCTGATGTCCTAAATGAACTCCGTCAAAGAAACCTAAGATCAGTACGACGTCTTCTTTCGGAATTTGTGAAACTTGATAAGGGTGTCTGATTTTGATGATTTCCATTTTTACATTAAACCTCATTTCTTAAAACTTTACTTGGTTTTAACTTATTTTTTTCTTTTGGATTTGGTTGGTAGATACTCACTACTTTTCCTTGATAAAAAAGGGCAATTTCTTCTGAGGGCATCTCTGATAGACCGAATACTTGGTAATCTAAGCGCATACCATTCTTGACTTTCTGCCACACTGTTTCGTCGATATCGACCTGTTTGAACTTTGCTACACCCGTTTCAATGGGTAATAAATACTCTTCGATCGTACCATTCTCCATATATGATGCTACTTCAGCTAAAGTAATAGCTTGGGATTCATCCATGCCGGCACTCACTGTTCTCGTCAAATCTGACATATGCGCAGGATAGCCCAGCTTACTCCCCGTATCTACAGCCAATGTTCGGACATAGGTACCTTTGCCACATTCGACTTCAAACCGCCACGAAACGGTACCTGCTTCTTTTGACCAGAGGATTTCACTCGTTCGTTCAAAACGATAGATCTGTGCCTTGCGTACAGGTCGTTCCACTGTTTCATTATTTCGAGCATATTCATATAAACGTCGACCATTGATTTTCACAGCCGAGTACATTGGAGGAATCTGTGTGATCTCACCGACCAAAGCAGCCATTGCTTCATCTACTTGGTCTTCTGTCAACACTTCGGTGACAGCTCGTTGTTCAACGATTTCTCCTGACTTGTCTTCAGTCGTTGTACTGTAGCCAAGTGTGATTTCTCCTTTGTAGGTCTTCCCCGAATCGGCCAGATATTCAATGACTTTAGTGGCTTTACCAATACAAATTGGAAGAACACCATCTACATCAGGATCTAATGTCCCCCCATGTCCGATTTTCTTTGTATGTAAAATTTTTCGTAATTTGAATACACAATCGTGGCTAGTCATGCCGCGTTCTTTCCATAAAGGTAATAAGCCTTCCATTTTCTGTTCTCCATTCTTTTAAGTATTAACTGAATTATTATAACACATCGGATCAAAAACTGACGGGATTGATCCTTAAATGTACGATTATTTTGTTTTAGAAACATAAACGTAACAAAAGTTCACACTGTTGTAAATAGAAAGGTGGTATTCTTTTTGTAAAGGAGGGAGCACCTATGGAAAATCTTTTCTTTGCACCTTTTGATTGGTTATACGGATGGTTATCTGGTAGATGATCGGATGATTCTTTGATCAGTCAATTCTCATAATTTGCTTTTATGATGAAACATGTTTTCCCCAAAAAGCGGACAATTCAGCGATGATCATCTGCTACGAATACAACGAAAAAATTCGAAAATGGCTCCTGCTATTTTTGGATTTTTTCGTTGTATTTCGTTTGGCTCTCTAGTGTCGAATGAAAATATACAAAAAAACAGTGAGGATACAGTTATTGTATCCTCACTGTTCGACCATTGATACGAACGAGTCAACCCGTTAGAACATTAGTCTTTGTTTAAATTACGCAATAATTCATCGATATGATTACCATATACAACTGATTCGTCTAGCTCAAACGTCAATTCAGGTGTTTTATAAATGCTCATGTTATGCCCTAATTCACGACGAATCAGTCCACTTGCTTTATTCAACCCTTCTTGCGCTTTTTTCTTATCTGAAGCTAAGTCAGATAAAAGGCTATAATAAATCGTTGCTTGTTGCAGGTCACCCGTGACATGCACATCTGTGATTGTTACGTTTTCCACACGTGGATCACGTACTTTTTTGCGTAAGATATCATTCACTTCTTTTAAAATTTCTTGACCGACTCTGCGGTCACGATAGTTAGCCATAATGAGCGGCCTCCTTTTTTTAAATTAGTCGACTTTGATTTCTTCCATAATAAAGCCTTCGATAACATCGTCTACTTTTAGATCATTGAATTTCTCAACCATTGCTCCACATTCAAAGCCCATTTTCACTTCTTTAACATCGTCTTTGAAGCGTTTCAAGCTTGCTAATTGTCCTTCGAAAATGACGATACCATCACGAATGACACGCACGCCGCTATCACGACGAATGTAACCATCAGTGACAAAGGCACCAGCGATCGTTCCGACTTTTGATACTTTGAAGGTTTCACGGACAGTCATTTGACCAGTGATTTTCTCTTCAAATTCAGGATCCAACATCCCTTTCATCGCTGTTTCGATTTCTTCGATGGCTTTGTAGATGATACGGTGAAGACGGATATCCACTTCTTCTGTATCTGCTTGGATTTTCGCTTGTGGTGTCGGACGAACATTGAAACCAATGATGATCGCATTACTTGCCGCAGCAAGCGTCACATCACTTTCATTGATTGCTCCAACAGCTGAATGGACGATCTTGACACGTACACCTTCAACGTCGATCTTCTTCAATGAAGCAGCTAATGCTTCGGCTGAACCTTGTACATCAGCCTTGATGATAACATTGACTTCTTTTAATTCGCCTTCTTTTAAGCTTTCAAACAAGTTGTCTAATGTCACACGACTAGTTGCTGCACGTTGTTCTAACATCGCACGTTTGCCACGTTCTTCACCCGCCGCACGAGCTGTTTTCTCGTCTTCAAAGACAACAAAACGATCGCCTGCTTGGGGTACATCATTCAATCCTGTGATTTCAACTGGTGTTGCTGGTCCAGCTGTTTTTTCACGGCGTCCTAAGTCGTTGACCATTACACGTACACGACCGTATGTGTTTCCAACAACGATTGGGTCTCCAACATTCAATGAACCTTGTTGAACAAGTAATGTTGTCACAGGACCTTTTCCTTTGTCTAATCGTGCTTCGATCACTGTACCGATCGCACGTTGTGTTGGATCAGCTTTCAAGTCTTCCACTTCTGCGACTAAAAGAATCATTTCTAATAGTTCTTCGATATTTTGGCCGAATTTCGCTGAGATTTCTACAAAAATCGTTTCGCCGCCCCATGCTTCAGGAATCAATTCATATTCACTTAATTCTTGCATCACATGTTGTGGATTTGCACCTGGTTTATCGATTTTGTTGACTGCAACGATGATTGGAACACCAGCTGCTTTCGCATGGTTGATCGCTTCTACAGTCTGTGGCATTACACCATCATCAGCGGCAACAACTAAAATCGTGATATCAGTGATACTTGCACCACGAGCACGCATACTTGTAAAGGCCGCATGTCCTGGTGTATCCAAGAATGTGATTGGTTTGCCATCGATATCGATTTGATACGCACCGATATGCTGTGTGATACCACCGGCTTCTCCGCTTGTTACGCGAGAATGACGTAAAGTATCGAGTAAAGTTGTTTTACCATGGTCAACGTGTCCCATGATCGTAACAACTGGTGGACGTGAGACTAATTTTTCTGGATTCACTTCATCCGCTTCAAAGAATTTATCAATATCCGCAATATCTACTTGGATTTTTTCTTGTGGTTCCATACCGTAGTCTGTTGCTAACAATTCGATCGTATCTTTATCTAATGCTTGGTTTTGATTGACCATCACGCCTAGCATAAATAATTTTTTAATGATCTCTGCTGGTTCGCGGTGAATTTTCTTCGCGATATCTGCAACATTCATACCTTCTGTATACTCTAATACTTCAGGTAACTCACGGAATTTACGTGGTGGAACTGCTGGCTTGTTTGAAGTTTGTTGTTTGCCTTTTTTCCCTTTTTTGTTGAAACGATTGCGGTTGTTATTGTTGAATTTGCCGCGATTGTTATTATTGTTTCTATTTTGGCTGCCGCCTTGGTTTGCTCCTTGACGGTTTTGGTTGCTGCCTTGGTTGTTAGCTTGGCGATTTTGGTTGCTACCTTGAGTAGTTCCCTGACGGTTTTGGTTACTGCCTTGGTTGTTACCTTGGCGATTTTGATTATTGTTTTGAGTAGTTCCTTGACGGTTTTGATTGTTTCCGCCTGTCTGGCTACTCTTATTCTGATTTGTTGATTGGTTTTTTCCTTGATTCACTTGACCGCTCCCTTGACCGCGATCTTGATAGTTGCGGTTACTTTTATTTTTTTGTTGGTTCGATAGTTCGTTTGTTTTCTTTTGGTTACTTGGCTGTTGTCCGGCTGGTTTTTGGTTTGCTTTTTGTACTGGTTGCTTTTTCTGCTGTGGTTGGTTGAACGCTTGTTGCAGTTTCTTTTCATCTTGTGTGCTGACCGCACCCATGTGATTTTTCACATCGATTCCAAGTTTCTGCGCTTTATCAACGACCTCTTTACTAGACTTGTTCCATTCTTTCGCTAGTTCATAAATTCGTTTATTGCCCATGCAATCACCTTCCTAACCTTCAATTAGCTCCTTGACCTTTTTTGCAAAGCCGGTGTCCGTGATTCCTATCACTTTCCGAGGTTTACCGATCATCTGCGTGATTTCTTCCTCAGAAAACAGCTCAAAGCAAGGAACTTTGTAGTACGAACTCTTATCTTTGATTTTTTTTCTGGTATTCTCACTGGCATTACTTGCGACGAAAACGATCTTGGCTTTTTGGCGACGGATGTCTCCGATCGTCAATTCTTCACCTGTGATCATTTTTCCGGCACGCATCGCTAGACCAATAAGATTCATGGCTTTTTGCCGATTCATTCCATTCATTCGCCAAATAGCTCTTTTCGGGCTTTTTGGTGAGTGACGTAATCTAATAGTTCTTGATAAAATTCATCTGTTAGCTTAGCTTCAAGTACACGATCCAAGAGATGTTTATCCCAAGCTTGTTGTACTTCCTCCGGCTCAAGTGAGACATACGCTCCTCGTCCAGGCATTTTTCCAGTAGGATCGATCGATACCACGCCTTCTTTTGAACGTGTGACACGAATCATCTCTTTTTTTGGTTTCATTTCACCTGAAACCACAGATTTGCGTAAAGGGATCTTCCTTTGTTTCATCTCTTTGCCTCCTTCACTAGCAGTTAAATTTCTTCTTGTTCAGTTACTTCAGCTGTTTCGTCTTCAAATGCGATTGTTTGATATTCATCATCTGTCAAATCTGATTGGATGATTGCTTCATCGTGTAATTCTTCAGAGATTGCTGCTTCTGCCTGAGCTTTTTTCTCATAGAATTCAGTCATGTCTGACTCTGATTTGATGTCGATTTTGTGGTTCGTCAATTTGGCTGCTAGTCGCGCATTTTGTCCGCGTTTACCGATTGCCAATGACAATTGATAATCCGGCACAACGACCGTACAAGCTTTTGGATTTTGTTCGTCAAAAATGACATCCACGACTTGTGAAGGATTCAATGCGTTCGCAATGAACACCGCAGGATCTTCATCCCACTCAACGATATCCATGTTTTCGCCCTTCAATTCATTCACGATTGCTTGGACACGTTGGCCTTTAGGACCGACACAAGTGCCGACAGCATCGATATTCGGATCAGTTGAGCGAACAGCCACTTTTGAACGATCGCCTGCTTCTCTAGCAACGCTGACGATTTCAACAAGTCCATCATAAACTTCTGGTACTTCTTGTTCGAATAAGCGACGCAAAAGATCAGGATGACTACGGCTAACAAAGACTTGAGGGCCTTTTGATGTATTCTCAACACGTGATACATATACTTTGATACGATCATGTGGTTGATAAAATTCATTTGGCATTTGGTCTTGTTTTGATAGTACCGCTTCGATTTTACCTAAATTGACATAGATATAACGTTTGTCTTGACGTTCAACGATACCTTGCATAATGTCTTTTTCATAAGCACTGAATTCGTTATAGATGATCGTGCGTTCTGCTTCACGTACACGTTGCAAGATGACTTGCTTAGCTGTTTGGGCAGCGATACGACCGAAATCTTTTGGTGTGACTTCAAAACGGATCTTGTCACCGATCTCGTAAGCAGGATTGATCAACAAGGCGTCTTTCAAAGATACTTCTAATTGTGAGTCCATCACTTCTTCGGTGACTTCTTTCACTGCATAGACATGGATCTTGCCTTTTTTTTGTTCAAATTCTACTTCTACGTTTTGTGCTTGCCCATAATGGCGTTTGTATGCAGAAACTAACGCAGCTTCTAAAGCGTCGATCACGATTTCTTTTGAGATTCCTTTTTCAGCCTCTAAAGCATCTAACGCGTTCAACATTTCTTTACTCATTCTTCTGTTTCCTCTCCGTGATTAAAATTGGATTGCTAAGCGAGCTTTGGCAATATTCTTACGGTCAAAAACAATTTCTTTTTCCCGTGTCTTTATGCGTATCTTCAATGTAAGCTGTTCAGCATCAAATGATTGGAGAAAACCTTCGTATTGTTTTTCTCCGTCAACTGGTTGATATAAAGACACATGGATATACTCTCCTCGTGCTTTTTCATAATCTGCCTCTTTTTTCAAAGGGCGTTCTGCGCCTGGAGATGATACCTCTAGAAAATATGCTTGTGGTATCGGGTCTGGCTCTGTCGTATCAAGTTTCTCACTTAATTTTTCACTGACAAATGCGCATTCTTCAATGTCGATTCCGCCTTCTTTGTCTATAAACACCCGTAAAAACCAGCTTTTTCCTTCTTTGACAAATTCTACTTCTACTAGCTCAAACTTTTGTTCATCTAAGATCGGTGTCACCATTTCTGTGACTGTTTCAACGACGCTACTCAAAGATTTCGCCTCCTTAAAATTAGATCCGTAATTCCATTAAAAAGAGTGAGCGAAAATTCCGCTCACTCACAGTTAGTATCATTACCTTAAATAACTATAACATAAACCACTCTAAATGACAAGCCATATCATTAGAACCAACTGGCAACCAGCTTTACTAATCTTTGCTTTCATTTTGATTCATTTTCATTTCTGACGTTGACTTTTATAACATATCAAATAACGATAATTGATTTTCATCAGGTAAATCTTTCAAGACACCATTTTCTGTCATATACTCGATCAACGTCTTCGAGACTTTCCCACGAGTTGCCAAGTCTTCTTTGGATAAGAAAGGACCATCTTTTCTAGCTTCGACGATTTGTTTCGCTACGTTGGCCCCTAAACTTGGTACCGCACGGAATGGCGCAATCAGCGTATCTCCTTCGATCACAAAGTTTACTGCATCGGATTTGTATAAATCGATCATTCCGAATTTCAAATCACGTTCTAGCATTTCATTGGCTAACTCTAAAACTGTCAACTGATTCTTTTCTTTTACAGAAGCATCTAACCCTTTATCCGTGATTTCCTTCATCGCCTCTTTCACTGCTTCTTTTCCTTTGCACATAGCGACAAGATTAAAGTCATCTGCACGAACGGAAAAATAGGCACAGTAATACAATATCGGAAAATAAACTTTGAAATAAGCAACCCGTAGCGCCATCAAAACATAGGCGGCGGCATGGGCTTTCGGGAACATGTATTTGATTTTCGAACAAGAATCGATGTACCAGTCAGGTACGTTATTTTCTTTCATTGCGGTCAAATACGTTTCACGTAATTCGTCAGGGATCTTATTCCATAATCCTTTACGCACCGTCTCCATGATTTTGAACGCCATGCCACTATCTAAGCCAGCATGGATCAAATAAACCATGATATCGTCACGACAGCCGATTACTTCAGCCAGCGTCGCATCCCCACGTTTGATCAATTCCTCTGCGTTTCCTAACCAAACATCCGTACCATGAGAAAGACCAGAGATCTGCAATAATTCCGCAAAGGTCGTTGGATGTGTTTCCTCTAACATCCCACGAACGAAACGTGTCCCAAATTCCGGTATCCCTAGTGTACCTGTTTTAGAATAAATCTGTTCTTGTGTGACTCCCAAGACTTCGGGTCCAGAAAAGATCCGCATCACTTCCGGATCATCGGTTGGGATCGTTTGTGGATCAATCCCAGATAAATCTTGCAACATCCGGATCACCGTTGGATCATCGTGTCCCAGGATATCAAGTTTCAAGACATTGTCATGGATCGAGTGGAAATCAAAGTGGGTCGTTTTCCATTCTGAATTCTGATCGTCTGCCGGATATTGGATCGGCGTGAAATCATATACATCCATATAATCGGGGATAACAATAATCCCTCCTGGATGCTGTCCGGTCGTTCGTTTGACCCCAGTAGCACCTTTGGCTAAGCGATCCACTTCGGCGCTGCGGTAATGCAAGTTGTGATCACGTTCAAACCCTTTTACAAATCCATACGCCGTTTTATCTGCAACAGTACCGATCGTTCCCGCACGATAGACATACTCTTCGCCAAATAATACTTTCGTATAATGATGGGCTTCTGCTTGGTAATCCCCTGAGAAGTTCAAATCGATATCGGGTACTTTATCGCCATGGAAACCTAAGAATGTTTCAAACGGAATATCATGCCCATCTTTATTTAAACGAGCGCCACATTTTGGACATTTTTTCTCAGGCATATCAAATCCTGAACCGTAAGTTCCATCTTCATAAAATTCCGAATACTGACAATCTGGGCAATAGTAATGGGGTGCCAATGGATTGACCTCTGTGATCCCTGTCATGGTTGCTACGAAACTAGAACCAACCGAGCCACGAGAACCTACTAAATAGCCATCTTCATTACTTTTATGCACTAACTTTTGTGAAATCAAATAAATCACAGAGAAGCCATTACCATTGATCGAATCCAGCTCTTTTTTCAGACGCTTTTCTACGATATCCGGTAATGGATCACCATACATTTGTTTTGCCTTCGAATAACTTAGATCCGTGATTTCATCTTCCGAACCAGGAATTTTAGGGGTATATAATTCATCTTTCACTGGCACGACTTCTTCACAGATATCTGCAATCTTATTGGTATTTTCAACTACGATTTCTTTTGCTAAATCCGTACCTAAGAAGGAGAATGCAGTCAGCATCTCATCTGTTGTTCTGAAATGCACTTCGGGCAGACTGTGACGATTCAATGGATTGGCTCCCCCCATCGAATTGACCAAGATTTTACGATAGATTGCATCTTCTTCATTCAGGTAGTGGACATTTCCTGTCGCTACAACGATTTTATCTAATGATTTGCCGATTTCTACTAAGTTACGAATGATTTCTTCTAAGTCATGTTCATTTTTGACAAGCTCTTGCTCCAAGAGTGGTGCATAGACAGCTTTAGGCATGACTTCGATATAGTCATAAAATTTCGCCCGGTTACGTGCTTCTTCTACCCCTTTTTGCATCATGGCTTCAAAAATCTCACCCTTGTCACAGGCAGAGCCAACTAACAAATCTTGTCGGAATTTTTTTAGCTGTGATCGGGGGATTCGTGGCACGCGTTCAAAATAATCGACGTTTGACATCGAGATCAATTTGAACAGGTCTTTTAATCCAGCTTGGTTTTTAGCTAGTAATGTGACATGGAAAGGTCGCGCCCGTTTGTAAGAATCACCTTCACCTACATGGGCATTCAACTGATCGTGATAATACATTTCGTGGTTTTCCATCGCTTCTTTGATAAATATCCAAGCCAGATGTCCGGTTGCTTCCGCGTCATAAATCGCGCGGTGATGTTGTTCCAAGCTAACACCGAATTTTTTGGATAGTACACCTAAACCAAACCGTTTGAATTGTGGATATAAATAACGAGCTAATTCTAAGGTATCTATAACTGGATTGGCTGCTTCAGGGATGTTGTATTTGGCATAACTTGTATTCAAAAATCCCATATCGAATGCCGCATTATGGGCAACTAGGATCGCATCTTTTGAGAATTCCAAGAATAAGCGTAAAACTTCCTCCTCAGATTTTGAACCGCGAACCATTTCATCCGTGATCCCTGTCAAATCAATGGTTGTTCGTGATAAGGGATGTCCAGGATCGATAAATTCATCAAAACTTTCGATGACATTTCCTTTGTACATTTTAACAGCAGCTAACTCGATGATCGTATCATAAACAGCAGACAAACCTGTTGTCTCCACGTCAAACACGACATAAGTGGATTCACTCAATGAATCATGGGCGTCATTATACGCAATCGGCACCCCATCATCGACCACATTCGCTTCGACACCATACAAGATCTTCACACCAGCTTTTTTCCCTGCACTATGTGCCTCTGGAAATGCTTGTGCACCGCCATGGTCAGTGATTGCAATTGCTTTATGTCCCCACTTACCTGCTTGTGCCACAAGATCTGAAATATTGTTCGTTGCATCCATAGTACTCATATTACTATGAAGATGTAATTCGACACGCTTTTCCTCTTCAGGAGAATAATCTTTACGTGGTGCATGTTTAACTTCTAAAATGTCTTGGGCATTCATCACTAGGTCACGAACAAACGTGTCTTCTTGGACACTCCCACGAACTTTCAACCAACTACCCGTACTGATTGCTTCAAAGATTTGTTCATCTTTTTCATTATTTGAAAACTTTTTGACGATAAATGAAGAGGTGTAATCTGTGATCTTCAATGTCAAAATCTTACGTTTTGAACGAAGCTCACGTACTTCTTTATCGAACACGTAGCCTTCGATCGTTACCCGGCGTTCCTCTTCCAAGATATTGATCATCGGTGTGATAGGCTCATCATTCGGGATATTTCTTCCTAGTTGGATTGGCCCGTCAAGCGCTGGTAATTGCTCTTTGCGCTCTTTTTTCTTTTGTTCATGAACAATCAAACTTTCAGCCGCTTGTTTCATGAACGCCTCAGCCTGTTCTTGTCGTCTTTCTTCAAAAAGCTTTAGGACTCTTTCTGCTTGTTGCTCATCAACTTCTGGTTCGATTCGAAACTTAGGAAAACCGTAACTAACAAATAACTGTTCTACTAATGGCAGATATTGTTGTTTAAGATAGCCGATCGCTCCCTCACCATCAACAGGCAAAATCACCTTATGCTCTTTGATCGTTGGTACTTGCGTCTTTAATACCTTTTGTACTAAAGGTGTATCGCATTGCTGACTTTCCAGTGCTTGCGACCAATAATCTTGTAAGAGTTGTTCATCGAATGTTTGATCCGCTGCTTGGACTGTGATTTTCACCTCAGCAATTTCTTTGAACGCAAGTATAACATGCTGCACCAGCGAGCGATAAAGCATCACAGGCAAAATAGCTGGAAAACGTAACGTAAACTCCCACAGACGAGATTTACGATGGACCACCACCTGTTCCATTTCCCCAGCAGAAATAAGCGGATGTGCTTTTTCTGTTTCTTCTAATTGGATCTGCTCCAATAATTTCTCAAATAACTCTCGTTTTTCTGACAAAAATATACGCCCTTTCTGTCAAGACCAGAAATTATTCCATTTCCGACCCTTACTTTTCAATACTATCTAGTATAACCCTTTTTAGGGAAATTTTCATTAAGGTTGTAAGAAAAGCGCTCTGACCTGAGCAGTAAGCTGGAAAATCAGAAAATAGCTTTTCATATTTTTTAATTTTCCAGCTTAATGTTGAAGGTTAGCTTTTCGAAAACCGTTTATCAGGTTGTGAAAAAAGCGATCAGCACTGAGGAATAAGACAAGAAAATCGAAAAATGGCTTTTTCATTTTGATTTTTTTGGCTTATTATTGAAGTGTTGCTTCTTGGACACCGTTCATTAACTGAGGAAAAGGAAATGAAAAAGTCGCTTCCGTCTCCTAAAAGACTGATACGACTTTTCCACTCTTGCTTATTCGCCTTGATTCAATAAAATCGGTAATGTATTTACAAGTTCTTCTTTACGAACTTCGACCATTTCACCTGTTTTTTTGATTTTCACTTCGACGATGCCATCTACTGCTTTTTTACCGACGGTGATACGGATTGGACATCCGATCAAATCAGAATCAGCAAACTTAACACCGGCACGCTCATTGCGATCATCAACAAGTACTTGATAACCAGCTTCGTTCATTGCTTTTTCCACTTCATTCGTCAAGTTCGTTTGGAACTCATCTTTTAAGTTCATTTGTACGACATGCAAATCAAATGGTGCAATGCCTTTTGGCCAGTGAATACCGTTTTCGTCTGCATTTTGTTCAACGATCGCGGAAAGTAGACGGCTCACACCGATACCATAGCAACCCATGATCACGTGTTTTTCACGACCATTTTCATCAAGAACAGTAGCTCCCATTGATTCACTGTAACGTGTACCTAGTTTGAAGATATGCCCGATCTCGATCCCTCGAGTGAAGGCTAATACGCCATTATTATCTGGCGAAGGATCGCCTTCTTGGACGAAGCGTAAGTCTTCATATGCTAGAACATTGAAATCACGTTCTGGATTGACATTGATATAATGGTAGCCAGTTTCATTCGCTCCCGCAATAGCGTTTGCCAGATCTTGAACATGACGATCCGCATAGACTTTGACCTCTTCAGCTACACCGATTGGTCCAACTGATCCAAAATCAGCGCCTAAATAGTTTTTCGCTTCTTCTTCTGTTGCTTCTTCTAAGAAATCTGCACCTAAGAAGTTTTTCAATTTCACATCATTGACTTCATGATCGCCACGAACTAAAACTAGAACAGGTTGCTCATCTGCTGTGAAGAGTACAGATTTAATAATTTTTTGTGGTTGAACGTCAAAGAAAGCTGCAACCTCTTCGATGGTTTTCACATCTGGGGTTTCTTTCTTTTCCATTTCCAATTGTGTTTCATGGGATTTTTTTGGCACATAGTAGCTCGTCGCCATCTCCAAATTTGCTGCATAGTCACTTTCTGTTGAATAACAAATCGTGTCTTCACCAATTTCTGAGATTGCCATAAATTCTTTTGAGTCTTTTCCGCCCATCGCGCCACCGTCACCGATGATTGCACGGAACTCTAGACCACAACGCTTAAAGATCTCTGTATAAGCTTTTTCATAATCTTTGTATGTTTCATCCAAACTCTCTTGAGAGGCATGGAAAGAATAAGCATCTTTCATGATAAATTCGCGTCCACGCAATAGTCCAAAACGAGGACGTTTTTCATCACGGTATTTCGCTTGGATCTGATAAAGATTCAAAGGTAATTTTTTGTATGAATTGACTTCATCACGGATCAATTCTGTAAATGTTTCTTCATGTGTTGGTCCTAAGATCATCTGACGATCGTTGCGATCATTCAAGCGATATAAGTTGGGCCCGTATGTTTCATAACGACCAGATTCTTGCCATAGCTCAGCAGGTAAAATCGCTGGCATCAACATTTCTACTGCGCCGATTTTTTCAAATTCTTCGCGCATGATCGTTTTTAATTTTTCTAATACACGATTTGCAAGTGGTAAATAAGAATAGATTCCAGCCGAAACCTGACGAATGTAACCGGCACGTAGTAAGATTTGATGACTTAATACTTCCGCATCATTTGGAACCTCTCTTAATGTTGGAATCAACATTTTTGATTGTCTCATTATCTAAACTCCTTTATTCCTCAAATAATCTAACGCATGTCATTATACCCTACTTTTTCTAGAAAAAGAATCGTTGAATGTCATTCCATGTTACTAATACCATCAATAGCATCAGGAAGCCAAAACCAACAAGCGTCAAAATGCCTTCTTTTTCCTGACTAAGTGGTTTACCACGGACACCTTCAAAAATATTCAAGACTAGTTTTCCACCATCTAATGCTGGGATTGGCAATAAATTGACGATCCCTAAATTCATGGATAAGATTGCCATCAAACCAATGACTGTCATGATTCCTTGATTCGCTGCCTCAGAAGACAATTGGAACATCATCACCGGTCCACCTAATTTGTCCAAGCTAAAGCCGGTAAATAATGAACCTAATGCTTTGAATATTTCCAAAGAGCTACTAAATGCACGTTGTGTTCCACCGATGATCTTATCGAAGAAGCCAGTTTTCATTGGCGCTTGTATCCCAAGTTGACCAATTTTTTCACCATTCGACTCAATTGCTTTCGGTGTCACTTCAACAGAAGAAACCTGTCCATTTCGTTCAACTTCAAAATCAAGTGGTTTATCTGGATTTTCAGTAATGATCGCTGTCAGATCATTCCATGTTTGGATTGTTTTTCCCTCTACTGAAAGAATTTCATCATTTTCTTTCAGTCCGGCTGCAGCCGCAGCTCCGTCTGGCGTAACAACACCGATTTGGTTGGTATTTGTGACTGTCACCCCGCCTTGCATGAATGCTAATATGATGAATAATAGAATCGCTAGAATAAAATTATTCATTGGACCCGCAAAGTTAGTCAACATTCGTTGCCATAATTTGGCTGATTGGAACTGTACATCTCTCGGTGCGATCCTCAATTCAGTCCCATCCGCCTCGATGATCGAAGCATCATGATTCACTGCATACGTTACTTCTTGCGTTTCATCACCATTCACATAACCTGTGATCGTGAGTGCTTCATCAAGATCATAACGGATCAATTCCATTGGGATCGCATTGGTCAATTGGATTTTTTTGCTTAAATTGATTTTCTTTACGACATGATCTGAATCCATCAAGAGTGATAACGGCATTCCTGGGGCCATTTCCGTTTCGTCGTCCCCATTCCCAGCCATTCTCACATAGCCACCGATTGGTAACAAACGCAATGTATAAGTCGTGCCGTCTTTTGCTTGATGACCGTAGATTTTAGGTCCCATGCCAATCGCAAACTCACGAACTAGGATTCCTGATCGTTTCGCAAAGAAGAAGTGGCCAAATTCATGTACGATCACTAAGATGCCAAAAACGATAATGAACGTGATAATTGTTCTCATCCTATTCTCCTTTACATTAATCATTATTTTTTATTCAGTTAAAATAAAACTACTTAATTTTACCATATTATCCAAACTTCACCAAGCACCGATTATAATGTGAAAAAATAAAAATTCTGTAAAGAATCCCTTCATGATCTTGTCTTCTTGACTAGTAAATGACTGACCGCTTAGGAAGCTTCTCTACAGAATTTTGATTTATATCAATCCAAATAAATACATGACAGGAAAGACGAATAACAGACTATCGAATCGATCCAATATTCCTCCATGTCCTGGTAAAATATTCCCTGAATCTTTGACTTCGTAGTGACGTTTGATCGCAGACTCAACTAGATCCCCGAATTGTCCAACAATCGAAAGAATGATCGTTAGGAGTAACATGACTAGTAGTCCATGACCAAACAATTCTTGTGGTGGATACAATAAGAAGTACAATAATGCAACAACTACTGCACTACCGATCCCCCCTAATGCACCTTCAATCGTTTTGTTGGGTGAGATATCTGGCCATAGCTTACGCTTACCAAAACGTCTACCAACTAGATATGCGCCAATATCGGTTGCCCAAACGATGAATAAGCCAAAAAGCAATACGTTGATTCCTTCTGTACGCGCACTAACAAAGTTTTGAAAACCAAAACCGACATATAAACTGGTAACAACTGGAAAACCAGCTTCATCGATCGTATACATATTTTTTGAGAAGACAGCGGCACCCAATAGGATCATCACAGTCAAATAAAACAACATAAATTCATTTGTTTGTTCAGGTAAAAAGAAAAACCAGCGCTCTTTCGGCAGGACAAGAAAAACTGCACCGATGGCAGAAAGAACTCCTTCAAAACTTAATAGTGTCAATCCTTTCATACGAAAAAGTTCATAGACACCAACTACTGCTAATAAAGCCGCTACTAGCTCAAGACCAATTCCTCCGATCCAAATGATCGGAATAAATAATGCCAATGCTACGACCGCAGTGATCACACGTTGCTTCATGATTGTTCTCCTTTATCTACACTTTTTACGCCACCAAAACGACGGTCTCGATGTTGATAAGAAGCGATTGCTTCCTCTAAATGGGCGCCGTCAAAATCTGGCCATAAGGCTTTTGAAAAATATAATTCACTATAAGCAATCTGCCACAATAAGAAATTACTGATCCGTTCTTCGCCACTTGTCCGTATGACTAAACCTGGATCGCGAAGTTCGGGAGGTAAGAAACCGGTCATCAAATGATCCGCGATCATGTCCTCGTCAATGTCTTCCGTAGAAAGATCATTTTCTTTTACTTGTTCACTGATTGCTTTGACTGCAGAGATGATTTCTGCCCGACTACCATAATTCAGGGCGAAGTTTAAGATCATTCCCGTATTTTCTTTGGTTTGTTCAATGGCACGGCGTACTGCATCTTGCGTATGTTCCGGCAAGAGTTCTTCATAGCCCATCACTTGTACCTTGACATTTTCAGCAATCAACTCAGGGACGAACGTATCAAAAAAGTCTACAGGTAATTGCATCAAAAAATTGACTTCCTCTTTTGGACGTTTCCAATTTTCGGTCGAAAACGCATAGAGCGTTAACACCTTTACCCCAAGTCGAGAAGCTTTTTTAGTGACTTTCTTAACGGTTTCCATGCCTTCTTTGTGGCCAGCCACTCGCGGAAGACGACGATTTTGTGCCCAACGACCATTCCCATCCATGATGATTGCGATATGTTTCGGGATATCTCTCTGCGCATCAAAATGGTACTCACTTTTTTCTTGAATATATTTGTTTTTTTGCGGAAAAAAACGTAACATTCTTTTTCCTCCCATACTAAAAAATTACAACTATCTTTACCATTATAGCAATATCTATCGTTATTTCCTATGGTATAGCCCTTTTTTTACGCAAATTCAAAGGATTTTTTAGTTTTTCTTAGTCAAAAAAGTAAAAAACAGGAGACAGCACTTCACACTGTCCACCTGTCTTTATTGATTCTTATACTTCAAGCAATTCTTTTTCTTTGTCTGCAGCGATACGATCTACTTCTTTGATACTGTCATCTGTTAGAGTTTGCACTTCTTTTTCTAAGTCACGCAAATCATCTTCTGTAATATCGCCATTTTTTTGTTGTTTCTTGTACTCATCGATTGCATCGCGACGAATGTTACGGACAGCGATTTTTGCATTTTCAGCTTCTTTTTTCACGTCTTTCGCTAATTCTTTCCGACGTTCTTCTGTTAACTGAGGAATGACTAAACGAATCACATTTCCGTCATTTGTTGGGCTGATACCGATGTCGCTTGCCATGATCGATTTTTCGATGTCTTGAAGCACACTTTTATCGAATGGTGTGATCATCAATACTCTTGCTTCTGGGATCTGGATCGATGCTAGTTGGTTCAATGGTGTTGGTGCGCCATAATAATTAACAGTAATACGATCTAATAAGCTCGCATTCGCACGGCCGGCACGGATCTGTCCAAGTTCACGTTGTAGATTTTGTGCTGCTTTTTGCATCTTGTCTTTTGCTTCTGTCATAATTGCATCTGCCATTGTTTATTTCCCCCTTACGGTTGTTCCGATATTTTCACCTAAGATTGCTCGGCGAATGTTTCCATGTTCATTAAGATTGAACACAAGTAACGGGATATCATTGTCCATACTCAATGAACTAGCAGTTGAATCCATTACTTGTAATCCTTTTGCAATGACTTCCATGTGTGTCAATTCATCGAATTTCACTGCTGTTGAATCGATTTTTGGATCGGCAGAATAAACACCGTCAACATTGTTCTTAGCCATTAAAATAACATCAGCGCCAATTTCAGCTGCACGTAATGCCGCAGTTGTATCTGTAGAAAAATAAGGGTTTCCAGTACCACCGGCAAAAATAACGATGCGCCCTTTCTCTAAATGACGCTCTGCTTTACGACGGATGTATGGTTCTGCGATTTGTCGCATTTCAATTGAGGTTTGTACGCGTGTAGGAACACCAACATTTTCTAATGTATCTTGTAATGCTAAAGCATTCATCACAGTTGCTAACATGCCCATGTAATCCGCTTGTGCACGTTCCATCCCCATTTGTGCGCCAATTTGACCGCGCCAGATATTTCCACCGCCGACAACAATTGCCATCTCTACGCCTAACTCGTGGACTTCTTTGATTTCTTGGATGATTTCTTTGATAACTGGTGGTTTGATTCCAAACCCTTCATCTCCAGCTAAAGCCTCTCCACTTAATTTTAAGACGACACGCTGATATTTTGGTGTGACCATGTTCATTCCTCCAATATTTTCTATTGACATTCTACCATATCCAGATAGTTTAGGCACGAAAATACCTATGCTCCTGATATCTCTTGCCCTAAAAAAAAGAGCTGTGACGAATGTCGCTGCTCCTCATTTCATTCAAATAAGCGATGGAATCGATGGGGGCACAAAGAAAACGGAGAATGATCTTCATTTTCTTTGCACCAAACATCGTCCCATTGATCAAGTCTATAAACCGGATTATTTTTTCACTTGGTTCATTACTTCTTCTACAAAGTTATCTTCGCGTTTTTCGATACCTTCGCCGACTTCAAAGCGGACAAATGATTTCACAGTTGCGCCTTTAGAAGCAACAAATTTTTCAACAGTCATATCAGGATCTTTAACGAATGGTTGGTCAACCAATGCGATTTCAGCTTTAAATTTGTTTAAGCGTCCTTCAACCATTTTTTCAACGATGTTCGCTGGTTTGCCTTCGTTCAATGCTTGTTCAGTCAAGACTGTACGTTCGTGATCTAATTCAGCTTCAGGAATTTGTGTTTCGTTTACATAACGAGGGTTGATCGCTGCTACGTGCATCGCTACGTCTCTAGCTACTGCTTCGTCAGTCGTACCTTCTAAAACAGCTAATACAGCAATACGTCCACCCATGTGTAGGTAACCGCCAAATGCAGCGTTGTCCTCTTTTTCGATTACTTCAAAACGACGGAAGCTGATTTTTTCACCGATAACTTGTGTTGCTTCGATCAAGTCAGATTCAACTGTTCCTTTTGATGTTTTGATTTTCATTGCTGCGTCCATGTCAGCTGGTTTGTTTTCAGCAACTAGTTCAGCGATTTCTTTTACTAAGTCTTGGAACATTTCGTTTTTAGAAACGAAGTCTGTTTCTGAGTTGACTTCAACGATTGCTGCAGTATTACCTTTCACTGCAACTGAAGCAAGACCTTCAGCGGCGATACGATCGTTTTTCTTCGCAGCTTTAGCCATTCCTTTTTCACGTAAAAGATCTACTGCTTTTTCGATGTCACCTTCAACTTCAACCAATGCTTTTTTCGCGTCCATCATTCCTACGCCAGTCATGTCGCGTAGTTCTTTTACCATTTTAGCTGTAACGTCTGCCATTTTTTCTTCCTCCTAGTTGTATGCTTTTTCTTTAAAAAAAGCTGTTTCAAAGGAGAGTGAGGCTTGTCGCCTAGCCTTTGAAACAGCTCCATCATTTAAAAATTATTCTGCTGAAGAGTTGTCGCCTTCAACAACATCAACGATTTCTTCGATTGAAGTCGCTGTGTTTTCTGCTGAAAAATCTTCTTCAACTACTTGATCTTCCCCTTGATTTCCTTCGATGAAAGCATCAGCCATTTTTGAAGTAATCAATTTAACGGCACGGATTGCGTCGTCGTTTGATGGGATAACTACGTCGATCTCATCTGGATCACAGTTTGTATCAACCATTGCTACGATTGGGATATTCAATTTGTGTGCTTCTTGAACGGCAATGCGTTCTTTACGTGGGTCAACGATGTACATTACATCTGGGATTCTTGGCATATCAGCGATACCACCTAAGAATTTTTCAAGACGTTCACGTTGTTTGTTCAAACCAGCAACTTCTTTTTTAGGTAGAACTGCAAAAGTTCCATCTTCTTCCATTGCATTGATTTGTTTCAAACGAGCGATACGTTTTTGGATCGTATCCCAGTTTGTCAATGTTCCACCTAACCAACGGTGGTTTACAAAGTATTGTCCAGCACGAGTAGCTTCATCTTTGATTGCTTCTTGTGCTTGTTTTTTTGTACCTACGAATAAAGCAACGCCACCTTCTTCTGCTACGCTCTTCATGTAATCGTAAGCTGCATCTACTAATTTAACTGTTTTTTGCAAGTCAATAATGTAGATTCCGTTTCTTTCTGTGAAGATGTATTTCTTCATTTTTGGGTTCCAGCGACGCGTTTGGTGACCAAAGTGTACACCGGCTTCTAGTAATTGTTTCATTGAAATTACTGCCATGTTTGTTTCCTCCGATTTGGTTTTTATTTTCCCTCTTCTTGTCTTCCAACTCGCTAGCCAACTTTTACAAGCACCGACCAACGATCCAACAAGAATGTGGATTTATTGAGTAGTGACGCAAGATACACCAAAGTGATCTTTTTCTGCTCAACATTCAATAGTTTAACTGAATTGGGCATAAAATTCAAGAAAAAAAAATCAACTTACTTAATTTTTTGTGTCTTCTTTTTCTCCCTCTCATTTTTTTATTTTATTTCTTTGTTTTTTTATAAGGAATTCGTGAAAAAATAAACAGGTAACTGGAAAATAAAGATGGGCAATTCAACGTTTTTTTGTTATGATACTTGTGAAAAGTTTCGTTAAAGGAGAACTAAAATGCGAAAAACTGAGCGACACTTGTTGATTAAACAAATCATTGAAGATAATACGATCCGTACACAAGATGAAATGTTAGCTAAGCTGACTGAAATGGGTGTATCTGCGACTCAAGCGACGATTTCAAGAGATATACGTGACTTAAAAATCGTCAAGGCGCCTGATGAAAATGGTGTTTCCCATTTTGTCCTGTTCAAAGAAAAGGAGACAGCTGAATCAAAAAGCGAAGATGAAAAACGTTTGATCCAGATGATTGAAGATATCGTGTTAAAAGTGGAACGAGTTCATTTTTTGACTATCGTCCACACCTTACCAGACAACGCACCATTGTTCGCTGCTGTCTTAGATGAAATCAAACCGCCTCATATCGTTAGTACGATTGCTGGCTTTGATACAACGATCATTATTTCGAAAGATGATGAAGATGCGCAGTTAGTTGAAAACTTCTTGCATCATCCCACTACAGCTACAATTTTTTAAATACCATAACAAATAGTAATTGTATCTATATTTTTTGATGTTGGTGAAATTTGCCAGCATCTTTTTTATTTGAATCAATACTAGAGAAGAACCTTGAACCTCTCTCAAGTCGACTTAATCTTTCGTTGCTATGAAAGTTCCGGTATACCTCGTACTCAATTACCTCATAGAAACAACAATAGGAATGTCTTCCACTGGTAGAATACATACAAATATCATTGAGACACACAACAAGCGCTAAAAAATCATTTAAAGATTAGTTAACTTTTAATCAGGCAGGTTTTGCCAGTTTCATTTCAACATAAAACAACTATGAAACTGTATGCCTTACCAAAAATACGTCAAAAAAGCCGGGATTTTTTCAAATCCCGACTTGGCTCGTTTCTTAAATAAACTCTTCTAGATAAAAATCAATTTAATTGTAAAATATGTCATGGATTATTGACTGAAACATAACATTTAGATTTCTCTTCAGAAAATCTTTGAACAATGAAACTTTTTACATTTTATCTGGTGCATGTAATCCTAATAGACGTAAGTCTTCTTTTAGTAAAACAGTGACAGCATAAACTAACGCTAAGCGCGCATCTTTTTGGTCATCATCCGCTAAGATTTTTGTATGTGCATAGTACTTGTTGAACGCTTGTGCCAATTTGATCGCATGTTTTGCAATGATCGATGGCTCATATTTTTCACCAGCTTGAAGCACTGTTTCAGGATATTTCTGTACAAGCTTCACGACTTCCCAACTATTTTCGTCATTCAACGCATAAGCTTGATCTTCAGAAGGAACAAAACCTGCTTTGTCTAATAAACTCATCGCCCGAGCATGAGTATATTGGACATAAGGACCTGTCTCTCCTTCAAAACGAACCACTTCTTCTAAATTGAAGTCAAACGTATTTAAACGATCATTTTTTAAATCGTGGAAAATAACAGCACCCACACCGACTTGTTTTGCGATGACATCTTTGTTTTCCAAATCAGGATTCTTTTCACTGATTTGTTGTTTCGCTGAGTCGATTGCTTCATTCAATACTTCTTCTAGTAAAACGATCTTTCCTTTACGTGTCGATAGTTTTTTACCACCTTGTGTGATCAAACCAAACGGGATATGGTGCATATCATCTGCCCAGTCAAAACCTAGTTCTTTCAAGACAGCTTTCAATTGTTTAAAGTGATAACTTTGTTCATTACCAACTACGTATAGTGATTGACTAAAATCATACGTACGTTTACGGTATAGTGCAGCTGCCAAATCACGCGTAATATAAAGTGTCGCACCATCTGATTTTTTGATCAAGGCAGGATTTAGATCATAAGCAGATAAGTCAACGATTTCTGCACCTTTGTCTTCTTGTAAGAGATGTTTTTCTTCTAGTAATTCGACGATTTCATCCATCTTGTCATTATAGAAAGCTTCCCCGTTCAATGAATCAAAACGAACTTCTAACAAGTCATAGATCTTGTTGAATTCTTTCATTGATTCGTCACGGAACCATTGCCATAACTCCATCGCTTCTTCGTCGCCTTCTTCTAGACGCTTGAACCAAGAACGAGCTTCATCATTCAATTCAGGTTGTGTTTCAGCTTCTTCGTGGAATTGGACATATAGACGCAATAATTCATTGATTGGTTCAGCTTTAACAGATTCAGCAGATCCCCATTTTTTGTAGGCAACGATCAGTTTTCCAAATTGTGTGCCCCAGTCTCCTAAATGGTTGATACGTACTGGTTGGTAACCTAATTTTTCCATAATAAAGCCAATTGAGTTTCCGATTACTGTCGAACGTAAGTGACCCATTGAAATTGGTTTTGCAATATTTGGTGAAGACATATCGATCGGCACGCTTCCTTGGTTACCGATCGTGCTATCCCCATAGTGTTCTTTTTCTTTTACTACTGTAGCTAACACTTGCTTACTGATGATCTCTTTGTTCATAAAGAAGTTCAAGTATGGTCCGACGACTTCGATTTTTTCAAAATTTGTTGCATCGATTTTCTCAGCAAGATCCGCTGCGATCTGTTGTGGTGCTTTGCGGAAGATCTTTGCTAAAGAGAACGTGGGAAATGCGACATCTCCATGATCCGCTGATTTTGGATTTTCAAGTAATTGTGCGACTTGCTCCAACGTCAAATCATCTTGTACGACTTCATATAGTGCTTTTGCAACAACATCTTTGTTATTCATTTATTTTCCTCCTACATATTGTTTGCTGTAAAACAAAAAAATCTCTAGCAAATCCATCTTTTCCATGAATTTACTAGAGACGAGAATTCCCGCGGTACCACTCCAATTGTCCTAAAAAAGGACCTGCTCAATCTGATATCGGTAGACGACCGTCTGTCAAAGACAGAGTTCTCCAAGTGCGCTTCATTGGGATTTGTTCGTCCGGCTTCCACTCTACCCAGACTCGCTTTGAACGAAATGACACCAATTACTCTCTTGTTCAGCAAACGTTGCTCTTATTTAACTTGATTTGAATTATAGCAGATATCCCATCTCCTGGCTAGAGTTTTCTTCATAAATAAACGGTGTTCGAAAAGCTGACCTTCAACAATAAGCTAAAATGTCCAGGAGGTCTAAAGGAGATTAAAAACCAACTGGACATTTTATACACATGGTCATGGTAAAACGATAAAAAGTTTCTTACGCTTCATCAGCAACAATGATTGTTCCTTCTTCTGAAGCTAATAGATTTTCAATATTTTCTAAGGAAGTAATAATTGCTTTCCCAGTAGGACGAGCCTCAACAAAGGCAATCGCTGCTTCCACTTTTGGCAACATGCTTCCTGGAGCAAATTGGTTTTCAGCAATATACTGTCTCATTTCTGAAACACCAACTGTTTCTAATTTCTTTTGATCTGGTTTTTGATAATTTACGTAGACATTATCGACACCAGTCAACACGATCAATAGATCTGCACCAATGATCTCTGCTAATTTTTCAGAAGCAAAATCTTTATCGATAACAGCTTCTTTTCCGTCAAGACCAGTCGCAGTTTCCACTACTGGAATACCACCGCCACCTACAGAAATCGTGATCACGCCTTGTTCGACTAATGTTTGGATCACACGAGCTTCTTTGATTGAGATTGGTTTTGGCGAAGCAACAACCTTACGCCAGCCACGACCAGCATCTTCTTTGAATGTAACGGAAGAGTCTGCTTTCATCTGATCGTTCGCTTCTTCTTCTGTATAGAACGGTCCAACTGGTTTGCTTGGATTTTTGAACGATGGATCATTTTCATCAACGATGACTTGTGTCACTAAAGAAACGACATCTTTATCGATTCCTTTTTCCTTCAACACTTCGCCCATCGCATTTTGTAACCAGTAGCCAATGGAACCTTCCGTCATTGCCACACAAGTATCTAATGGCATAGCAGGCGTTTTTTCGGAATCAGCTGCTTGCTGTTGGATCAACAAGTTCCCAACTTGTGGCCCGTTCCCGTGTGAGATGATTAGTTCATCTCCTTGTTCAATGAATTTCACTAAGTATTTTGCTGTTTCCATCAACGCGTCTTGTTGCGCTTTTGCACTTGCATCTGTTGATAAAATTGCGTTTCCGCCCAATGCAACGACTACTTTTCTATTTGCCATGTTTATCTCCCTTTCTTTCAGAACATTCTGAATTTTAACGATGACAAAACAAGCCAGCGTTCCTCTCGAACGATCCCCACGCTGACTCGTTTTGATTACTTACTTGTTAGTTGTTACACACGAGGAATGAATAAGTTTCCTAGTGTTGCTGCCATGATTGCTTTGATTGAGTGCATACGATTTTCTGCTTGCTCAAATTGACGTGCATATTTACTGCGGAATACTTCGTCTGTTACTTCCATTTCAGTGATACCAAAGCGTTCTTTCATTTGTTCACCGTAAACTGTCTTCGTATCATGGAATGCTGGTAAGCAGTGTAAGAAGATCAAACGATCTGTGTTGTTTGTTTTTTCGATCATATCCATATTGATTTGGTAAGGTTTCAATAATTTGATACGTTCTTCGAATTTATCCTCTTCACCCATTGATACCCAAACGTCTGAATAAAGAACGTCTACTCCGTCTACCCCTTTAGCAACATCGTCAGTAATCATTAATTGTGCACCTGATTTCGCTGCAAACTCTTCAGCCATTTTCACGATTTCTTCTTCAGGTTGTAATTCTTTTGGTGCAACGATACGCATGTTTGTTCCTAAGATCGCACCTGTTACTAACAATGAGTTAGCCATGTTGTTACGTCCATCGCCACAATAAGCAACTGTGATGCCTTCTACTTTACCGAAGTTTTCTTGGATCGTTAAGAAGTCAGCGATCATTTGAGTTGGATGCCATTCATCAGTTAAACCATTCCATACAGGTACGCCTGAGAATTCAGCTAACTCCTCCACCATTTTTTGGCTGAAACCACGGAACTCGATGCCGTCAAACATACTACCTAATACTTTCGCTGTATCTTCAGTCGATTCTTTTTTACCTAATTGGATGTCATTTGCACCTAAATACTCTGGATGCGCACCAAGATCGATTGCTGCAGTTGTAAATGCTGCACGTGTACGTGTTGATGTTTTTTCAAATAGTAATGCAATGTTTTTTCCTTCTAAGTAATGATGTGGGATGCCACGTTTTTTCAAATCTTTCAAGTGTTGAGAAAAGTCGATCAAATATTGTAACTCTTCCTTTGTAAAATCTTTTTCTGCTAATAAACTTCTTCCTTGAAATACTGATTCTTTCATATGAACATTCTCCTTTAAAATTGTATTCTATTTGATAGTACATAAAGCACTTGGTATTAAGAGGAAATCCGATGGCAGCTGACAGTGACTGCCATCAGGAATAAACTATTTTAAATCTTCACGAACTAATGGTTGGCTCATGCAACGAGGGCCACCACGACCGCGTGACAATTCACTTGATGTGATTTCCAAGACTTTGATGCCGTAGCTTCTCAATAATTCGTTTGATACATAGTTACGATTGTAAGTAACTACAACCCCTGGAGCAATCGCTAATGTGTTTGAGCCATCATTCCATTGTTCACGAGGTGCAACGATCGCATCGCCATTACCTGTTGGGATCAATACAAGATCATCTAACCCTAAAACTGATTTCAATGACTCTTGTAAATCATCTGAATGAGAAATTTTGATATCATCGCCAGCTTGTTCAATTGTAAAGACGTCCATTTTTCCTTCTTTACTTTGGATCGCTGGATGGATTGTGAATTTATCATGATCAACCATAGTAAATACTGTATCTAAATGCATCATAGCACGATTATTCGGGATCTTGATTGCCAAGACTTTTTCAAATCCTGCATTTTTCGCAAATAAGTGACGTGCTAAACGCTCGATTGCTTTTGCATTTGTTCGTTGTGAGATACCAACAGCGACAACTGTGTCACTAAGGATCAATTCATCCCCACCTTCGATATGATCTGGATTTTCGCGATCCAACCATACGTCAACCCCTTTATTTGCAAAACGTGGGTGGTGGTTCAAAATGTATTCTGTGAACATTGACTCACGACGACGTGCTTCAAATGCCATTTTATTGATTGTCATCCCATTCCCCATTGATGCGGAAGGGTCCCTTGTAAAGTATAGGTTTGGCATTGGATCCATGTAGAAAGGATAGTCGTCATCAGATGATAAATCGTATAAACTACGTGATTTCACATCGATATCTTTTGTACGGACACCCGCCATGATCTTATCTACCATATCTTGAGTTTCCATTGATAGAAGGAACTCATGAAGACCATCTCTAACAGCATTAGATGCAATAAAAGATTCATCTAACATTTTATTTAAAAATTCCTCTTTGACATTACCTGCATCGATTGCTTCAGCCGCTAATTTTTCTAAATATAATGTTTCAGCGCCTTCACTTTGGAGCACTTGTGCAAATTCATCATGCTCAGCTTGTGCAATCGGTAGATACGGAATGTCGTCGAACAACAAACGATCCATAATATCAGGCGTTAGATTTTCCACTTCTTGACCAGGTCGTTTTAATAATACTGTCTTTAACTTTCCTATCTCAGAGAAAACGTGAATCGGTTTATCCATGTTGTGTTGCCTCCTTCGTTTTGATTACATACTTAGAATAAACTGCTTTTGTAATCACTTTCATGCTTTTCTCGCATTTAAAAAGAGAAGAATCTCTCATTATTAAAGCATAATTAAATAATTACACATTTTTGCATCTTTTATTAATAATTTCTCTTTTTTTTATACTGAAAACTCTCTTAAAAAAATTTTTATTCATTAAAAAAATTTTTCTGTATATTTTTAAATCCCATTTAAATTAATGTTGTTAGCGTTTACTTTATGTATATTATTTGTTTTTTATACACTTTTATAATCAGTCATCAAATTATATTCATCTGTTCTGTATAAATCCTACATAATAACAAACGCAATTAATATTTTACAAAATATAGCTTTTCTCGGAATGTATTATGGCTTTACAAAAGAAATAAAAGAAGTCACAATAGAAGGAGAGAATTATAGGAAGCAGGGATGTTCATGCGTGTAAATAAAATTGATTATCATTTTTCTAAACTCAGATATCAACCTGATTTTGAACACTTTACTGATGAGGAATTTGAAGAAATCAAAGAGCAGACTGTCCTACGTTCATATAAGAAAGGACAAGTGCTTTTTGATGAAGGAGATGAGCGGCAACGTTTCTATGTCTTAACAGAAGGATTGATCCGTTTAGAGCGTTATGACGAAAGTGCTACTTATTACTACTATGATTATGTCACAGCCAATAATCTCTTTCCAATGTCTGGTATTTTTGAAGAAGAACCTTATACGTATACAGCACAAGCCATGACAGATATCGAGACTTTTTATTTTCCTGTAGCTTGTTATGAAAAAATCGTCAAAAACAACCCCAATCAATTGATTTACATGATCCAGAAGTTAGGAAAAGTTGTTCAGATGCACGAACTACGCATCCAAATCGGCTTGACCTCCAGTGCATTTGACCGAGTGAAACAAAACTTATTTGTTTTAAAAGAAGAATTAGGAATCCCTACAGAAGACGGTCATATATCGATCCCCTATCCCATCACGTTGAAAGAACTAGCAGTCAATAGCGGGACCACTCGTGAAACCGCCGGACAGGTGATCAAACAGCTGAAAGATTCCGGCTTGGTGAATTATGACAAGAAGCGGTTCACGTTTTGTAAGGAGGCAGTGACGCCGGGATGGCGGGAGTGATTCTTTGCCATCCTCTGCTATAAATATTAATAAATGAGCCAAAGGTATTGGAAGATATCCACTACCTTTGGCTCATTTTTTGATAAATAAAAAAGAAGTAAGTAAATCATTCACTTACTTCTTCTCTCTTGAATAAATGAAACAATAGGATTTGTTCTCATTACTACTGTAAAGATAAAATACAGGGTAATAGCAATCAAACCTTGGACGATATTAGTGATTAAACTTGCTTGCATAGAATTAGTCAATATTCTGGTAATCATCATCATTGCAAGTGCTGAAATAAAATAAATACTTATTCGCCGAAAATTAAAAGAAAAGTTAGTAGATTTGAGAAACGAACGCACTCTTACTGCAGTAACAAAGAATTCAGCCAATAAATTAGAAATGACAACTCCAAAAAAACCAACAGTTGGTAGTAAGATTAGATTACTGATAATGTTTATACCTGCACCAATAATCACAGATTTATTATATTCTCTAACTTTACCTATAGGAATAAGGTACTGTCTTGAAACAGCCATACCTAGCGGAATAATTACTATTAAAGGAGTAAAAAACGGGATAACATTATTAATAAATAAGAACTTTTCCCCAAAAAACCATGGAACAAGCTTATCATATACAGTTAACATCCCAAACATAATCGGTAAACTAAAAAACAACTGTAAATCAATCGTTTTATCCATCAGCTCTACAATTCGCTCAACATTTTTTTTAGCAAACAAACCACTCATATGTGGAAGTAAAACAATATCAAGTGTAGTGATGATTGTTATAAAGACTGTATTTAATGTGAGTGAGTTTGTATAAAATCCAACTGCTGAAGCCCCTATGAATAATCCTAATAAGGTCTTATTTAAATTCGTATATAAGGTAATCGCTACTTGGGGTATAAAGAATTCAAACGAGCCTTTGATGTGACTAAAACTTTTTTTTAGATTTATTTTTTGAAATGTTATATAAGGTTTGATAAAGAACCAAACTAACACTTGTGAAACAAATATACCAGCTGTTTGGATCAAAATATAGATACCTACATCATTTGAATCTTTAATAAAAAGCAGTATCAACACAAAAGTAATTATTTGAACGAATAAACTTGATACACTAGTTAACTTAAAATCTTCAATTCCCATAAAGAACCATGATATATCAAAAAGCACTGCTAAAATGGTTAAACTTTGAAAATAAAAATAATTACTGTTAGGTAAGAAACTGACAACAGCAATGTAGATAAAAAATACTGCTAATGTCAATATCGCTTTAAATACAACAATTTCCCAAAATAATTTAGAAATGTCCTCTTGTCGATTATACGCAAGTGCGATTTCTCTGTTCCCATACATAGCCACACCTAAGCTAGCAACTAGTACAAAATATTGTGCAATTGAATTGGTATAGTTGAAGATCCCTATTCCAGCAGGACCTAACGCCATAGAAACTATAGGTATGGTTATAATTGGAATAACTATTTTCATTATCTGGAAGATGGATTGATAAATGAAATTACGAGCTATGTTTTTCACTCAATCAATCCCTTCTAAAAATATCTCTAGTATAAACTTTTTCTTCAACGTCATTCAATTCTTCATCAAATCGATTGGAGATGATTACATCACTTAGATTTTTAAAATCTGCTAGTTCAGGTATCACCGGAAACCCTGAAAATTCCTTCTCATCTACAGTAGGTTCATAAACAATAACAGAAATACCTCTCGCCTTCAGTCTTTTCATTACTCCTTGAATTGAAGAATAACGAAAATTATCTGAAGCAGCTTTCATAGTCAAGCGATAAATCCCTACAACTTTGGGACTTCTAGCTAAAATTTGTTCAGTGATAAAATCTTTTCTCGTCGCATTTGCATCAACGATTGCACCAATCAAATTACTTGGGACACCACTATAATTTGCACGTAATTGCTTAGTATCCTTTGGTAAACAATACCCTCCATAGCCAAATGATGGGTTATTATAATGTGAACCAATTCTAGGATCTAGTCCGACACCTTCGATAATTTGCTTACTGTCTAAACCATTCGATTCAGCATACGTATCAAGTTCATTGAAATAAGCAACTCTTAAAGCTAAGTAGGTATTTGAGAACAATTTGATTGCTTCCGCTTCTGTTGAATTCGTCAATAGTATCGGGACATCATTATCATGAGCATTTTTCTTAAAAAGATTAGCAATTTCTTGTCCCCTAACTGAGTTTTCGCCAATCACGATTCTTGATGGGTGAAGGTTATCGTATAGGGCTTTACCCTCACGCAGAAATTCTGGTGAGAATATTATCCGCTCCGTTCCATACTTTTTCTTTAACTCTTCTGTGTACCCTACTGGAACAGTTGATTTGATTATAAAAGTAGCATCCGTTCGAATTGCTAAAGCTTGTTCGATGACTTTTTCAACTGATGAAGTGTTAAAATAATTCTTTTTTTCATCGTAATCTGTTGGGGTTGCAATAATTAAGTAGTCACCGAAAATCACAGCTTCTTCAAAGTCTTTGATAAAATTAATTTTTAGATTATCCTTTATTAAAAATTCACTAATTTCTTTATCCTCTATAGGAGAAATTCTTTGATTCAACTGGTCTATTTTATCTTTAACAATATCATATGCTTTGACTTCAACGCTTTGGCTTAGAAGTAGTGCATTTGCTAGGCCAACATAACCTAAACCGAATACTGAGATATTCATATTTAATTCTCCTCTACATAATATTTTTTATTAGATAATTGATCTGTAGATACCATAAACCAGAAAAAGAAACTTGAAATATTCACGATACTTGATAGTCCACTTTCAAATAAATAATATAATAGGTAAGTAAAAATTATTGCAGTTTTGTATTTATCAAATTTTGTAGTTTTATTTTTGTTAGTTAAAAATTTTATAACAGATGCACACCAAAGAGTTAACCCGATTAGCCCAAATTTGCCAAATAACTCTACATAGGCGTTTGTTATAACCTGATATTGAGGGTGAGTTTGTAAAAAACCTCCAAAAAACAAAAAAATTAGATTATCATAACTCAATATATCTTGCCAAATACTTAATCTATGACTCGATAATGTATCTATATATGACAAAAAGTTTTTATTACTTTCAAAAATGTTATTAGAGAACAATATGAGCATAATAATGATCAATATAACTAAAAACATTAAACTTTTTTGTTTTTTCTCAAAGTGAAAAATAGAAGTTATAACATAAAACAAAACAAATACTATAACTGCAAGAAATACAGCGCGACTATCTGTTAAATAAATTATATAAACGCTAATTATAGAAAAAAGTAAAGAAATTATTTTTCTATTTATACGAGTATTGCTCGTGAATGCATAATAAAATGAGAGAAGAAAAAATACTAAACAAAACTGCGCTAACTCATTGGGATTATTAAAATATGATATAAATCTATATCTATTAGATTGCAAATAATAATTATCATTGAAAAATGACAAAAAAATTGAAGGTAAAAATAAAAATAGGAATAAAGAAAGATACATTATACTCAATACTTTTTCCATTAGTTCTTTATTTATATTAGGAAAAATAATAAAAATAAATGGGAGGTAGATGACTACTAATAATATAAAACTAACTATATTAGAAATAGTAGCGTTAAAAAAAATGGGAATCCCTGAAAATACAGCTAATGTAGAGAAAAGAATAGTGTTTTCTTTACTAATTTTTATTTTACTTTTATTTAATAATATATAGACCACTATAAATATGAGTGATAAAGCAAATTTTAGAAAGTAAAAAATGGAAGACTGTGGTAATTTAGTAAACGATAATATATAAGACGAAAATAAGAGAAAAAGTAAAAGTATTAATATTTTATCTTTTTTTATTTCATTAAGCACCATAAAAATAGCTCCTATTTTCTAATTATTTTTTCGATTTTAGTAGATATTTCGTTTTTAAATTTTGAAAAATCTACTTTTGATTCCATATAATTTTTTATTTTCTTTTTCATTAATAAATGTTCTTTTTCATCTTTATAATACAATTCTTTAATCGCTCGTCTAAATTCTTCAACATTGTCTAATGAACATACATAGCCTTCTTCCCCATTTTCAATATCATTCCAGGGCGTCTTATCACTAATTATGACAGGACAATCGTTTAATAAAGATTCCGAAATCACATGTCCGTAATTTTCACTTTTCGTTGGAAATAAAAAAGCATCATATTGACTAAATATTGCTCCAACCATTTCATGTCTAACATTACCTTTATACTTAACTTTTATATTTTTTGGTAGATTAGATATTTTATCTTCACAAAGATTCCAATATTTCTTATCTTCAATTGGCCCAAAAATATCTAGAGATATTTCTTCATTGAGTGTAGTTAAAATATCAATAGCATAATCCAAATTCTTTTTAGACACAATTCTGGACAAAAAAACTAAATGCAAACTATTGGGTTTCTTCAATCTTACATTATTGTCTTCGTTTGTTTTACTAGGGATATTTGTAAATGTCAGTATAGAATCCGGTGAAAATAAGTGTTTTAATACTTCTTCTTCTTCTTGGCTAGTCGATTGGAAATATACATTTTCTCGGAACGTATAGAATAATTTAAATAACCGTAAGTATATTGTTTTTTTTAATTTCTTATTGCTCATAGCTCCGTTCAACAACTGTCCTCTAGGAGCAATGAGTATAGGAATCTTATTAGGTGTTAAGAAAATTGAACTCAATAATTTATAATCAAAGAAACTATTAATATAAATCAAATCTGGATTTAACTTCTTAATTATATTTTTTATACGGCTAATCCAATTTTCTTTTTTACTCAGATATAGAACCTGTGCTTCAAATCTCGAATTCCAGCCTTCATCAATTCCATTCAATCTTTCTTGTTGATTTAAATCATTATCTTTTGTAACAATGTAAAAATTGAAGTCTTCTTTTAACAATTCACAGAAATTTTTTATGCTTACTGGAGGTCCACCATAGTTTTGTGCTGGAAAATACCCTTCTGCTAAAATCAATATATTACTTTTCATTTTTTCCACACCATCCGATTCACATAATCGGTATAAGACAAAATAATTCGTAACACTTTCTCTGAAACATTTGGCATTGAATAATCTGAGACCTTTCTCAAGGTATCATTCTCTTGTGTTTCTAACACTTCTAGACCTTTAAGAATTCTTTCTTTTTCCAGTCCGACCATCATCACACTTGCTTCTTCCATTGCCTCTGGGCGTTCATGCGCTTGACGGATATTCAATGCTTTAAAATTCAAGATAGAAGCTTCTTCACTAATGGTTCCACTATCACTTAACACTGCTTTGGCGTTGAGCTGTAACTTATTGTAGTCATTGAATCCCATCGGTTTCATTGTTTGGACCAATTGATGAAATTCGATTCCTTTAGCTTCAATCATTTTCATTGTCCGAGGGTGCGTACTTACAATGATTGGTAACTGATATTTCTCAGCAATCGTATTTAGACTATCTACTAAATTCATAAAGTTGTTTTCGGAACTGATATTTTCTTCACGATGGGCGGAAACAACAAAATATTTTCCTTTTTCCAGACCAAAACGTTGAATGATGTCAGAATTCTCAATATCCTCTTTTCTCGAATGAAGTACTTCAAACATCGGACTTCCAGTTTTAATGATGCGATCGGCAGGTAATCCTTCACGTAAAAGATATTCTCTTGCAATATCACTATAAGTTAGATTGATATCTGCTGTGTGATCTACAATTTTTCGATTTGTTTCTTCTGGCACACGTTGGTCAAAACAGCGATTTCCAGCTTCCATATGAAAAATAGGAATATGTCTTCTTTTCGCAGCGATTGCACATAGACAACTGTTTGTATCACCTAATACTAGGAAAGCATCAGGTTTTACTTCCTCTAAGATGGGATCAATCTTGATTAAGATATTTCCTACTGTTTCAATTGCTGTGCCATTTGCAGCGTTCAAAAAGTAATCTGGTTTTCTTAATTTAAAATCTTCAAAAAATACTTCATTTAATTCATAGTCATAGTTTTGACCGGTATGAACTAATATGTGTTCAATCGCTTCTGAAGTCTCTAAACGATTGATTACTGCAGATAATCGGATAATTTCTGGACGAGTACCTACAACGGTCATCACTCTTAATTTTTTCATTCATTAAACCTCCACATAATAAGTATCAGGTTGTTCTGGATCAAATGGTTCATTGACCCACATGACGGTTACCATATCTGATTTACCTAGATTCTCAATATTGTGTGTATAACCAACTGGGATATCCACTACTTCTAATTTTTCACTAGAAACAAAATATTCAATCACTTCATCTGAATCTATTTTTCTGAAACGAATGACTCCTTCGCCATTTACCACTAAAAATTTTTCATTTTTTGTATGATGCCAGTGATTTCCCTTAGTGATGCCTGGTTTTGAAATATTAATTGATACTTGGCCACGATCTTTTGTTCTTAAAAATTCTGTAAAAGATCCACGATCGTCTACATTCATTTTTAAAAAATATGAAAATTCGTCTTCTGGTAAAAAACTTAAATAAGTGCTGTAAAGATTTTTTTCAATTCTTCTCGAAAAATCTGGTAAAGTTAAGCTCACTCGACTTTCTTTAAAAGAAATAATCAGTTCTTTCAATTCGCCAACAGTGATTTGATCAACTTCTCGAACAGAGCAATACCCTTTTTCCATATATGGTTTATCATTTAAACAAAAAATCAATTCCTTGACTACGTCATCAATATAACACAATTCAATCATCGCATTAGGATCATTGACTGTTACTTCTTCATCACGAGCAATCTTGTAACAAAAAGTAGCAACTACCGTATTATAATTTGGACGTGACCATTTACCATACAAATTTGAAAAGCGATAGATATAAACTGGTGCACCTGTTTCCTCATGATATGATTTTAAAAGGTCTTCACCAGCTTTTTTACTCTTGCCGTAAGAGTTATCCAAAGAAGCTTGAATAGATGAAGAAATCATCACGGGGCATGTATTATGATATTCTTTTAGCTTTCCAAGTAACTCTGAAGTAAATCCAAAGTTACCTTTCATGAAATCGTCCTCTTCTTTCGGGCGATTCACACCTGCTAGATGAAAAACAAAATCTGCTTTTTTGCAATATTCGTCTAATAAATTTTTGGGTGTGTCGATATCAAAACTGAGAACATTTTCATATCCTTCATTTTTTAATTCAGCAATCAAATTTTTACCTACAAATCCATTGGCTCCAGTTACTAAAATATTCATTTTGTATGCCACGCTTTCAACTCTTTTTTTACATAATCCAATTCAAGAAGCTTTTCTTTGATTTCTGCTACTGATAATCGATGAGTATTATCTGAATTGTACTCACCTTCTTGTGTTAATTCTTTACTACCTTCAAAAAAGTATTTATCGTAATTCAAATCACGCGTATCCGCAGGCACACGATAAAAATCACCCATATCTTTAGCAACTAGATACTCTTCTTTGGTAAGCAAAGTTTCATATCTCTTTTCGCCATGGCGCGTTCCAATCACATGGACTTCGTTATCTACATTAAATAATTCAATGATTGCTTGAGCTAAATCCCCAACAGTTGAGGCAGGTGATTTTTGAACCATGATATCGCCAGCTTTGGCATTCTGAAATGCAAAAATGACCAATTCAACAGCTTCGTCTAAACTCATTAAAAAGCGAGTCATTCCTGGATCAGTTACTGTCAGTGGCTTACCCTCTTTGATTTGCTCAATAAATAGTGGAATGACCGAACCACGAGAAGCCATGACATTTCCATAGCGAGTCCCACAGATCGTTGTTCGTTCATCCGCTACTGTTTTCGCCTTAGAAACGAAAACTTTCTCCATCATTGCTTTAGAGATTCCCATGGCATTGATTGGATAAGCTGCTTTATCTGTAGAAAGACAAATCACTTTTTTTATCCCCATCTCAACAGCTGCTGTAACTACATTATCCGTTCCGATAATATTTGTTTTTACAGCTTCCATTGGGAAAAATTCACAAGATGGTACTTGTTTAAGCGCAGCAGCATGAAAAACATAGTCTACTCCGTACATAGCGTTTTTAACACTGTTGATATCTCGAACATCACCAATATAAAATTTTAATTTATCATTATTGTATTTCTTTCTCATGTCGTCTTGTTTCTTTTCATCGCGAGAAAAAATACGTATTTCTTTAATATCAGAATCTAAGAATCTTCGCATCACCGCGTTCCCGAAAGAACCAGTTCCACCGGTGATTAATAATACTTTGTCTTTAAACATCCTCCAAAACTTCCTATCTTATGATTTTAAGTGCTTCATTATGATTGAATAACTATTGTTTACATCATAATTATCTTTTAAATAATTATATGCATTTTTCCCTAATTCAATTCTTTTACTATTATCTTTTAACAAAAGAATATTTTTGATGAAATTTTCCAAGTCACCGTGTAATGAACTATAACCAAATTTCCCTTTTTCAATTATTTCAATAAGATCAGTATTTTCATCTACTGCAGCCACGACCGGTTTTTGAGATTCCATATAACCCAAGATACGAGAAGGAATATTCGGGATTGTAAATTTTTGATCTAGAAATACTAACCCTATATCAGAAATAGACTCAATTTTTTTATATTCTTCCTTAGGCAAACTATTTATTAAAACTGTGTTCTTAATTTTATTGTAGCTCAAATAATTTTCTATTTTTGAGTATTCGGTTCCAGATCCAACAATTACTAATGTATAATCTTGGTTATCTTCTAAATATTTAATGATTTCGATTAGAAAATCTATTCCTTGAGGTTTGCCTAAATTCCCTCCATAAAGTAATACAATTCTTTCTTCTGGAATATTATATTTTCTTTTTACATTACCAATAGCTATTGTAGAAGAATCTATCGGGCCAACTTTAATTGAATTAGGGTTTATTTCAATAATCTGATTTGCATCAAAAGTGTTATTTGTTTTTATATATTCTAAGTTCTTATATGACATTGTTCCAATAAAATCAGAAACCTTATATAAATCAATTTCTTTTTTTCGAAAATACTTATAAACAATACTTTTTTTTGATAAATGTTGTAAATCAACTGCATTTTGTGGAAATATATCTTTTAACAGTAGATAACTTTTGCAATTATCTCGTCTTTTTACATATTTTATCACTTTGGCGAAAGTCACCGGAGGTGTAGAATATATAACTAAATCAAACATTTTGTCGCTAAAATATTTTTTTATTCCTGCAATAAACTGATTTTCTATTAAAATGGTAGAAATTCCTTTTTCTATTTTATTAGTCTTTTGTATATTGCCAATTTTCAGTTTTAAAATTTCACATTTATTATTATCTTTAATTAGATGTGTCTTTTTTCTTTTTTTTCTTTCGGTAGGCGATATGATGGAAATATTATGTCCATGATCAACAAATTCAGACATTAAGTCCGTATAAATATTTCTGTCAACTAAACTATCAAAATCCAAAAGAGTAATAAACAAAATATTTAATGCCATCAATATTGATCTCCTTTAAATTTTTCTGGTATATCTTGTGTAAGTGTATTAATATTTTCGCTTTTGATCACTTTAATTATTGTATGAAATATTATTGTTACATCACACAAAAAGTTTACTGAGTTTATATACTTAACGTCTAATTCGAATTTTTTTTGCCAACTAATCGCATTCCTACCCTTGACTTGCGCTAATCCCGTTAATCCTGGGCGGACGCTATGACGTTTCCGTTGTTCCTCATTATATAATGGTAAATATTCAACTAATAATGGTCTTGGACCCACAAACGACATATCTCCTTTTAAGATATTCCAAAGTTCAGGGAGTTCATCCAAACTAGTTGCTCGTAGTAATTGTCCAAATTTCGTTAACCGAACATTATCAGGTAAGTCATTTCCATTTGCATCTTTTGCATCCCTCATTGTACGAAATTTATACATGGAAAAAATGACTTCATCTTTTCCAGGTCGATCTTGCTTAAATATGATTGGAGAACCCAATTTAATTTTTACTAAAAGCGCTACGATTAAAAGAACAGGTGAGAAGACGACAAGAGCAAGAGCTGAGAAACATATATCTAATGCTCTTTTTCCCCATTTCTGATATACGTTTTTATTATTCATGTTGCAACACTCGCTTGATTGTTTTCACGACTCGAGACAAATCTTCATCTGTCATTTTCGTATCTGATGGCAAACACACACCAGTATTAAATAATGTTTCAGCAACATTATTTCCAACATAATCATATTCTGCAAAAATTGGTTGTAGATGCATTGGTTTCCAGACAGGACGTGCTTCGATATTTGCTTTATCCAATTCATCCATAAGCTTATTCGTATCCACATCTGAAAGCAAAATTACACTTAGCCAAAAATTCGGTTGATTCCATTCATTTTCAGGCATGAAGGAAATGGAAGGAATGTCAGATAGTTCACGTTTATAGTAATTAAAAATATATCGTTTCTTGTTGATTCGGTCTGACAAGACTTTTAGCTGTCCTCTGCCAATCCCTGCTACAATATTGCTCATACGATAATTATAGCCTATTTCATTATGTTGATAATGACGTGCTTGTTCCCGAGATTGTGTTGACCAAAATCGAATTTTTTCAATTCGTTCTGGATTATTTGAAACAGCCATTCCTCCACCAGATGTAGTGATTATTTTATTTCCATTAAAAGAATAGATACCATATTCCCCAAATGTGCCAGTATATTGACCTTTATATGTTGTACCTAGTGACTCTGCTGCATCTTCGATCAATGTCACTTGATATTCTTTACATATTTTGATGATTTCATCTAAATTTGCAGATAAACCGTACAAATGAACGACAACGACTGCTTTTGCTTCAGGATATTTCGTTAACGCGAGTCTAAGTTGTTCAGGGTCCATATTCCAAGTTTCATTATCACTATCTACAAATACTGGTTTTGCACCTTGATAGATGATGGGGTTTACAGTAGCTGAAAATGTTAATGATTGACAAATCACAATATCATCTTTCCCTACACCAGCTGCTTTTAATGCTAGATGGATGGCCGCTGTGCCTGAAGTCAATGCAGCCGCATGGTCAATTCCCACATACTCAGCCAATTCTTTTTCAAAGTTATTCACATTCGCACCAAGCGGAGCAACCCAGTTGGTGTCGAATGCTTCTTTTACATATTCCTGTTCATATCCTTCATCACTCATATGAGGTGATGCTAATAGAATCCGTTCATTTTTCATCATAGTCCCAACTTTCTATTATTTTTGCAGGTACCCCCACACTTTTTGTGTTGTTTTGAATATCTTTAACAATCACACTTCCTGCGCCTATAATATTCCCCTGGCCAATTGATACCTCTGGTATCACTTTTGTTCCGACACCAATTTCATTTCGATTCCCCATTACTGTGTAACCAGAAAGATTTACATTTGGATAGATTGAGTTATAGTTTCCTATCTTTGAATCATGCCCGATTGTTGAATGGATATTGAACATATTGAAATCACCTATTGTTATATCGGCTGTATAAGTTGTGTAAGGCATCAAAATATTCCCTACGCCTATTCGCACATTCAACCCTACTACAGCAGTAGCATCAATCAGATTTGGGAATGTCAAATGATTATTAGCTTTCAATTCCAAAAAAATTTTTTCCCTCATACGCGGAGAAGCAATTCCTATGAATACAGCAGTCTTTAGTTTCATTTTTTTTAATATGTCTATTTTCCCTAGTACTGGTATGCCAACAATCTTCTCATCTTTCATCTTCGCATCATCAACAAATCCAACTAAGTCATATACGGATTGTCTACTTAATAAAAAGGCGAGTTCTTTACCGAATCCTCCTGCACCAATAATTATTGCTCTCATGATACTCCCCCACTATTTACTCGAAGCCTTTGCAAATGCTACGACTTCTTTTGCTAGTTGTTTGTCATCCTCGGATAAACCTGTTACGAATTCCATGACTTCTTGGATCGGGTACCCTTTGATATTCCCGACAAAAATCTTTTCATACACCTGTTCATCATTTCGTTCTTTGTCCAACAACAGTTCTTCATACAATTTTTCGCCCGGTCGGATACCTGTTTCGACGATTTCGATTTCTTCTTCGGTGTAACCACTCAAGCGGATCATGTTTCGTGCAAGATCTAAAATTTTGACTGGTTCACTCATATCTAAGACAAAGATTTCGCCACCTTTGGCTAATGCACCCGATTGGATGACTAAACGGCTTGCTTCTGGGATCGTCATAAAATAACGAGTCATCCGAAAATCGGTGATCGTGATGGGTCCGCCTTTTGTGATCTGTTCTCGAAAAACAGGGATTACGCTTCCGCGAGAGCCCAACACATTCCCAAATCTTACGGCCGAAAACTTGGTATTGTTTTCTTCATTTAAGCCTGTGACGATCATTTCTGCGATTCGCTTCGTGGCTCCCATCACATTTGGTGGGTTATTGGCTTTATCGGTGGACACCATGACAAAGTTCTTGACATTGGCTTCTTTGGCAGCTTCTGCTACATTTTTTGTTCCTTTGATATTGTTTTTTACTGCTTCTCTTGGGTTATATTCCATCAAGGGCACATGTTTATGTGCTGCTGCATGATAGACGATATCTGGCTGATGTTCTTTCATGATGTGGAAGATCTTTTCACGGTCTTGGATATCTGCAATAATTGGAATGATTTCTGTTTTATTATAAGAGGGATCTCCTGATAGTTCGCGATGAATCAAATAGATCGAGTTTTCACCATGTCCTAATAAGAGTAATTTTTTTGGCGAAAAAGCAAGTACTTGACGACAAATCTCTGAACCAATAGAGCCTCCAGCTCCGGTAACAAGTATGACTTTTTCTGAGATGTGTGATTTTAGTTTGTCTAGATCTAATTTGACTTCTTCTCGTCCTAACAAGTCGACCACGTCGATTTCTTTCAGGCGAGAAACATTGATTTTCCCTGATGCGATTTCTTCAATCGAAGGCATGGTATTCATCTTGACTTCTTTTGATTCGATAAGATGGAAAATTTCACGAATTCTTTTTCGTGGCAAAGAAGGTATCGCGATCGTTACCATATCGATCGACAATTCGTCGATCAATCTTGGTAAGTCCTTGGTATTCCCTACGACTTTTATCCCAGACAAATATGTTTTATATTTGTTCGGATCATCATCCACAAAGCCAATCACTTCCAAATCGTTGATTGCTTTTGAACTAAGAATACTATTGCATAGAATACGTCCGCCTTCGCCAGCTCCGATGATCAGTGTTCTGTGTTTGTTTAGTGGCGATTCTTGACGCTGTGTTTTATGTTCGATATATATACGCCAGAATAAACGACTGCTGATGATAAGAAACATGGATAAGATGTAAGTTAATACTTGTAATCTAAGACTGATTTTTCGCATAAACAAATATTGGATGATAAATGATGAAATAACGGTACAAGTAATGGCTGAAAAAATGGCTGCCATCTCATTTAAATTGGTATATCGATTGATTCGTGTGAATGTTTTGAACAACATACCATATCCAATGTAAAACATGAGTGATACGCCTAAATTAACGGCTAAATAATCTTGATCGATACCCACAAATGGTGTCATAAAATAATAGCTTGATAAAATAGAGACGCCTAATAATAAACTATCAACCAAAACTAAAATGATTACTTTTCTTTTTCTAGTAAGTTCAAACAACCCTTGCGCCCCCTAAAACTTTTATACAATAGGTCGAAAATCCTTTGCGTGCACTTGCTCCCCATTGATGATGTCTCTTGTTACTTGATCCATTTCTTCGATAACGGTCGATCCATATTTTTTCTCTACGATACTATATGCTTTTTCCATATAAAAATCCCGATCTTTTCGACTATGGGCATCTGAGGCGATCATCTGGACAAGCCGATGTTGAACCAGTTCTTCACTTAACTTCTTGATCTGTTTGCCATACACACCTGCAATACTTGGTGCAGTCAACTGCGCCAAACAGCCCATATTCAAGTAGGGTAATAATAGATTAGGACTTTCTTGGAACCCGCGGTTCCGCTCAGGATGGACAATGATTGGTACGATCCCCATCTGACGTAATTCATAAAACAAACTTTCTGTGTATTCGGGAATGCTGTTTGTTGGTAGCTCAGCTAACAAATAGCGATCGGTGACATCTGCAAAAAGAATCTTGTCACTTTTAATTTCATCGATCAAATTACTTTTTATTCGAACTTCTTGTCCTTCAAATAAAGTTAGGGGGATGGACTGTCGATCGAGTTCTTTTTGCAAGTCTTCGACAGCTAGTAATACATCTGCTTTTTCATTCGTGAAACGTTGATTGTGATGAGGAGTGCATAAAATGTGGGTGATTCCTTGTCGAACAGCTTCTTCTGCCATGGCAATCGATTCTTTGACCGTTTTTGGTCCGTCATCTATACCTGGTAAAATATGACAATGTAAATCAATCAATTTTGCTCACTTCCTCATCAATAGTAATAATAATTAAAATCTGCATTCTTCTTCGCACCGTTGTAAACAACACCTAAAATCGTTGCTTGTGCAATGGCTAGCAGTTCTTTTGCTTTGACTAATTCTTGTTTCATTGTTTTACGTTCTCGGACGACTAAAAGTGTCCCATCTGTTTTTGCGGCTAAGATCTGAGCATCAGTGACTGTTGCAATGGGTGGTAAATCAAAAATGACCAGATCGAATGATGCTTTTAGTTGTTCGATCACTTCTTCCATTCGTTTCGAATCAAGTAGTTCGGATGGATTAGGTGGCTTCGGTCCACTTGTCATGATCCAAAGATTTTCGACGGAACTGGTATGATAATATGATTCCGGTCTTCCTTCACGATCGCCTAAGAAATTACTTAATCCATTGACATTTGGCAATTGAAAAGTCAATGCTACACTTGGTTTTCTCAAATCAGCATCAACCAGCAAAACTCTTTTGCCACTATTTGCGAATACGACAGCTAAGTTAGCAGCAGTTGTTGATTTTCCTTCACCTGGTCCAGATGAAGTCACGACCATCGTCTTCAATTCACGATCGACAGAAGCAAATTGGATATTTGAACGAATTGTCCGATATTGTTCGGAAACCATGGCATTTTTATCGGTAATGCTGAGGAGTGAAACAGGTAAAATAGTGTTCTTCTTCATAAATACTTCTCCTTATACACGTTTTCGTGAACGACGGCTTTCTCTCTGCTCAGTCGTTTCAATCGTTTCGACTTCTGCTGGTTGAAACATACGGCCGTTTTCTAGTTCTTTCTTCGTCATTTCATTGACGTCTCCAAGAATCGGCAATCCTAATTCTTCTGTGACAAAACGTTCATCTTTGACTGTTTTATCTAACAATTCTAGAAGAAAGGCTAATCCGACTCCAATCATCAAGCCAAGCAACCCACCGATAACTACGTTCAACATGTTATTTGGTGAAACAGGTGTAGGATTGCTTTGTGCTGCAGAAGTGATCGTCACTTTATTGACATTCAATACGTCCGTTGCTTTCGATTGGAATACTTGTGCTGTGACGTTGGCGATATCTGTCGCATGATCTGGGTTATCGACAGTTGCAACGATTTGGAACATTTGTGAGTTTTGTGATTGATTGACACTGATTGCCGATTTCAACTCACCCTTTGTAAGACTTTGTCCATAATTTTGTTCAAGTTCTCGTTGAACATCATTGATGACAACATCACCTAATATCATATCTTTGTAGGTATTGATCAGCATAACATTCGCGTTGACATCTTGTAGATTCGTATTCGTATTCTCTGCTTTTGACTGAACGATCATCTCAGCTGATGAACTGTATTTTGGTGTGATCAAAAAGAACGTAACTCCAGCAGCTAAAGCAAATCCGGCTAGCGTGGTCGCAAGAATCAGCAACCAACGCTTTCTTAAAATCTCAAATAATTCTCCTAGACTAATCGTTTCTTCCATGTTTTCTCCACTTTCTATCGTTAATATCTTTTCTTAACTTTTCGTCTTCTTAATAGTTCGCTCAACATCCAGATGATGAAACTACAAATAATGAGCACGATTCCCCATTGGATAAATGTTACAATAAAATTGCTTAGATACGTAGTTAAAAAATGATAGAGCGACTTTGAATTGATGCCGATACGCTCGACCATTTTTGAAAGGTACACAAAAAGAGGTAACGCTAAAAGCATTAGACCAGCGCCACCCACTGCATAACTTAAATAGCGTAATGCACGATGGAAAAAACGTGTGTCGATTGCAATGATCGCAATCACTAATAATGCAGAAACTGTCATTGTAAAGAAAATCAATAAGGTCAGTGTTCTTTTGTACCCCATCACTTGCTTCCCATAAGTCAAAAGATAAGGGATCTCAATATATTCAGTATAGGTTTCGATGGCAGATTTTTTTAGATTATCAATCGATTGTTGTGTTTCTGCATTGATTTCATAATTATTTTCTTTCGCATAGTCTTCGATTTTTTTCTGGATGATTTTGTCTACATCCTCTGTCCGTTCAATCAAAAAAGGAATGTCTGTATAAATGGTGCGAATATAGTGTTCAACATTCGATCGTACATAAGCTTGAGGAACAGTGTCTGCCAAAACATCTGCAGGAATATTGCTTCCTCGACCTAGATCGCTGATTCTTTGATTGATCTCAGAGGTGATCGTTTCTGAATAATTGGCTTCTTCCATGGCTTTTTCCATAAACTGTTGGTTGAACAACGTTAGTCTTAATACGACTAACGTCATGCCGGCAAACAAACTCAAAGAACAAATAAATGTAAGTAGCCAACGGGACCCTTTTTGCATGAATTTTTGCGTACTCATGATTTCCTCCTATTTATTAGGATTGATCAACGGACCTTCAACTAACTCACAGATAACAAAAAGTCGTTCATCCGTCATGCCTAAACTATCAACAGGATAGCATGTATAAAGAAGCAGTATTGGTTTATCTTTTTGACTGATCAATTCATTGATTTCCGGATCATCTTTATGACGAATCACCATTTCTTTTACTTGATAGCTGTAATTCGCATAGGTCGTCTTAGCTGTCACGATATCATTTGTTTGAATACCGCTTAGCTTACCAAACCCATCAACATTGTGCCCACCGACAAGTGACGTTCCAGTCTCACCTATGTAGACAGAACCCATATATTGTCCGGCACCTTTTCTTAATATCTCATCGGTATCTCCAAAATACAAAGGCACATTCAGATCTAAAGAATCCACCATGATGTCACCATAGCGTTCGCCACCTCTAGGGTAAGCGATACTGCTAGATGCCAGTTCATTGTTCTCATCTTTAGCGACATCTTCTTCTTTTACAGCTTCAAAGCTTTGTTCTTGTGTTTCGAATGTTGGGACATCTGAAAGTAAAAACAAATTTAAAGAAGAAGTGGCAAAATGAATGACAGGTCTTCCTATGACGTACATTAGAGAATAACCAGCTGCCAAAAAAAAGACAGGGACAAAAAGCATTGCCCCTAGTCTCTTAAGCAGCTTGCGCTTTTTACGCAACCTTTGTCTTTCTTCCTACTACAACCGCACCTGCTGCGACTAATAGTAATGAAGCAATTGCCATTGCACTAGCGGTATAATTACCACCTGTTTGTTTAATTGGAGAACTAGTGCTAAAAGCTGGTGAAGTTGTTCCATCAGCATTTTTTGCACCGATTTGGATATCGCTACCATTCCAACTTAGTACAACTAATCCCAACGCGTCAGCAACTCTCGTTACCTCTTGTTGGATTTGCATGATGATATCCCGCGGTAAAGCACGAATCAAATCATCAAGCGTGTTGATTCCTGTCATATCGATTGTTACTGAACCTAACAGATTACGCACATTTTGAATACCTGTAACGGCAGTTTCTACTTGTGCATCCGTTAAATCATTTTGTTTCAAATGGTTTTCGGCTTGTGTAATGTAAGTATCAGGGACAGTGAATTCTTTTCCTTGAATACTTACTGGTGCTTTTAACAAGTCTAGGATCTGTTGCTCATTCGCAGAAATCGCGCCAGCGGCATCTACAGGAACAGTGAACAATAATGCAGTGAAAAATACAACTAAATATCCGACAAACTTTTTCATCCATTCGACCTCCTTTGCATTTTATTGTGAAGGCTTTCAGCCTTCAGATAAAACATTATAGAAAATAACATTATTCATTTTATTTTCTACATTTCTTATACTATCACATAGAGTTAGCTGACACAATTTATATAACCTAAGTAAATTTATGTTTTTTTGGGCCTATCAGCCATGTTGATATTAAGTGTATAAAAAAGGATAAGATTCCCATTCCCTAGCAATTTTTATCACAGCATAGATTATATTCATATAATCTTTTTGTTTGCGAATATCTAGGTTAAATGTCAGGTGATTTACCTGACATTTTCCAAGGGCTCACCTAACACTAAACCTGGTTCTGCATTCAGTCGATAATCAGCAAGATGCCCTTTTCGCCATTCGACAGATGCAGCGGCTCCGATCATTGCCGCATTGTCCCCACAAAGACGTAATGGTGGTACGATCAGTTCCAATTCAGGTAATTCTGTGGCTAAATTTTTTCTCAAACTTTCTCTTAGTCCTTGATTAGCAGCAACACCGCCTGCAAGGATCAATTGCTTCACCGGATAACTTTTGCAAGCACGTATCGTTTTTGTTACCAAGACTTCGACAACACTGGCTTGAAAACTCGCAGCAAGGTCTGCTCGATCTAATTCTTCCCCTCGTTGCTCCGCGTTGTGGACTAAATTGATAAATGCACTTTTTAAGCCACTGAAACTAAAATCATAGTTATCTTCGCGAAGCATTGCCCGAGGAAAGTGGTAGGCATCTTTCCCTTGATGGGCTAATTCATCGATTTCTTTTCCACTTGGATAGCTCAATCCTAAAACACGTCCTACTTTGTCGTAGGCTTCTCCAGCGGCATCGTCTCTTGTTTCACCGATGATCTCATAAGCGCCATCTTCTTCCATATAAACTAACTCCGTGTGCCCTCCACTGACCAACAACGCCATCAATGGAAATTCATACGCTTTTTCGAAGCGGGCGGAGTAAATATGTCCTGCCATATGATTGACTGGGATCAATGGCAGATGATTTGCCCAAGCAAAAGCCTTTGCTGCTGAAATACCGATGAGTAATGCCCCCACAAGACCTGGTCCTTCTGTGACAGCAACCGCGGTAAGTTGTTCGGCGGTCACGCCTGCTTCCACCAACGCTTCTTCAAGACATAAAGTAATTTGCTCTACATGATGGCGACTGGCCACTTCAGGTACGATCCCGCCAAAGCGTTTATGGCTGTTGATTTGAGAGGCAACGATATTCGATAAGATTTCTTGTCCATCTTTCACGACCGCAACGCTTGTTTCATCACAGCTTGACTCGATTGCTAAAATCAATTCTGTTTGTTTTTCATTCATGGTTTCATCACCTCTGTTTTTAGCTTTGTACACATGATGACCGCATCTTCGACCGGATCATGATAGTAGGCTTTTCGTTTACCTACTTGGCGGAATTTTTCTGATTCGTAAAGGTGTTGGGCAGCAATATTTGACTGTCGTACTTCTAAAAAAACACTATGCGCTTGGTTAGCTTTTTCTCGTTGCAGCATCTCTTGTAATAATTGTCTTGCTACACCTTTGTGTTGTTCAGCAGTCAGAACTGCAAGATTCGTCACTTCTACTTCATCAAGTACTTTGGCATATCCAATAAAGCCAATGATTTCCTCTGCTTGATGAACGACTAAATAATTGGTTTGTGGTTGTTGGATATCAGACAAAAATTGCTCTTTTGTCCAAGGTGACCCATTTAAAAAAGCATCGTCACTGACTTGCCAAAGCGCTTGGGCTAATTTTGTATCATTGAAAGCTGTTTTTTCTTCAATCACTTTATTTCACTCTTCTTTTAATAGTTTTACCATATCTAAGGCATCTTCATTCGTTTCTGTATAATACCCTTTTTTTACTTTTCTCGATTGGAAGCCTAGTTTTCTGTATAAGCGTTGGGCATTTTGATTACTAATCCGTACTTCTAATGACATGGTCTCGCATTGATTCATCCGTGCGAATGTCTCGATCTCGTTGATTAAATAGGTACCGACACGCTGCCGTTGGTAACTCGGACTGACCGCAATGTTTGTGAGATGGCAATCGAGTCCTAATACTCTAGATCCAACAAAGCCGAATAATTCTTCTCGATCGAATATCCCTAAATATAAAGTCATGAATGGGGAAGTCAGCTCTGAGATGAATGCACTTTTTGTCCAAGGTAATTCCCCCAAATAAACTTCCCGTTCGATACTTAACAACGCCTTGACATCATCAACTGTCAGTTCCCGTATTTGAAATTGCTTTTCGCCTACAGTGACCGTTTTCTCTGGATAATCTGCTTTTTCTTGAAGCATGGTCCGTAGATAGGCTTTAAATTTTTTCAACATAGCTTTCTTCTCCTGGCGTATGTGTCTCCAACCATTTTTCTTCTGCTTCCACTCGTTTTAAGTAACGTGGTAAAAAGGCTTGGATATCGTTGACCGGATTACTTGAAGCCCCTAATTGCGCGACGACAACTCCACTAGGAATATCCCAAAGTGGCAAGGAGTTACGCTTAGCATCAGGTATTGATTCAGCAATTTCTGAGTTGAATTTGTGGCAATCGCTACCGACAAAAGTGATCGATCCATCCATTTGTTTTAATTTTTCGGTTAATTCTACGAAAGCAATATGTCTGTCCTCTAGAACGTTTTCTAATGTTCCATGATGCCAGCGATAGGCACCAGCATAAACATTTTTTCTTCTCGCATCAAACATCGGTACAATGATTCCTTCGATTCCTACGCAATTTGCTGCAAGTACAGCAAGACTGGAAACACCAACCAATTCTTTATTTAAAGTATATGCTAATGTCTTGGCAGTTGTGACACCGATTCTCAATCCTGTATAAGAGCCTGGACCACTTGACACAGCAATTCGATCGATTTGTTCTGGTGTGAGTTGGCAATCTGAGATCAATTGATCCAACGCTGGCATCAACGTCAGACTATGATTTTTCTTTCTATTGATTTGGATTTGACCTAACACTGTTTCGTCTTCCAATACGCCAACAGCTAAGGTTTGATTTGCTGTATCGATCCCTAATGTAATCATTTGACCGTTCCCTTCTACTACTCTAATGTCGTTTATCATTGTAGCATACTTCGAGGTAAAAAAGGGGAGGAAAAATCAAGTTTGGCTCTCACCGCTGTTGAAATTCCCACCCCTTTACTTAGGTTGATAATCGTCTATTTGATCGTATTTTGTTTTGTTGATTCTCGTAAAATTAGTTCTGTCGCGATCGTGATTTTTCTTGCAACCGGTGCAGTACTATGGATTAACTGGCTCAATGTCTCAACTGCCAACTCCCCCATCCATTCGGTGTACACCTTGACTGTAGATAGGGGGGGTGAGACATACTTTGCCACACTGATATCGTTGAAGCCTATCACTGAGATATCTTGTGGGATAGTCAGTCCTGCTTCTTTGATTGCCTTCAATGCACCAATTGCTAACGCATCATTCGCAGCAAACAACGCATCAGGTAATTCCTTTTCTTGCAATAAAAAATCATGAACAGCTTGATATCCTGCCTCCACTGAAAAATTCGCTTCAATGATCTTTCCTGAGAGGTTCTTTTCTTCACTGATCATTTTTTGAAAAATTGCCGTCCTAGGATCAGTCACCGGTGTTCGGTGTTGCTTCGTGTACTCTTTTCCGGCTAACATCACGAGTTGTTTGACTTCTTCTTGTAAGAAATGATTCATCACTAAGCGAAGACTCGACTCAAAATCAACGACTAATGAATCGATGCCAAATCTTGTGCCATCTGAATCGACAAGTAAAAGGTTCTCTTGCGTACGTTTCAATTCTTTCAATTGCTCTTCGTCAAACTTTCCTAAAGCAATCGTTCCATCTGCAGATTGCTCACTGATGGCATCCCATGTTTCCTTGATCAGGCGAATATTCGCTTCTTCCGCTTTTTTTTCGATTCCTAAGCGTATAGAAAGATAATAAAGATCTTCTAATTCTTCTTGTGTATCATACCATTGGATCAATTTGATCGTTTGTTTTTCAGAGGCTAGATTCTTATGATGTTTTTTATAATTCAAGTGTTCAGCTACTTCAAAAATTTTTTGTTTCGTTTCCATTCCTACTGACAATTTCTCATCATAATTCAGCACTCTTGAGACAGTGGCAGGAGAAACTCCCGCCAACTGAGCAATATCTTTGATTGTGGCCATTCGTTTCCCCTCCTGTAAGTGACCGATGCTTATAATGTTTCAGTAAAGCGCAAGAACGCAGCTCTTCCTTGTTCATCCCGTTTGAAGACACCGGCATCTTCTAAAACTCTGGCGAAGACTTGCCCAACAGCATTTTGGATAACAACTGTCGCAGTCTCTTCAGTCAAATCAGGATTTGCTTGTTTTAGCTGTTCTGCCCATTCACGATGGTAGTCCGCGACTTGATTTTCTTCACCCAATAGATATTGCTTCACTTCTTCCAATTCTAGTTTTAAGCGTGGCGGCAACACAGCCAACCCCATAACTTCGATCAAGCCAATGTTTTCTTTTTTGATATGTTGGATATCACGATGAGGATGGAAAATCCCTTCAGGATATTCTTCGGACACATTGTTGTCGCGCAATACTAAGTCGATTTCAAAGTAATCATCTCTTCGACGAGCAATCGGCGTGATCGTGTGGTGTGGCGTACCATCTGCTGAATAGGCGATGACTGATACTGATTCATCTGAATAGTTCTGCCATTTGTTTAAGACCGAATCCGCTGCTTCTACTAATAGCTCTTTATCGGGCGACTGTAAGCGGATCACTGACATTGGCCATTTGACGATTCCCGCAATCACTTGTGGGTATTCACTTAGCTTGATCAATTTTTCCATCGGCGCTTTTGCCATCGGAAATTCATGACGTCCAGCTTGATAATGGTCATGTGAAAGGATCGATCCACCAACGATCGGCAAGTCAGCATTTGAACCGACGAAATAGTGTGGTAAAACTTCAGTGATCTTCAACAAACGAGCGAATGTATCTTTTGTGATGCGCATTGGTCGATGTTCTTCTGATAAAATGATTGAGTGTTCATTGTAGTAAGCATAAGGCGAATACTGAAATCCCCAACTTTCTCCGTCTAAGTTCATTCGAATGATCCGATGATTGGTTCGTGCTGGGTAATTCAATCTTCCTTTGTACCCTTCATTTTCCATACATAACATACACGATGGGTAATTGACTTGCACCGCTTTTCTTTCTGCAGCAATTTGTTTTGGCTCTTTTTCAGGTTTAGATAGATTGATCGTGATTTCCAAGTCCCCATATTCAGACGGATAAGTGTACACGATATTTTTAGCGATGGCTCGCGTTTTGATATAGTCATTGTTGCGGCTCAACTGATAAAAATAATCGGTTGCTTCTTCTGGACTTTTTGAATAATGTTGAGCAAAAAAAGCATTGACAACAGAAGGTGGTGGCGTCAAGAAATCCATCAATTGTGACTCAAACATTTCTCGGTCAGCTGTTACATCCGTCACCAAACCATTTTCTTTTGCTTGTTCAACTAAACGATTCAATAGATCGACCGATTCTTCTTGCACTGGACGTACTTCAAACGAGTCGCCGGCTTCTTCACCAATAAGGCCTAAAATACGATTTTGTAAGTAGATACGGTCCATTTCCATCCAACCACCAGTAGCGATTGCTAGTGTGACAAAATCTGCAATTGTTTGACTAATCGTCATTTTCTTCCACCTACTTTTCATACCCGTTAGGATGGCTTTCATGCCATGCCCAAGCAGTTTTGATGATTTCTTTCACATCTGTATATTCAGGTGTCCAGCCAAGAACGGCGCTCGCTTTTTCACTTGAAGCTACTAAACGACTTGGATCACCCGCTCTTCGTGGTGCGATTTTCGCAGGGATATCACGGCCTGTCACTTCTCGTGCTGCTTCTAGCATCTCTGTGACTGAATAACCTTTGTTACTTCCTAAGTTGAAGAAGTTGCTTTCATTTCCGGCTTTTAAATATTCTAAAGCTAAAATATGCGCAGCAATCAGATCTTCCACTTGTACATAATCTCTGATACATGTTCCGTCTGGCGTATCATAATCATCCCCATAGATCGCTAATGACTCTCGTTGGCCTAAAGCTACTTGTAAAATGATCGGCACTAAATGAGTTTCAGGTGTATGATCTTCGCCGATTGACGCATCATTCTTAGCCCCTGCTACATTAAAATAGCGTAAAGCCACATAACGCATCCCATATGCTTCGTCACACCACTTCATCATTTTTTCCATCATCAACTTGCTTTCGCCATAAGGATTTTTCGGATTCGTTGGTGACTCCTCTGTGATTGGCGATTCTTTTGGCTCACCGTACGTCGCAGCTGTTGAAGAAAAGACAATCCGTTTCACATCAAACTCGTGCATTACTTCTAATAATACTTGCATGCCATAAACGTTATTATTGAAGTAGACTAAAGGTTTTTCAACTGATTCACCGACTAACGAACTCGCTGCAAAGTGCAAGACGCCGTCAATCGTTTCTTTTTGGAAAACTCCGCGTAAAAATTCTTTGTCACGAATATCTCCTTCATAAAAACGTGCATCAGTATGAACTGCTTGACGATGGCCCGTCAAAAGATTATCCACGACTGCTACATCATAGCCCTTTTCAATTAATTGATCGACGGCATGGGAACCAATATAGCCTGCTCCGCCTAATACTAAAATTGTCATGTTAAGACTCCTTTATCCATATAATTATATTCGTTATTTATTTTAACAAAAGTGATGACCAGAAAACAGGGACTTTTTTTGACAAAACCTTCTTTCATTTTATTTAGTAAATTTATAATAAAACATTTAGTAAATTTTTTCAAGATTTTATTGTAAAGGGTTTCAAATAAAAAAACGAAAGACTAGCGTTTTTCCTTGTTTTGCTTCATAATAGAAGTGTCAAATAGATAAACGAGGTGAATCATTATGAAAAAATTTGTATCAGGTATCTTAGTAGGTAGCTTGGCTACTGTAGCAGCTGTGGCTGGTTTAGTAACTTCTGTGAAGAAAACAGTCATCGACCCAATCGACGAAAAAGAAGCAATGATTGAAGAAAATCGTAAAAAAGCAATGAGAAAACGTGTATCACGTTAAGAGCTAGTGATTGAAGCATTCAGCTTCAAAAACAAAAAACCCAAAATTGTTCTTCAATTTTTTGGGTTTTTTTGTTTCTACCGAGTTTTTTTTAAAACTCACATTTTTAAGTTACGATAGAAATGGAAGCGGACGAATAGCACAGTTGTGTTTCCTCTATCTCCCTCATGCTATCCAAAAAGAACGTTCCTACAAGTGTCGGGACAGAAGTATTTAGCCTTATTTCCGAAGAGGTTACTTCTGTTCCCGCCGTTTATTCAGTTTTAGGTGGTGGGAGAGAACTAATGTCCCACTCTCCTGAAGGGACGTTCTTTTTATGATGTTTCTGCTAAAATCAGTTGTGCGATACGATCAATTTGTCTAAGATTCCAAAAATCGACATGGGGTCTCGGAACGGAGGCTGTTAACCATTCTACCCCTTCAGTTGGGATGCCGATACAATACAAATTGTTTTGTACTTCTCCATGGGCATCGATCACACGTGAACTTTCTCGTTCGATCGTTACCGCACCAGAAACGAAATCGCCACTTGGATCATGCAATTGGAATGGCTGAAGGATCTGGGCATCACGTAGACTGATCAAGGCTGGATTTCTTGTTGTTCGTAAGTCATTTTTGGGTAATCGTGCCTCAATTAGATAGCTACTTGTAAGCCCTTCTGGTTCAAGTTGAAATCTCTTGTCCTTTCCTACAACAGTAAAAGGAGGTTCCACCAAATGGAAAATTCCTGCATCGATCAATGCTGCTAATTCCTGGGTTCTTCGCAAAGGCGGACCAATAGTAAAAAACGCATCAAACGTATTGAACCATTGCCACAAAACCTCTTTATACTCTTTTGCAGAAAAAACTTCCCATAGCATCACTTGATGCACGATATTTCGCCAATCTTTCAATGCATCCAGCGTCGCAATCAATGGACCGCTCACATTGCCTTTTAACGCTTCATTGATTTGATCTTCGATATACCTCCGACTCATTTGTTGATACGGCAACGTATGGTCGGTCAAGTGATCTAGTAAGTCCCATGACCACAAGTGGCTTGATAATTCAGGATATTTTTGCAGCCATTTCTTTTCTGTCGCCCCAAGAAAGACTTCTTGAAATTCGCTGAGAGCAATCGACAACCCCTGTTCCTCGATCACTTTTTTGTAATAAAACAATTCGAGATCTTTTTTTAAATCAGCAAAAAAATCCTGCCCAGTCAGTTTTTTAGTACGATAGTACATATTTAATCGTTCTTGCGTCAGAATAACTGGTTGTGCCACTTCGCCAACTTTTTTCTGGTTGCGTCCGTGGGGATAGTAAGGTAAGCCTCGCCGAGAGCTGCAATAGACGACTGGCTCTTCTCCCGACGGACGATAAACCAATCGACCTGCCAATTCTTCAAAGCGACCGCCTCGTTGTTGTGTCAACAAACCGATATAATCAAAAAAACAAAGTCCTAACCCCCGAATAAACACCGGTTCTTGGGCAGGGATCATCGATAAATCAACATCGGCTGGATTAGCAGGCCCTTGGTAAAATAAGTGATGTTCAGCAGCATATTCACTCAATCGGCTTTCTTCTGTCGATTGCTCATGTTCCCAATGACCTGTTGCTAGGATCAGTTGATCCACCACATAGGCTTCGTCTTTTGTTTGTAGAATGAATTGTTTCTCTTTCTTGGTGGCTTCGAGGACTAATTCTTGTATATAATCGAAACGATCAGAAAATCGTTCTTGTAGTCGCGCGTAAAACCATTTTAGATAGACGCCGAAGAAGCGACGACTTGTTGGTTGGTTTTCTAATAAATTAGCTGCTTCACACAAAAACGCTTCTTGTTCTTTGATCGTTGTCTTACTAAGATAAGAAGGAGCGATTTCTTTCGCCCACCGATAAAGATTCACTCCGTTAGCGACCACGCCTCCACTACTTAATGTCTCATCCGTAAACATCGTCACTTGTGACGCCAATGAATTCATCAGTACTTCTTTTGGCTGATCGACTCGCCAAACCTTGCCACCGATTCCACTTGGATCAAAAAGGAGGATCTCAATATCTTCTTGTTGTTGATTATAGAGTAAACGCTCTAACATGCTAAGTCCACGAGGTCCTGCCCCGATGATCGCAATTCTCATCTATCCACCTACTTATATGTATTTGCTTGGTTGTCACGCATCTTTTCTCTTGAATTCACTCAATACGCGCTACAATGATTTACTTGGCTAACTCATTGAGGAGCAAAAGTTCTTCATGTTTTTCGTTTTGTGAACAACTGATTTCCTAATAACATCCGTAATAAAAAAAACGAATTCAGGAAAAAACTTGGTGCTGACTACCTTTGTCCTATCCTATCCTCTCATTCCATCATAGCATAATTTTTCTGCAATAAGAAAAAACAACAAGAAAAAAGAGCGAATAACCGCTCTTATTCTTGTTGCTACTAAGGTAACATAAGAAGTACAAGACTCTTCGTTAGATTTTTTTACTTTTGATTTTACCTGACCAACCATCATAGCCGCCTTTTAAGATATAGATATCTTGGTAGCCTGCTTTACGCAGTTGGTTAGCTGTACGAATACTCAAACTTTTCTTTTGATCATAAATATAAACCGGTTGGTCTTTACGAATCGAACCAAGTGAATTTTTTAGCACTGTATAAGGAATATTTCTAGCGCCTAAAATATGACCCGCATCAAAGACATCTTTTTCACGAACATCGATGACTTGTGCACGACGCATTCCTTCACGAAATTCTTCTTCTTCAAGCATTGTTGCAGAACGTTTAGCCATTACTCGTAAGTAAACTTCCCAAAATACGATAGCTAAGATGATCAGTAATAAAATGATATTAATAATCCATAAAACCATGTCGTGCCTCCACTTTATTCAGCATATTTCAAGGCTAATGAGGCAGCACCAATGACGCCTGCTTCATTTCCTAATTCAGCTAATTTGATTTTTGTTGATTCTCTTACTTGTGGGAAGGTAAATTCTTTGAAATATTTCTCCACACGACTGCGTAAAAATTCTCCCGCAGCAGATACGCCTCCACCGATGACAATACTTGATGGATTCAACGTGTTTCCTAAATTCCCGCAAGCTAGTCCTAGATATAGACAGACACGATCGACCACCATCAAACCAAATGGATCATCTGCTTCTGCTAATTCAAAAACATCTTTACTTGTTACTTCTTCACCATTATCAAGCATCGCTTTCAAGCGTGAATCACCGGCATATTCTTCTGCCAAATGACGGGCCACTCGAACGACTCCTGTCGCACTTGAGACAGTTTCTAAACAGCCACGTTTGCCACAAGTACATTCGAATCCATTTGGATCGATCGTAATGTGTCCAATTTCTCCAGCGGCTCCAGTCACCCCATGAAGTAAATGACCATCTGCCACGATACCGCCACCAACACCTGTCCCTAGAGTGATGAATACGACATCAGGATCATTTTCGCCTGCACCTTTCCAACGTTCGCCTAGTGCTGCGACATTGGCGTCATTATCGATGGCAAATTTGATGCCCGTTCCTTCTTCAATCATTTTTTTGACAAATTGAAGCTCACGCCAATTTAAATTGTAAGCACCAATCACTGTACCAGCTTCGCTGTCGACTGTTCCTGGTGTTCCCATGCCGATACCAATGAAATCTTCCGCTTTCATATGGTATAGATTTAAACGATGGTTGATAGACTCAATGATTTCAGGAATAATGTGTTTGCCATCATCCAAAATATTGGTATCGATACTCCATTTCTGTTGAATTTCTCCGTCAGGTGTCAAGATCGCAAATTTTGCTGTTGTTCCACCTAAATCAATCCCAATAATTTTTTTGTCCATGATCAAATTCCTTTCTTTCTGCTCTCTTCGATTCGGTGTTCTCTTTTTAAGATGTGCCACGCAGTCATATATGTTTCGTGATCGATCAAATGATTATCATAAAGCTTACGTAATTCGATCGTCATCAATTCAATATCATAAATCCGTGCTCCCACATAAATAAAGATACCAAATCTCTTGAATAGCTGTTGTACGTCGTATAAGCTTTCCATTTAAAGCACTTCCTTCACATTATACAAGTATTCCATAATTTTTTAAACCCACTAAAACACATATTATAAAAAGAAAGAGAAAAACGATCGACGATATAATACGATGATGGATCGAGTAATCATTGGATCGATTTGGTAATCCTAATAGATTCCCTATCAGGAAACCTCCGATCAAGCCACCAACATGTCCCCAGATATCTACTGAGGTATCTGATATACCGAATATAAAAGAAAAAACAATGAATATCATGTAACGGCGTACAAGCTGTTTCACCACATAATCATTTTTGTAATGAATACCTAGAACAAATAACGCACCAAATAAACCAAAAAGCGATGTACTTGCCCCACCAGATAATACGTTCATTTCATTGAAGGCGAAACTGGTCAAATTTCCCATGATACCACTAAGTAAATAAATCAAGAAAAAGCGCCAATGACCGTATACCGTTTCGATTTGTGAACCCATAAAATACAAAACGACAGAGTTCAGTACAAAATGCATCATCCCAAAATGGATAAATATTGGTGTGATCAAACGCCACCATTCATGTAGGTAGGCAATATGCTGGCCAGACATGCCTAGTTTAAAAGCCACGCTATTACCAGGTAATACCTCCATTGCGAAAAAGATGATTGTTTGGATCACTAAAAAAATCCGTGTTAAAAATGGCCCATCGAGCCAAGATTTTAATTTGAATTGTTGCTGCTGTTTTACTTTCATATATACCCCCTTATTTTTTAGTCATTCAATAAATGTTGGATTCTCTTATCAAAGTCTTCTGGTTCCCAATCATTATGAATCATCTCTTTGAAAGTCAAGCTGCACGTTTGATGCGGATACTCTTCCAGATAGCGATCATAATACCCTCCACCAAAGCCGATTCTGTACCCCTCTGGATGAAAGATGATTCCTGGAACGATCAATAAATCGATCATCGTTGCCTCATAAGGGTGCGTTGAAACAGGTTCTAACACACCAAAACTTGAACGTTCCAATACTGTGTTCTCGGAGAACTCATAAAATGCCATTTGACGTTTTGGCAATGTTTTGGGAATCACAACGATTTTCCCTTCGGCTCTTGCTTGTTCGATCAACGGTCGTGTATCTATTTCAATTTCATTTGAAAGAGTTATACCGATGACTTTCGCCTGTTTCCAATACTCGGTTGCAAACAATTGCTTATAGATTTTTTGTTCTTTTTCTTTTTTATAGCCACTTGCAGCAATTTTTTTAAGTTCATTAATGCCAAATTGACGGAGCTGTTCTTTTTTCTGCTTTTCGTCCCCCAAATAATCACCTGCCTACCTTTTGTTAAAATGGTAGCGGAAAATGATAAAAATAGCAATTTAACTTTTTAGATTTTTATATTTATTCTATCTTATTTTACTTAGAACATCGATCAATTATAGCTTTACTGGTTTTACATTTATTGAACCATGGGCAGCCCACCGCTACGTCATGTAGTTATTGCCATCAGATTCTACAAAAAACATTCACAAATTAGTTTGACTAATACCGTGAATGTTTTTTATTAACTATGTTTGCTATTCAGTTTCAAATTCATTATTTATGAATTGAATATTTTCAAGTATTTAAAAGTGTTTAATCTTAGCAACTCGATTTCTATTAACTCTTAGTTCACTTTCTTCATTTTATAAAAATATATAATATATCTTTTTTTTTTAATGAAAGATTTGGGAATGACTTCTTCTAAATTCTCATTCCTAGCGGTCATGTATTCTTTCTCTTCTCCCTGAAGATTTGCTATTGCCCAGCTCTTCAATAAATCTAATTCTTCTATGACAACGCCTAATTTAATATTTAAAAATCGCTATTCAAAGTCTGTATGAACAATATTATTCACTTGGACAAGATCTTTTCTAGTGTACTTGTAACTTAACATTTTTTGTTTACTAAGAGACTCACTTGCAGAAATTTTATTCACATAATACCAATCTCCTTTTTTGTTTATAACTTCTGATAAAACTTTTCGCCCAACTGTAACATCTCTAATATATTGAAATTTTTCACCACTATCATCTAGTTCACCAAAAAGATAAATTTTACAATTATATTCTTCATTGATTTTCATAAAATCAAAATTTTTAAAACTAGTAACAGCAGAATCATCAAAGCATACATCAATAGTAGCTGTATCTAAACTTTCCAATTCTAAGTTTCGTGTTGCTACTGATTCTTCTATGGAAAGTAGTTTATACATACACTTCCTCCTTTTTAGTTATATGCTTGGATAAAAAGAAACTACAAAACCATTACTTTCATATACCAAAGTATATTTTTGTCCATCTATACTTTAAACCGAAAATGGTCTTTTAGGTCCGATTCCTTGTTTTATTGGTTTTATTTTCAATGTATCATGTAGAAAACTAGGAATATCTTGAACACCTTTAGCATTGAAATCCTCTATATGTCCATTGACAATATGCTTTAATACTGCTTTTTCTTTTCCTTTTTCAAACCAAAATAATTTATTTGAAGAATCTTTTCCAATCATAATTACATGATCGGGGTTATACTATACATCGCTTTTCGAAAGTTCTTCTAATAAACTAGGTTCTAACAATTTATTTCCTTCCCGCCCTTTAATCTTACCATTCTCCACTTGCTTCACACCAGTGGTCGTTAATACTTTGTATAAGTTGGATGCATATTCTAGATCCATGCTTAAAATTTACTCACGTATTGGCTTTTCTATGTATAACTCAAAGCCCCAAGTACAAAAATCATTCACAAACTAGATAAATCTAGTATATGAATGATTTTATTTCAATTACCATGTTTATTAAGTTTTTCAATTTATATCTTCATTGGTTCAATAGATTTCTTAGTAAATATCAATTCTTGCAATATCAGCTTCTAAATATTCATGTTGTTTTATATCCATTGGAATATCTCCATCTGACAAATCTATTTTAAATTCTCCTATTTGAAGAATTTCGTTTTTCAAATCTATAAGCTCTCCCTGAACATGATAGTAATCATTTTTTTTATCTATTATATATTCTTCATTTAAACTTTTAACAATGTGTTTGATGTTAAATCCATAAATTATATCTGTGAACATATCACCTTCTGATACATCACAATCACTACAAAAACATTCAATGGAATATAAGCCATCTGAAAGTAAAATATCAGCTTCTCCTGAGTCTTCATCTATCCAGTTTACTTTTCTTATATTAATCATTTTATAACATCTCCCATTATTTTAAACCTAAACTAGGTGCTTTTTTTATAAGTTCTTTTACAGATTTTAAGTGCAAGGTTGTTATGTTCCCAGTTGTTCTGTCTAATCCTACAAATGCATACTTTGCACTTCCTTCTCCACCAACCAGTTTGATATATCCGTTCATTTCAGGAACAAATTGTCCCTCTTTAATCACATGATTTGCATCTCTTAAATACTCAACTATTGAATAGTGATTTTTATTTAAAGCTTGTTGTATTTCTGAACCATGTTTTGAAAAGTGAACTTCTAATTTAGTTTTACTATTAAATTCAATTCCACTCACATCCTCAATCTTATCATTCTCCACCTGTTTCACACCAGTGGTCGTCAAGACTTTGTAAGACGCATACGTAAATGCTAAGATCATCAGGGCTTGACCGAGTTCAGATTCATTGATCCATGTGTAGCCGTCTTTGACGTATTGTGAGGTAGAGACGAGACTGCCTAAGAGTGGGTCTAGTTTTTCACCAGTTTCATAATTAACACCTTGGCGCCAAGCCACATTGACTTTTTCTTGGTAAGTATCGTACGTCATGAATTGGATCAGTTCAGGTTCTAAATAGTGACCTACTTTCGTGACATATTGATACAACTCAGGGTTCACGATGCCGTAGCCTGATTGCTTGTCTTCGATTTTCCAAAAGACAAGTGGATTCCCATCGCTATCGTGAATAATGAGGGCATAGACGTTGTACTTTTCTAGTTCTTTGTTTTTAGTTGGATCGATGCCTTTTTTCTCGTTTTCTGCTTGCTGCCATTTGTCTTGGATCGTAGTTATCCAGGACAAATCTTTTGGTATAGAGAATGTCTTCGTTTGGCTATTCCAAGCAGTTTTTGTTTGAGCAAGTCCTTGATTGACTGCTTGTTCGAGACTTTTGATTTCTGTAAAAAATAGCGCGGAGCTTTGGTTGTAGGCTAAGAGTTTTTGGAGTTTTTCTTCCAGTTTATGTTTCAAGTCATGATACATCGTGAGTAATAACGTATTTTGATTGAGTTGAAAGCTTTGATGTTCTTCTGGCATATGAGGTGAAAGAAGCAACTGCCGTATCCCTTCGGCTTGAGTGATATACTGATTCATTTGGCGAATCTGTGCTTCTAATTCGGATTGTTTCAAGCTAATGGAGTCGACTTGTTCTATGTACTGTTGTGGAAATCGTTTTGCTGCTTTTTCAACCGCTTTGGAGAGTAAGATTCCTCCTTGCACAAGTGGGTAAAGTACTTGGGAAAAATAGGCTTTCGCAGCGTCGTAGGTTTTCCCTTGGAGATTGGGCGTTTGTAAAGTAAATTGAGTGATGGCTTGTTGGAGATTTTGGTAATCAGTGACTTGTTTTTGGCAGAAGTGACGGGCGCTCGTAGCTTGTGTCAATGAGTCATTTAGGTACATGTCGATACTCATAGGTTTTGTTCCTCCGACATGTTTTTTCTTTTCTCAAAAGCAATTTCTTCGAGTTTATTCGTGATTTTTTGTTGGTGGATCATTTCGTGATGTTGGCATTCATCAAAGCCATTCATCAATCGCCTACTTTGATGTGAAAATTCTGTGGCGAATGTTTCGATAGATGTAGAGGTATTCGACTTCTGGTAGGATATGTGTAATAGAAATAAGAAGTTCCCCACTTCTTTTAAATGATCTTGGTAATCTGAACGGCAGGCATCAAGTTGTTTCATTTTTCTTTCATGTTCTTCTCTTTTTACGAGCAAACATGTTTCTTCTGTATGTAGATCGGTCATTCGATCCATTAGTGTCTCTCCTTAAAAAGATCTCGACTTAATTGAGTGTCTAGTGTAGAAAAACCTTGAGCAACAGTTTGCAATTGACTAGCTGCGCCTGCAATGGCTGAGGCGATTTGATTGGCTGAGTTTTTGGCGGATGTTATGCTACTTTGAATGTCTTGATTACCAATTAGCGTGGTACGTGTATCATTTTGAAGCGATGATGCTTGGTTTAAAGGGGTGGTTGCACTGGTGATTCTTGAAGTGGACTGTTGGGCTTGTTGAGAATTACTGCTGAATGTGACCATAGATCTCCTCCTCGATTTATATAGGCTGTATAGAACGCTTACATATCCATTATAACAATACATCACCTTTTGGTTGATAAGAATTGTATTAGATAGGTCTTGTTACTTTATTTCTTATCTGGTTGTTGAAGGTATTTCTCAATGTACTAAAAAACACTGAAGACAAAATTGCCTTCAGTGTTTCCCTATACCAACATTCTGGTCTTATTTTATACAGATAGTTGTTTCTTTTGAATATAAAATAATAAATAAAGAAAATACGGCGCACCCAAGACAGCAATCAGAATTCCTGTAGGTACTTCTCCATCTGTCAAAATGACGCGTGCAAGAATATCAGCAATGTTGACAAATAATCCTCCGAACAAACCACTGAATAGGAGTGCCCATTGATTTTCTTTACGTACAATGATTTTGGCAGCATGCGGTGCGAGTAAACCCACAAAGGACAAGCTGCCTGCCACAGCCACACTGCCACAGGCTAAACCAACAGCAAGCAGTAGTAAAATCGACTGACTTCGTGACACATTTACCCCTAAGCTTTGCGCTCGATCTGGCCCAAAGGATAAAAGACCAATCCTACGACTATAGAAAAACGCTAAAGGGATCAGAATAAGTACCCATGGCAAAAATGCAGTGACGTAAGGCCAACTAGCACCCCAGATCGAACCTGCTAACCAAGCGTTTACAAAACCATAATTTTCTTTTGATATCTTTATCGTACTTAATAACATTGCCGCAGAGAAGCCCGCATTCACAGCGATACCTGAAAGGAGCAAACGATTCATCGCTACTTGTCCAGAACGCTGATAAGCAACAAAATAGACTAGACATGCAGCAAGTGTGCCGCCTAGAAAAGCAACAAAAAGCAACAAGAAAGGTGATGCATGGCTAGTAAAAAAGCCTAAATATAGCATAACAAAAAAGCCTGCACCGGAATTGATGCCTAAAATACTTGAATCGGCTAATGGGTTTCTAGTTACTCCTTGCAAAAGATAGCCAGCAATTCCTAGACAGGAACCTGCGAATAAACTGATCAATAGGCGTGGCAAGCGAAATTCTTTCAGAACCAATTGTTGGACCTGTGTTCCTCTACCAACTGCGACATCGATCAATTGGTCAATATAAAGAAACGGTGTACCAATCATTAAACTGATTCCGGCAGTCACAAGCCATAAAAATAGTAACAAGCCAATCCCCCAATATATTTTTTTCACACGCGTTCCCTCCTAACTTGTACCAATAAAAAAGGAACCCCAATCAAGGAAATGACTAAGCCAAAAGGTGTTTCGAACGGTGGATTGACCATGCGTGCTACAAAATCTGCTAGCATGACTAAGATTCCCCCAGCGATAAATGATGCTGGCAAGACATACCGATAATCCGTACCTACAAAGCCACGAACAACAGGTGGAACCATCAAACCAATAAAAGAGACGGGCCCAACTAAAGAAACAGCTAACGCTGCTAAGATCGAAACAAAGATGAAAACCAATACCCGTGTGCGCTGTGGATGTCCTCCTAAGGCGACCGCATGTGATTCACTCAAATGGATCAGGGAGATCGACTTCCCTAATAGAAAAGAGCAAATAACCGCCACTAGATAGATAGGTGAAAGAACGAGCAACTGTTGCCAAGTAATATTCGCCGCACCGCCAACAAACCAAAAAGTCAAATCTTGTTGTAGATTAAATAACTGGGTCAGTGCTTGGCTGATTGCGGTAAAAAAAGAACTGATTGCCACACCGGCTAAAATCATCTGCATAGTACTGCGTCCTATTTTTGAAAAACTGAAAAAACCTAGAACGAGTATCGTCACGATCAACGAACCAAGTAATGAAAGCAGAAAAATTGAAAACGGCGAAGCTTTAGGTAAAAAAGCAAAGCTAAATGCCATGGCTAACGACGCACCAGCATTGATCCCTAACAGTCCTGAATCTGCCAAGTTGTTTCGCGTTACCCCTTGCATCAAAGCACCACTGAGGGCGAAACAGCTTCCCACAATAAATGCTCCGATGACCCGAGGCAGACGGATATTACGAATGATCTGCTGGGCTTGATCAGTCGGATCGAACTGGAACAACGCCTGCCAAACTTCATTGCCTTTAACTGTAGAAGCACCATTATACAAAGCAAAAAAGAAGACAATGATTGCCAATAACAGAAGCAACCATAGGATATTTATTTTTTTCCCTTTCCTCATCATTTTCCCTCCGGTTTCTTGATGAGATCATATGTTAAAAAGACAGGTTTATTTGTTTCTGGTAACTGGACGATTTGTGCTTCGATCTCAAAAATCTCTCTCATCCATTCTTTCGTGATGACTTGTTCTGGAGTCCCATTGACGATCAATCGACCTTCTTTCATTGCGATTAAATAATCGGAAAATCGGGAGGCATGATTGATGTCATGGATCGACATCAAAATCGTTGTTTTTTTCATTCGGTTGATTTCTTTCAGCAAATCTAAGATCTCCAGTTGATGCGCCGGATCTAAAAAAGTTGTTGGTTCATCAAGGATCAAGATATCTGCTTCTTGAGCTAACGCCATCGCGATCCAGACTCGTTGGGCTTGACCTCCGGATAAACTTGCTAAATCTCGATCTTTTAGCGAGATCAGATCCGTCGCTGTCAATGCCCATTCAATGGCCTGTAGATCTTGATCATCCATGCCACTGAATAGTTTTTGATAGGGATATCTACCGTAAGAAACGACTTCTTCGACTGTCATTCCTAATGGGTATTCACTCGTTTGGGCTAGTAAGGCAAGTTTCCGAGCTAGTTCTTTCGAATGATAGGTCGTCAAGTCACGATCGTTGACTAATATTTTGCCATTTTTTACAGGAAGTATGCGGGTAAAGCTTTTTAATAATGTAGACTTACCACTGCCGTTCGGACCAATCAAACTGGTGATTTTCCCTTCTGGTATAGCGACAGACAAATTTTCAATTATCGTTTTGTTGGGGTAACCGGTAGTAATTTCAACTGCATTTAATCTAGACATATACTTCCCCCTCTCATTGAAAATCATTCTCAATTATGACGGTACTTCACAAATTCGTCAAGCACAAATTTCGTCGTATACGCTAGTAAAAAGAGTTGACAGCGCACTTTTCTTGGGGAATAATAGCAATTGAGAAACATTCTCAATTACGTTTGGAGGAAAGACATGAGACTTAAAAATAAACTATTCACAATCTCTAGCGCATTACTTTTGGTGGGATTACTGAGTGCTTGCTCGCCAGGCTCATCCACAACCGAAGAGACAACCGCATCATCGACTACTGCTGATAACGGTACGCATACCTTGACAGATACATTAGGGCATTCAGTTGAAATACCTAACCAACCAAAACGGATCATCGGCAGTTACTTAGAGGATTATCTTGTTGCGTTAGGTGAAACCCCGGTTGCTCAATGGACAGTCGGCAGTGGTTCGATCCAAGATTATTTACAAGATGATCTGAAAGATGTCCCAACTATCTCCTATGATCTACCCTATGAAAATGTGTTAAGTTTTGAACCTGATTTATTATTGATTTCTTCTTCAGCCACTGTCGAAGGTGGCAAATACGAGCAATATAATAAAATTGCTCCAACCTATGTTGTTAAAAATGGTACCGATGTCACATGGGAAGAACAGTTGCAAGACATTGGCAAAGTATTGAATAAAGAGAATAAAGCAGAGGAAATCATTCAAGATTATCAAGATTACGCGAAAGAAACACGAGAAGAATTGAGTGATCAGATCGATGGGAAAACAGCTGCTGTCTTATGGGTCACGAACAACTCTGCCTTTATGGTCAGCCAGAATCGTTCAAGCGGTCGCATCGTTTATGAAGATCTACAATTCGGTGTGCCATCTTTAGTAGAAGAAGTATCAAAAGAGGCAACCTCTGATTGGTCAGCTGTTTCATCAGAAAAATTAGCTGAATTAGACGCAGACTATATCATCTTAGTCAATAGTGACGAACAAGCTGCGATGTTCAACGAACCCACTTGGCAAAATCTGAAAGCAGTCAAAGCGGGGCAAGTATTCGAATTTGGTCCAACTTCTAGCTGGTTATATAATGGACCAATCGCTAGTCGTCAAATGATCGATGATATCAAAGGCGAGCTAAAGTAAAAGCGTGAAAATCACATTTTGACTTGTGCTGTAAATAAAAAGAAGTGTTCAGTATGCTAGCTGGTAAACAGCACATCAAAAAACGACCATCACCAAGAGGTAAAATTCTTCGGTGATGATCGTTTTTTTCGATGTTCAATTTGTTTGTCGATTACTAAGAATTTCGGTAATCACGTAACCGATAGCCAACGCCGATCTCAGTGATCAAATATTCTGGACGAATGGTATTTTTCTCGATTTTTTTCCGAATGTTTGACATATTCACTCGCAACACTTGGGAATCTGTTCCATAAGACCCCCAAACTTCTGATGTTAATACGCGATAAGTAACGACCTTCCCAAGGTGTTGGAATAATACGAGCAAAATGCGATATTCATTCTTAGTGAGATGGATCGGTTCTCCTGCTTTGGTTAACAGCTGGCTTTCTGTATCCAAAGACAATTCCCCATTCGTGATGACTGAAGGTAACTCCTCTTGTTTACGATGACGAAAAGCGGTTCTGATCCTAGCAAGTAATTCATTCATCCCAAAAGGCTTAGTGACGTAATCATCCGCACCAAGATCAAGCGCTTTGACTTTTTCATGCTCGTTGTTTCGCGCAGAGATCACGATCAACGGCGTAGCCAGTCGTTTACGAATGATTTTCAATAATTCGATGCCATCAATATCTGGCAAACCTAAATCGAGCAAAATCAAGTCAAAGGAATCTTCTTGGAACACATGCAAAGCTTCCATGCCAGTTATGGCAATCGTAACGTGATAATGTTCTTTTGCCAACACGACCTCCATAAAATCAGTGATCGTTGGATCATCTTCAATCAATAGTACTTTCCTCATGTAACCCCACCTCCTCACTCTTGTTCAAATCGATGCGAACCACTGTTTTCCCTTCTGATACAGCCATCTCTAATTTCCCATTATGGGCATGGATAATGGTTTTTACAATACTTAATCCAATGCCAAGCCCATTTTTTGAATCGATTGGTACTTCTTCTTCATTGGATAGATTCATCTGGATTTTTTCATATTGCTTCAATGAGATTTCACCCTCATTCTTCACTTCACAAATGACCTGTTGGCCCTCTTGAAACACGCTGACTTCTACTTGCCCTTGTGTTGCTCCATGACGAAACGCATTTTCCACCAGATTGAACATGGCTTGCTCAATCAAGATAGGGTCAACTTCGACAAATAAAACCGCTGTCGGTAAATGGACCAATAATTCCTTGTCAGGATAAACTTTTGTGACATGTTCATAGACTGCTTCAATGATTTCCTCAATCGGCTCTGTTGTTTTTTTCACTTGCATCGTGTCCATATTGATCCGTGTGATCGACAACAGATTCTCCACCATTCGAATCAACCATTGGGATTCTGTCTGGATATCAGTCAGCAATTTTTGGCGCGTTGCTTGTTTCAGCTCTTCATCTGTTTGCAAGAGTGTTTCTGCAATCCCAGAAATCGCAGTCAATGGCGTACGCAAATCATGGGAGATCGCACGTAATAAATTACTGCGAACTTTTTCACGTTCATTTTCTAACTCAATTTGTTCTTTTTCATTCTTAAGCTCTGTTTGTTCTAAGATAACAGCAAGCTGGGTCAACACTAACCGTAAGTAGTTCAATTGACTATCCTCGATCGGAAGCCCGCGACTGCGACGAATCCCTAACACGGCTAGCGTCTTACCATTTGCGACAATCGGTAAATAAAAACCTTTTGCACCACTTAATGTATCCGTTCCATAACCAGAATCTTTTTGATTTTTAGCCGTCCAATAAGCCACTGCTGCTTCTTCTGGATGATCGAGTAAAAATAGGGAATCTTTTGGTGTATATTGACTTAGCTTGATGGCATGTTTATCAAAGAAAATCACTTCCCGATCCAATAGTCTGCCTAAATAAGTGGCAGATAATTCAACGATTTGTTGCTGGTCTTCTGCTAAAACAAACTGCTTGTTCAGTTCATACAGAATTTCCATCTGTTGTTCTTTTTCTCTGGCATGGACAGCCTGTTTTTTCAAACGAACCATCAAATTACTGATCATCAGTGCAACAATCAGCATGATGACTAAAGTAATCGGATAGCCTTGTTTGTATACAGTCAAGGAATACAGCGGCTCGACAAAAAACCAGTTGAAAGCCAAGACACTTAAAATTGAAGATAACGCGCTCCAAAAATAGCCGGAGGTCAGACGAGCAACGAGTAAAATAAAGAAAATGTACACTAACATCAAGTTTTGATCTCCGAAGTGAAGATATTGCATCACCTCAGTCAAAAGCGTTGCTACGAATACACAAATCAATGAAATTGCAAAATCTTTTCCTCCCCCTTCCACTAGTTTCTTGGAATGGGAAAGGAGGGTTGAACGTTTTTCTTTATAAGGAATCAAGTGAAGTTCAGTTTCTGGCAATCGTTTGAGCAGTCGAACATCCAGCTCTTCTGAAAATAATCGCTCCGTCCACGGTTTCGCCAAATTTTTACCGATGATCAAATCGGTTGCGCCAACCAGTTTAGCATACTCGACGATCGTTTCAAATGAATGATCCTCCTCGATCACCACGACTTCTGCGCCAAGTTTCTCCGCTAAGTCATTCGTCCCTTGTAAACGATCATCGGAACGAATGTATAGCACGATCCATTCTGCCCCCAAGCCTTGCGCTAACCGAGCAGTCCACCGAATACTTTTCTCAGCCATTTTAGGGAAAGCATCTTGAACGATTGTGATCAATTTACTTTGGACACCATTTGTTTTACCGATCACACGATTGATATGATCCGAAGCCCGTTGGATCGCTAGACCACGTAACTGCTCCAATTTTTTAGGAATAAAGAAGTGCTGCAAGGCGCGTTTTGCATTTTCATTAGCATAGATTTTCCCTTGCGCTAAACGATCGATCAATTCATCTGGTTCCACATCGATCACCTTCAATGTCGCCTGTTGGAAAAACGTATCCGGAACCGTTTCTTTTACTTCGATTCCAGTCACTTCTTCAACGATATCATTCAAGCTTTCAATATGTTGGACGTTGATCGTTGTATGGACATTGATTCCCGCGTTCAATAATTCTTCAATATCTTGATATCGCTTGCGATTTCTTGATCCTGGCGCATTACTATGGGCTAATTCATCGATCAAAACGATTTCTGGCTGACGTTTGATAATGGCATCAATATTAGGTTCACTCAAAGTCAGCCCCTTATACGTCACTTCTTTTAAAGGGATCTGTGGTAACCCTTCTAATAATTGATTCGTATCCGGGCGATCATGCGGTTCGATGTAGCCTACCACAATGTCTTTACCTAGTAAGCTAAGCTCTTGTGCTTCCGCCAGCATCGCATAAGTCTTGCCGACTCCCGCCGCGAAACCAAAATACACGCGTAGACGTCCTCGGCTTTTTTCACGCTGGTGTAACATTTCTGAAACATCCTGTCTTTCCATCTTTGTTTCTCCTAACCCCTCTGCCACCTACATGTTATCAAGTGACAGATTCAATTCAAGCACGTTGACAAACATTCGATCTGAAAACCAATCCTTCTGTGCTTTTTCCTGTATTATAGCACGAATCTTAGTAACGTCTTCTCCCCGCTCTTTAGCGATACGAGACACTTGACTTTCTGCGGCTGCCACACTGATATGCGGATCAACACCGCTTGCAGAGTTTGTGACTAGATCGATTGGGATCTCCATAGTTTGATCGTTTTGTTGGGCCAATTTTGTTTTATTTTCTACTAATTTCTTTTGCTCCAATGAGGTTGGTGAAAGTTGGGTCACGTCTTGCCCTCTTCCATTAAAATAAGCTGCCTGTTGAAAGGATTGTCCAATCAACGAAGAGCCGACCATCTTCCCTGAAACAACTCTCTGACTGCCATTGGCTTGATGGGCAAAGAAAAGTTGACCGATACCAGTAACAGCGACGGTGTATAGCCCGCCAAGGACTAGTATGCTGAGGAATAAAAAACTAAGCTGTGCTCTAAGGATCTTTTTCATAGGTGAATTCCTTCTTTCTGCAAAATGTCTTTCTTTTTATATTAAGAAAAAACTCAAAGCGAGATCGATCACTTTGATGAATATGAATGGGGCAATTAAACCACCTAATCCATAGACCAATAAATTATGCCGCAAAATCTGACTAGCAGGTTTTTCTGTATACTTGACTCCTTTTAACGCTAAAGGAATCAATGCGACAATAATCACTGCATTATAGATAACAGCCGATAAAATCGCTGTAAGAGGACTACCTAGTGCCATGATATTCAACTGGGCCAATTCGGGATAGATCCCATAAAACAAGACTGGGATCACAGCAAAATATTTTGCGACGTCATTTGCAATACTAAATGTGGTCAAGGCACCTCTAGTCATCAATAATTGTTTACCGATACGTACGACCTTCAATAGCTTCGTGGGACTAGAATCTAAATCAATCATATTGCCTGCTTCTTTTGCTGCTTGTGTCCCTGTATTCATTGCCACTGCCACATCTGCTTGTGCTAATGCTGGCGCGTCGTTCGTTCCATCACCTGTCATTGCTACAAGATGTCCTTTTTCTTGATAGTCACGAATAAGATTCATTTTATTTTCAGGTGTTGCTTCTGCGAGAAAGTCGTCGACTCCCGCCTCAGCCGCAATCGCCGCTGCTGTCAAAGGATTATCTCCTGTGATCATGATAGTTTTGATCCCCATTTTACGCATATCTGCAAAGTTTTCCTGTACGCCATTTTTTACAATGTCTTTGAGATAAATGACCCCCATCACTTGATCATTTTTTACAACCACCAAAGGAGTTCCGCCAGCTTGGGCAACTTTTGCAACGATTTGATCACATTCTTCTGGGTATTGTCCACCACGTGCCTGCACATATTTCTTGATCGTATCGGCGGCACCTTTACGGATCTGATCGCCACGATAATCCATGCCGCTCATGCGGGTTTGCGCACTAAAATCAATGAATTTCACTTCGGATTTTTCAAAAATACGTTCCCGCAAAGCAAATTTTTCTTTAGCTAAAATGACAATACTACGGCCTTCTGCCGTCTCATCTGCCAAAGATGAGAGTTGTGCTGCATCAGCTAATTGTTGTTCTGTGACGCCATTGACAGGTAAGAATTCACTTGCCCGACGATTTCCTAAAGTAATCGTTCCTGTTTTATCTAACAGTAATACATCAACATCTCCCGCTGCTTCGATGGCACGACCACTCATTGCGATCACGTTTTCTTTCGTTAACCGACTCATTCCAGCAATTCCGATCGATGAAATCAATGCACCGATCGTCGTTGGCGCTAAACATACGAATAAAGCAATGACAACGATCGTCGCAATCGGCGCCCCTTTCCCTGACAGCTGACTACTGAATTCGGTAAAAGGAACTAAACTAACAGAGACCGCTAAAAAGATGATCGTTAACGTGATCAAAAAGATTTGTAACCCGATCTCATTCGGGGTTTTCTTTCGTTGAGTTCCTTCCACCATCGAAATCATTTGATCTAAAAAGGAGTGTCCATTTTCGGATGTCACACGAATCACCAGGTAATCAGAAACCACCGTCGTCCCACCAGTAACGGCACTTCGATCGCCCCCTGATTCACGGATCACTGGCGCTGATTCCCCTGTGATGGCACTTTCGTCCACGGAAGCAGCTCCTTCGATCACATCACCATCCGCCGGAATTTGTTGACCCGATACTACGTATATCAGATCCCCTTTTTTGAGATCAGAAGATTTGATCTCAATAAATTCTTGGTTTTCAATATCTTCTAAGCGATTGATCTTATAAGTGATCACTTCTTTTTTCGCTTGCTTCAAGCTATTTGCCTGCGCTTTTCCGCGACCTTCTGCGACTGCTTCGGCAAAATTTGCAAACAACAAGGTAATCCATAACAAACAGGTGATCGTTATAGTAAACCATAAAGGCACCGTTGTTTGCTCAAAGCAAAGGATCGTCGCTAAGATCGCTCCGATGTAGACCATGAACATCACTGGGTTTTTGATTTGTTGTCTTGGGTCTAATTTGACAAAGGCTTCTTTGATTGCCCATACATAAATAGTTTTCATTTGATTTTACTCCTTCTAACTTAAGGTAAAATGATCAGCGATCGGACCTAACGCCAAGGCTGGTAAAAAGCTTAATGCTCCGACAATAAGGATAACAATCATCAACATAGAGATGAATGTACCGTTCGTTGTTGAAAGTGTTCCATCATTGATCGCGATCGTTTTCTTTCTTCCCATGTTTTCAGCCAAAAACAAAATAGCAACGATCGGAATGTAGCGAGAGCACAACATCAAGACACTTCCTAAAAGATTTAGAAACGGTGTATCTGCCGACAACCCACCAAATGCACTCCCGTTATTATTTGCTAGAGAAGTCACATTATAAAGCAACTCACTAAATCCATGAGGCCCTTTATTGGTCAACCAAGTTAAAACATCAGGATGCAGCGAAACGGCCATCGTACCAAATAATGTCAATAATACCGGCGTCAAAATCACTAAACTAGCCATTTTGATATCAAAAGCCTCGATTTTCTTGCCTAAATATTCTGGCGTACGCCCGACAAGTAGCCCAGCGATAAAAACAGTCAGTAGTAGAAATGCCAACATGCCATATAATCCACTACCCACACCACCAAAGATAATCTCCCCTAATTGCATCAAGAAAAGCGGGATACCACCACCGAGAGACGTAAAACTGTCCAACATCGCATTGACGGATCCATTCGATGCTGCTGTTGTGCTAACAGCCCATAAACTTGACCATCCCACACCAAAACGTACTTCTTTTCCTTCCATATTCTGTGAACCCAGTACATCCGTAAAAACGAGTCCATGATATTCACTAATTGCTACACCTATAAAAGCTGCAAAAAGAAAAACAAACGAAACGATTAGAATCGTTCGACCTTGTTTCCATTCTTTGACCCAGTAACCAAAAGCAAAAATCAATGCTGTAGGGATCAACAAGATGGCGAGATTCTCGATGAAATTAGAAAAGATCGTCGGATTTTCAAATGGATAAGCGGAATTGGCACCAAAAAATCCACCACCATTGGTTCCTAATTGCTTGATGGCTACTTGACTGGCCACAGGTCCTAGATATAACCATAAAGATTCTCCAGATAAACCAGTGTAAGACATCCCATGACTAAACGTTTGAACCACGCCTTGGGAAATCAGAAGTACAGCGGTAATTAATGAAAGTGGTAAAAAAATGTAAAGCAAACTACGTATTAGATCTTGCCAAAAATTGCCCAATTGGCTTGATTTCCTTTGAACGATGCCGCGGATCAATGCACAAAGAACCGCTAAACCTACAGCTGCTGACAAGAAATTTTGAACAGTCAAACCAAGCATTTGCGTCGTATTCGACAGTGTCAATTCTCCCGCGTAGGCTTGCCAGTTGGTATTTGTCACAAAACTAACTGCTGTATTCACGGCTAAATCAAATGACAGATTTTCCACGCCATTATTGCCAGGAAGCCAACCTTGGACCATCAATAATCCGGTTAAAAATAGCAAAGAACAGATTCCAACACCCAACACATGCGCTAAATAACGCTTCGCCGTCATTTTCCTTTGACTCTCAGGACCTATCAATTGATAAAAAAAGCGTTCGATTGGTTGGATGAAACGTACATATTTTGGTGTTTCCCCTGTCATGATCAACTTGATGTACCACCCAAGAGGTGCGGCTAAAACAAGTAGAATAAAAAAGAAAAACAACCCTTGAAATACTGCACTCATCATTGCTCTTCCCCCTTAAATAAAAACCAGAATAGATAAGCTAACAAAATAATACTGATACAACCTAAAAATAAGATCATTTTCTTCCTCTCCTTTGTTTTCATCATAGACAAAGGACTATAAAGATAGTGTTAATATTCAAGAAATTTCTTTATATGTTCTTTATACAACATAAAAAACAGCTAAATCTTAAGGAGCAAAGCTCGCTTGACTTAGCTGTTTCTCTATAAAAAAAGATGCGCCCATGATCTTGAACATCTCCTTTTATTTCTTTCAATCATCCATTTTCTGCATCAATGATCAGAGCTTACTTTCTTACCCATTTTTGAAAACGATGGGCATAATGGTTTTCTTGATCCGTGATACCGATATGTTCTTCTGCTAGTTCAAAATCACTAAAGTCGATCTCTCCAATATACGTATCTCCCTCGAACTCACCATCGATCAGTGTTCGCCAAATAATCCCAGTCTGGGGCAAAAGTTCTTGAAAGATCCGACTTCCACCAGAAACATAAATATCTTCTGAAACAGTCTCAGCAAAAGCCAATAATTCATCGATCGAATGCATGACTTCTGCATTTTCTTTGACCTCAAAATCTTTTTGGGTAGTCAACACGATGATGTGGCGATAAGGAAGAGATAGGTCGCCCATGCCTTCATATGTTTTACGCCCCATCACTAATAAACGATCCACCGTATGTTCTCTGAAAAAACGCATATCATTTGGCAAACGCCAAGGCAATAACCCATCTTTACCGATCAATCCATTCTTGTCTTGGGCCCACATGGAAATAAACATTTTGAATCGCTCCTTTCATCTACTACTTGATTATACTAAAAATAAAAAAGCTTGGGTACAGACCCAAACTTTTTTAGACATATTATTTTGTTTCGCGGTGCAAAGTAACTTTACGTTCGCGTGGGCAATATTTTTGCTTTTCCAAACGATCAGGATTGTTACGTTTGTTTTTGTTAGTTAGGTAGTTACGTTCTTTACAAGAAGTACACTCTAAAGTAATGTTTACGCGCATGATTTTCCCTCCCATTTATACTAGAATCCTCTAAGATGACTCTCAGACTTGATTATCTTACCATGATTTTTATCAGATTACTAGCCTTTTTCACGATTTTGTTAAGTAGTTCTACTTGACGAGCAAAAAACAAGCACAGCAAAAATTGAAACAGATGATTTTTCTTTTTACCAAGTTGAGATTACACTTGTTATAGTAGTAAAATCAATTATTCTTTTAGGAGGACTTAGCTATGCCTTGGAATATGAAAGATTTTCCACCAGCCATGAAGAACTTAGAAGAGTTGACTAAAAAGAAAGCAATCGATATCGGCAATGCGCTTTTAGATGAAGGTTATCCTGATGATCGAGCAATCCCGATTGCGATCAGTCAAGCGAAAGAATGGGTTGAAAGTGCAGATGAAAAAGAGAAGAAAGCTTTCTCAAAAGAGAAAAATCCACAAAAAAAGGACAAGCATGAGAGCAATCCGCGAGCGGCTAAATTATTAGACGCTACAGTCGAAGTCAAATTCGAAGAAGATCATTGGATCGTTCGCTCTAAAGTCGCTGAAAAAGCAAGCAATCACTTCGATCATAAAGAAGACGCCATTGAAAAAGGAAAAGAAGTAGCTCGTAATAAAGAAACATCCTTGATGATCTATAAAAAAGATGGCACATTTGAGCGAGAAGTCCATTACTGATTGTATACTATCGTCCCTTTGAATAAAAAATCAACTCATTCCGATTGACGGCAAAAAACGAAGAGTCTGCCCATTATGGATCGGCACTCTTCGTTTTTGCGTTCAATAGAAACATTGTTGGATCGTCTAAACTGTTACATATTGGATTGGTTCAGCTTGGGGAATCGTTTCATCCACAAAATAAACTTTGTACCACGTCAAGAAACTGAAAATCGTCCAAATCTTACGTTGTTCTTCACTTCTACCTTCATGATGATCATCAAGTAATTGGATGATTTTAGCTTGATCAAAGAACTCTGTCGCAAAATCAGCTTCAAATAATTCTTTTACTTGGTGATAGCCATGTTCTTCTTTCAGCCAAGCTTTGATCGGTACAGGGAAACCAAGTTTTACACGATTTGACCATTCTTCAGGCAGATGCTTGTTCGCAGCTTGTCTAAAGACATCTTTCGTATTGTTTTGATTCAATAAATACTTACTTGGGATTTGTTGCGCTAATTTCATTACTTCGATATCAAGAAGTGGTACCCGCACTTCCAGTGAACTTGCCATTGAAAGTTTGTCGGCTTTTAACAAAATATCTTTTGGCATCCATTGGTGTAAGTCAACATATTGCATCTTGTTAATCTCGTCTTGGATTCCTTCAGTTTTTGCATAATGTTCTGCCATGATTTCTTTAACTGTTGGGGCTTGTTGAAATTCTGGCGTCAACAGGTTGGCCGCTTCGTTTTCTTCAAAGATCCGTGCATGTCCGATAAAATATTCTTTGGCAGGCGCTAATGATTCATATAAATGGATCCTACCATGGAAATTACGCATCTTGCCGATTTTTCTACCTAAGTTATAGCGAGTACCTTTTGGTAATTTTTTCAATCCTTGAGCAATCACTCGGATAAATTTTGAATTTGTGTGGAAGCCATATGATTGATAGCCAGCAAATAATTCATCTGCCCCTTCGCCAGATTGAACGACTCGTACACTTTGTGCCGCAAGATTCGCTAAGAAATACAACGGTACACAAGATGGATTAGAATCTGGTTCATCTAAATGGTATTGAATCAAAGGGAAAGCCTTAAAGGACATGTCTCCATCAATGACAGCTGCGGTGTTATCCAAGTCAAGCATTTCTGTTAATTTACGTGCCTCGATTGCTTCATTATAGGTTTTATCATCAAAGCCTATTGAGAAAGAATGGTCTGGTTTCAAAACAGAAGTCACATAACTTGAATCGACCCCACTTGATAAGAAAGAGCCAACTTCCACATCACTGATCGTGTGTGCTTCGATCGATGCTTTCACTGTTTCATCAATTTGATCGATCCATTCTTGACGGCTTTGTGTGCCTTTTTCTTCAAAGTTCGCATCCCAATACTGTTGGATATCCATGTGGCCATCTTTGTAAGTGAAATAATGACCTTCTGGTAAACGATAGACGCCTTTAAAGAATGTTTCCCCATTTAAAGGAGAATATTGAAACGTCATATATGGTTTCAATGCTTCCCGATTCAATTCTTTATTGAAATCTGGATGTGGTAAAAAACTCTTGATTTCAGAACCAAACATCAAAGTTCCGTTCATTTCAGCATAGTAATATGGTTTGATCCCAAAATGGTCTCTTGCACCGAATAATTCTTTTTTCTCATTATCCCAAATCGCAAAAGCAAACATTCCACGTACTTTTTGCAATAACTCAGTTCCCCATTCTTCATAGCCATGTAATAAAACTTCTGTATCTGCATGGGTTTTAAAAATATGACCTGCATCGATCAATTCTTTTCTAAGTGGTTGATAGTTGTAGATTTCTCCATTAAAAATAATGATTTTTGTTTGGTCTTCATTGTAAATGGGCTGTGTGCCCCCTTCTAAGTCAATAATACTTAGACGTCTGAAACCCAAAGCCACATCACGATCAATGTATTCACCGGAACTATTCGGTCCACGGTGAATGATGCGATCCATCATGTCATTGATGATTGCTTTTTTATTATCTTTGTCATTAACAAATCCTACGATTCCGCACATTTATTTCACATCCTACTAAAATTACTATTCCATTATTATGTCCACATGAATCTTATCACAGGAAGGCATTCAGAATGAATGATTTTCACTCTTACAATTTCGTCACATGAAAACAAATAAAATGAAAACTCTCTATCTTTAAAAAAAGTAGACTCAACAATTAATTTAACATGTTTTATCCTAGGAAGCTACTGGATTCTTCTATAGTTTACAAATATTTCATGTTATTCATAAATAGGGAGATTTTTGTAGACATATATCTTCAAAATAACAAGCGATTTCATTTTCTATTTCAATCTAAGATTTTCTTTGCTTGCGCTTTGATAGAAGGCTTTTTATCCATCTCTGTCTTTTACGTCCGCATGTAAGAAAATCATCATGCGTGAAAAAAAAAGTACGTTATTCTGTTTGGTAGAAGTGAGAACTACTTGGCATAATATTAAAAAAACTTTTTATTCGCCTCTTATTTCATTTGAAAATAACTAAGTATCTCTTTGCACTACCTGCTTCACTTTATAGAATAGGTAAATTTCAAGAAATAAAAACCAATATACAATAACTATAACCTGCTATCAAATCACTTGACGAAAAAACGAATTTCGGAGATGCTCAATCTAAGAACATATTTTATTTTAAAGTTAGGAAGGATGAACATGAAAATCGGAAAAGTATTATTAGGGATATTGTTAGGGGTAACAACTATTATTGGGGCATTTATATTAGGTATCATGCTATTCCCGTTATTTGCACCAGAAATTCAAAACACGACAGTTCAAGAAACCACGAAAACTTCACAGACAAAAAGGACCGAACGTTCATTAACCACGACAGAAACAACAAGCCCAAATGATCAACAGCTAGTAAATCAAACAACTCCACAAGGACAAACCCAAGATCCAATTTTGGAAAAGGCATTAAACACACCTGCTACACCATTGAGCGCCTTTAGCTCAGATCCTTATGATTGGGATTTAAATCAAGCGAATATTACGAACGGCACCGCTCAGTCTATCGGCTGGATTCAAGCAGAAGACTCAACTGGAAGAATAGAAGTTGAATATCACTGCTTCGCTTGCGACACGAATTGGAACGGCAGAAATTACGCCTATGAATGGAATGGCCAAACAACGACGACTAAAATAACTCCTTTTACAATCGTTGGAATACCTTGTGAACATCAAAAATCCTTAAAAAATCATGGCTATATTAGTTGATTTCAGATAAATAGAAAATCTATATAAAAAAGAGAACAGAATACTTGAATACAAGAAAGCAAGCGCACAAACCAAAAAGACTACACCGTCGTTTAGATTTCTGCGCTTATCTTCTTGTAAATAAATTTTTATCGTTTACTAAAGTAATGGACTCGCCGATTTTCATATCGCAATAAAAAAAACCACTTGAAGCTCGATGATAAAAATCAAAATCGGCAATCACTACTTTTATACAATTTTTTCTTCTATCCTGCTTATTTCAAGAATTTTTTAAAACAACCTCTTCCATCCTAACGAAAAAATAATCCTCATGTTCATTCAACCTTCCAGTATAATTTAAATATCAATGTGCAAGACATTGAAATAAATCAGGGTGGTAGATATAGATGGCAATTTATTATTTTAACAAAAAAACAGATGCGCGAGGAAATCACGAAGTCCACGTGATCTCATGTACGCATTGTCCAGAGGATGCACTTTTTATTGGCATATTTTCTACATGTGAAGAAGCCTTACATAAAGCAAACACAACCCACTCATCTAAAAGTTTTGATGGTTGTTCTCATTGTTGCAAAGACTGTCATAGCGGTTGATTTTCAAGGGATAGCTAGGCTGTTCCTTATTGTTTCTTTCTTTTACAGAGAACTTTCTTTCTACATGAATCGGTCATATTTGAAAATTTGCAAATTACATAAAAGGAGTACCAAAAGGGGAGTCAAAAAATATTTCAGGGTAAAAAATCAACAAAAAAGACACGACCTAAATCGTGTCTAAACGTTGGTATATAAGGAAGGTACGGGATTTGAACCCGTGCACCACATTACTGCGGCTCGCCGGATTTCGAGTCCGGTGCATTACCACTCTGCCAACCTTCCATGCCTACTATTTTTAATCTTTTTTCTAAAAATGTCAAGAGGTATTATGCACTCCTGTTAATCTTATTTGTTTTGTAAACTGGTCATTTAAATACCGCAACAGTTATGTTTAAATCCGAAAACACTTTTCAAATTACATGATTGGAATAAAATAGCTTACGGGACATTCGTCCTCTCACCATCAAAAAACGAATAAACGGCGTTAACAGTAGAAGTAACCCCTTCGAAAGTTAAGACGCCATCCACTAAAATTTGAAGCACGTTTTTCGTGGATAGCGCCTTATTTCTCGAGGCTAAAAAACTTCTGTCTCAACCTCATGATGTTGTAATTAGCGTATTTTTTCTGGATTTTCAATTGCAAGTACAGAATCGACCGTCGTTTTGATGATCGAAATGATTTGCTCTTCTGTAGGATGCATGATACTAGAAGACATCAATGAAGCAATACCAGTGATGGTTACCCAAGTACCAGTATGAAGCGCATCAATATACGCTTCCGATAAATCTTTATATCGGGCGTCCTCTTTTAATAACTTACGGAAATAATTATAAGAAAAATCATGCATCTTTTGACCATTTCCATGTTCATCGATATATAAAGCCATGTAAAGGCTATGGTTTTTCTTAGCGAAATAAATATAATTCAATCCTAAATCGATGATTTTATCTCCTGTACGCTCTACAGGAAACACTTCTTCTTCTAACTGTTGGAAGATGACATCTAATAGCGTATTTTTTAAATCTTCCATGTTTTTGAACTCTAAGTAAATCGGTTGGGTCGATATCCCCATCTTTTTCGCGATATTTCGTGCAGTGAAACCTTTAAATCCTTCTTTAGCAACCACTTCATATGCAGCTTTCAGAATTTGATCCTTCGTATAGACTTTTCTTCTCATAATAAACTCCCCCACTTCATGCTACAGTCTCTGTTCTTTTATTTTAACCGATATTGATCAATTATTGCAAATAATATACCTAAATTGTTATATTTTAAAGCATATATGTGTTTTTTATTGGTTTTCTCAATTTTCTAAATATTTTTTTACGTAATTTGTTTCCCCTTACAATTTTTGATTTTGTGTTGAATTTAAGTTGACCTAAAGTTTTCTTTCAAGTTATAGTTAAATAAAAAGGAAAAGAAGGTGTGTAATGAAGAATAAAAGTGACGTTATTTATATTCATCCCCAAAAAAGAATCATTTCTCAAAGAAAAAACTATTTTTACCTTATTTTTACAGGCGTGTTTTTTTTGATTATTGGCTTGCTTAGCGATTCTTTATCGAATAACCTCGTAGGATTAATGGTGATCATAACCTCCCCCAGTAATCTTTTGACCGACTATATTGCTTTAGGTGGATTTGGAAGCGCATTTATGAATGTAGGACTCCTCACATTATCTTCTGTCTTACTAGCCTATCGCCATAAAGTCATGTTGAATGGTGCGATGTTTGCTTCCATATTGACTGTCGCAGGTTTTTCATTCTTTGGGAAAAATCTATACAATTCCATCTCCATTATCCTCGGTGTTTATTTATATGCCTATTTTATGCACAAACCATTTTCTCAATATGTAATGATTGGCTTATTTGGTAGTGCACTCTCCCCTGTTGTCAGCTATATTACATTCGGAATGGGTTTACCAATCCTTCAAGGTGCTTTCCTGGGTAATTTAGCCGGTTTGATCGCTGGCTTTTTATTGCCGATCCTAGCTGTTCAGACTCTGACCTTTCATCGTGGTTTTACACTTTATAATATCGGTTTTACTTCAGGGTTGATTGCTATGTTGGTGACAGGTATCCTTCGGCAATTTAGTTATTCGATCGAAGTGCATTCGATTCTCTCGACTGATTACCATCATGAATTGACTTGGATCATTTTTTTATTCTTTTTATTAACCGCTGTTTGTGGCTTCTTCTTTAATGCATTCAAATTGAAAGGATTACGTGAAATCTTTGAGTCTTCTGGAAAACTTACAACAGATTTCATCGGCACATCAGGTATCGGCGCCACCTTGATCAATATGGGCTTGGTTGGCTTGTTATTGATGTCGTATGTCTTGCTGGTCGGTGGTGTGCTAAATGGACCTGTGGTGGGAGGAATCATCTCAGTAGCTGGTTTCAGCTCATTTGGAAGTCATGTTAAAAATTGTTTTCCGATTTTGATTGGTATCTACATTGCCTCAATATTAGGAACAATGCATGATATGACCGAAACAACCATGCTCGTAGCTGCGATTTTCGGTACAGGCCTTGCCCCGATCAGTGGATTTTATGGCGGCGTTTATGGAGTGATTGCAGGCTTTTTACATATTACTCTTGTCCATAATCTCAGCACATTACACGGAGGATTGAATCTATATAATAGTGGGTTTTCAACGGGATTTATTGCTGGTATACTAGTGCCTATCCTAGAAAATTTTACGTTTGCAGGGAAGGGAAAGAACGCACATGGAAATGGAAAAAGAACTATCAAAGAGGATCATTGATGAATTTCTCACGTATTTTTACGAACATGAGATCAATGAGATTCGTATTGGCTTAGAATATACAGATGAAGGACTATATATCGAATTTCAAGGAACAACAAAAAATTCGCCAAAAGATTTGAATACATTGGCCTCACTGTTGAATACACCTAGAGATCCTAGTATGGAGATCTATTACCACGAATTGCTAGGTACCCCTTCCCATGGCCAAGAATCCTATCGATTACTTGGGAATCTGATCGATGATGTGGAAATCATGTATGATTCGCCAATTTTAAACATCAAGATTTTTCGCCGGATTTAAATGTGAAATAGCCATGAAAGTTTTATAGATCATAAAATTAAGTAAATAAGACTCTAGATGGATGTTTTATTTTGTTTCATCCTCTATACTTGGTTTGAACTTACAAAATTGTTTGTTGTTTCTCACTTGAAATAGTGGCGCGCAGTTACGCTTTTCAGGTAAAATACAATTATCAGATGAAAACTTCGAAGGAGTTGACTAGGGATGAACGTTGCAGTATCTCGTAAATTAATGAATATTATATCGATCATCGGTATTGGTTTATCAATTGCACTCACGATTTATTTTATTAATCTAGGCGTCTTTAAAGATTTGAACGCATTAAGAGGTCTTGTAGGTGATTCAATTATTTTAGGACCGATAATCTTTATCTTGATCCAAATACTGCAAGTCGTTATACCGATCATTCCTGGAGGGATCAGCACCGCAGCAGGTGTCCTGATTTTTGGTCCTTACGCTGGCTTTATCTATAATTATGTTGGTATTTGTATCGGTTCGATCATTATTTTCCTATTAGGTAGAAAATATGGAAAACCATTTATCCTGTCGATGATTAGTGATAAAACATATGACAAATATATTGGTTGGCTAGAAAACCAAAGTCGTTTTGAAAAGCTTTTTGCGCTAGCGATCTTTTTACCAGTAGCACCAGACGATGCCTTGTGTTTAATGGCTGGCTTGACAAATATCTCAGTCAAAAAATACACGTTGATTATTTTGATTGCTAAACCCTTATCGATCTTTTTGTACAGCATGGCATTGATTTATGGTGGTAACTTCCTGACTGGCTTGTTAGGATGATTTCTTAATAGATACACTGTGAGTACTGCAATGAAAGGTTCCTGCAGTACTCCTTTTTTATGTTTTTTGCGCTATAATGTTAGGAGTAGGTGATAATAATGATCGTTTATTTAAAACGAAGTTTAGGAAATGCTTGGGATTTCTTGAAAGGAACACAAGCTTATTTTCGTGATGTAGTTCTAATGCATGGGTTTATTTTGTTTATTTGTTTGCCTTTGCTTGGTAGTATGACACGCTTGATTTTACAACGTGGGTCGATCGATTATCTTTCAACGGATAATATCCCCACACTGATTTCGCAACATCCAGGAGTTTTCTTCTCCTTGATTGCTGTCTTATTGTTGATTTTGCTCTTAGTCTATTTTGAGTTTACTTTTTTGCTAATGAGTGTTTATTTCATCAAAAAACAAGAACCAATTTCATTGAAGCAATTATTGCAGTTGACCATCCGACAAATAAAAAAAGTTCGTCCGATGATTTTTTTATTTTTCTTAGCTTACTTTTTTTTGATTTTACCGATCAGCGGGTTAAGTTTTAATTCAGATTTACTTTCTAAAATAAAAATCCCTGCATTTATTATGGATTTTATTTTTACTAATCGCTGGATCATCGTAAGTTCTTTTCTACTCGTCTATGTCTTCCTCGGTTATATCGGCATTCGTTTAATCTTTGCATTACCTGAAATGATTTTAAGAGATCGCCCATTTCGTGAAGCGATCCGTGAGAGTTGGCGTTTGACCAAAGCACGTTTTTTTGCGATTTCAGGTCAATTTTTAGTGATCAGTGGTACAATTTTATTGATTTCAACAATCAGTTACTTGGCGATCTTGTCAGGTCAGATCTTTGTTGAGGAATATTTTTCCGATTACTCATTGATTAGTGCTGTTTTTGCCATGACACTCTTACAAGGTGTTCTTTTGTTCAATATCGTGATGTCCACCGTCGGAATTTTTTACGTCATTGTAGACTTTATGGATGATGAAGGTTTCTTACCAGATATTCCCAGCTGGTTCTCTTCACAAGAAGTGCCAAAAAAACACACAGCTTTAAAAAATACTGCGTTTACTTTATTTGCTGTTTTCTTCGGTGTTGGTGTTTGTATTTACAATATGAATTACCTGACATCTGCTTCTGAAACAAAACCTCTAACGATTTCCCATCGTGGCGTTAGCTTAGGAAACAGCGCACAAAACACGATAGCTGCACTAGAAAAGACGAGCAAAGATTATCATCCAGATTATGTAGAAATGGACATCCAAGAAACAAAAGATGGTCAATTCGTGGTCATGCATGATTTCAATTTAAGAAATTTGACTGGAGTCAATAAAGCACCGCAAGACCTAACTTTAGCAGAACTGGAAAAATTAACTGTGACTGAAAATGGTGCCAAAGAGCCATTGGTTTCATTCGATACGTATTTAAACCGAGCAAATGAACTGAACCAAAAATTATTGATCGAAATCAAAACGACTCGAAAAGACTCGGATGATTTAGTTGAAAATTTTGTTGAAAAATACGAAGAAACTATTTTAACGCATAGACATATTTTACAAAGTTTGACTTACCAAACAGTGTCCGATTTAAAAGCGGAAAACCCTAATTTTTACGTTGGCTATATTTTGCCTTTTAATCTAGTTGGTCCTCCAGTAACACCTGCCGACTTCTTAACCATGGAGTACAGTACGATCAATCGTAATTTCATTGATTCTGCCCATCAAGATGGCAAGAAAGTCTATGTATGGACACCCAATGAGGCAGACGATATGAGCCGGATGATGTTTTATGGTGTAGATGGTATCATTACAGATGATATGAAAGCATTGAATGATACGATCAAAGACTCTGAAGGAGAAATTACTTACTCTGACAAGTTATTAAACTTTGTTCTTGGTGTTGGTTAATATAAAAACGTGTCGCTAACTATCCCACTGGATAAGTAAGCGACACGTTTTGTTTAGTTTATCTTTGCTTTGATTCCTTAATAGCTCGAACGACTGCTAAAACAGCAGGGATAGCAGATATAACTGCTAGAAAAATGCTTAGTTTACCAGAATTTTTTCTTTTTTGCATAGCGATTCGCCCCCTTTCTTTTATTATAATGAAGTTTGCGAAATATCTCAAAGCAAGTGTTTGCTCGACGCTTTCAATTTTCACTATTTTGATTCCTGTTCTGCTATTATTTCAGTCATTTCAACCCAAAATATGACAATTTTGTTTGAACATTATCCCCCACTGTTCGTGAGTCGGAACCAAAAAAGAGATACACTAGGCTTAAAGAGGTGAATAATGATGGTCTATATTCAAACTGGTATATTTATCTTATTGATGATTGGATTATTGATGGGAATCTCAGAGAATTAATTTCAAGTAAACTAGTAACAGCTATCTTATAGCACATTTATTGCCCAAATTTTAAAATGGTGCTAAACTTAAGGTGTATTCGGAATTTTTATGAAAAGTTTCATGAATACACAAATACCAATGAAAGGAGAGATATCTATGACATTCACAAAAACAAGCATCAGCTATCGTGTAGCATTTGATAGTTCAACGAATCGCTTCATGGCAATCGATGCACTGAACGAACAACATATCGCTTATGGAATCACCATTGAGCAAGCAGTAAAAGCGCTACACGAATCTAACTAAGGAGTGTTCCCTTTTCATGTCAGCTGATAATTCTAGAGAGAATTAAAAGACGTTTTTGGCTAAACGAGCCATAGAAACGTCTTTTTTGTTTGCTCCAAATAATAAGAATATCTTAGCAGCACTTTTAAGAAAATCCTATCGATCATTTTTTGTTCTTCCCTGCTCCTCTGAGAAATCACGCCATTTTTTCAAACGTACTTTAACAAAATCAGGTACAGGTATTCCTAGTTTCCTTAGATTTTCAATAACAGACAAGCCATAGATTGCACAATACGAAAAAACCAAAGCAATACCAATTGCTTCAAAACCTGTAATTTTTAGATAAGGATAAGCAATCAAAACAATAAGTAAAATCAACAAATATTTGATCATATCTTTAATCACAGAACGTTTGAATCGTTTCTTTTTTCCTGTTTTCAGACAGATACCGCTAATAAAATCAAGACATAGAATCAATACAAAAATCTGAATGTACACATTACTTACAAGATTTCTAAACTCATTCAATACCACAGCATTCTCTACAATCATTGTGCTCACCCTCCACTTTCTGGAATACTTTACCTTTGTTTGATCTTACCTATCGCCACAGATTACTTCAATTTGATTACAATTCAATGTTCATCATCTTTGACACTGAATAACTTTTAAGCTATTATGAAGTCAATAGAAATCATCGGAATACGCTCAATCTTAAGCATGCTCTATCGAAAGAACTTTTAAGTAACTTTATTCTTAACTTTTCGAACAATTGAATCAGTGTATAAACAAACTATAATAGCTTAAAAGCTAATTGTCAACAATAATAACTTTTATGCTATTTAAATTTCAAGAAAGGTGGTTCCTTATGACACTAGTTGCGCGAATCAAACAATTAGCAGAAGAAAAAAAAGTAACCTTTGCTGAAGTCGAACGTGCCGTAGGAATCTCTAATGGCCAGATCCGAAGATGGGATCGCGTTTCACCAAAGTCGGAAAATTTAAAAAAAGTAGCGGATTATTTTGGGGTAACAACTGATTTCTTATTAGGCAGCAACCAAGCGCCAAAATGGGCAAATAAAGATGATTTATTTGAGTTAGACAAAATGCTCAATTCAAATGTCAATATGGCGTATGGTGGAGAAACATTGACAGAACAAGAAAAGCAACGTGTGAAAGATGTATTGACGGGGCTTTTCTGGGAATTTCGAAAACGTGGCAAAGAGAAGTGAGCATATATGGAGATGGATATTATCAAATTAGTAAGCGAACTGAAGCGTACCTATGATACCGCCAATCCTTTTGTGATTGCTGAAAAATTAGGAATCGAAATCAGATATGTTTCTTTTCTCGATAATCCAAAAGGACAGTTTCAAGAACTATTAGGCTCCCCTATTATTTTATTGAACAACTCACTGAAAGAATCAGAAGAACGTTTTTACATTTGTGCCCATGAACTTGGACACGCTTTGTTCCATCGAGAAATATCTAGTTACTATGTATCCTCTAGAAATTCAAGAAGCAAGTCTGAAAGCGAAGCTAACTGCTTTGCTTCGAACTTGATCGTTTCCTTGTACAAAGAAGATACGGAAACCTGCCCAAGAGAAGTGGAAGAACTGACAAGACTTTATGGTCTTCCAGAGAGTTGTTATCGGTTTTTGATTTAATACAGAATAAGCTACAGGTCTTTTTTCTCAAAGTCTTGTAGTTTTATATTTTTTTCTATAAAAGACAAAATAATAGATTTTACAAAAAGTATAATTCGATATAATATGACTACCTTCGTTGGGACAAATCATTTTTATTAAAAACAGTAAGCGATTTGCTTACTGTTTTTTTCTTCATCACCAATTCTGCTTTTTTCTTTCATCAACAAAAAATATGTTACAATAACTTTATAAAATTTCAGGAGAATGTACTATGAATTTTCATCCTCAAAAAAGTATCATGCATAAATTGATTCAGTTACAAAGGCAAGACCATTCCATCGTTGCTGCTGTTGTAGACAACAAAAATATGATTGTATCCATCGGAAAAACTACTGTCTTAGATGAGCATGATCCCACTTCTCATGCTGAAGTAAACGCCGTCAGAAGTGCGTGTGAGCAATTAAAAACACATATATTACCTGAGGGATATTGGTTATATAGCACTTTTGAACCATGTCCTTTGTGTAGCTCAGTGATTATTTGGGCGGGAATAGTTAAGTAAAATTTTGTCTCGGATTTATTCGTTTTAAATCTAAAAAATAATAAAACCTTATGACAAGTTTATATTATACTTTTCCTATTAAATTCTTTTCTATCACCTACACCAACTGCCCAAACCAACCATTTCCTTTAGTTACTTCTCAATATCCCAATTTTTCATATAGCTCTTCATGTTATGTTTTTATATAAACTTCACTAAAATCTATTTCCCATAATAGATGTTCACTTATTTAAACTAACTTCTGGCTCAAATGCTTTCCTTGATATGTTGATGTGACAAAATAGTTAAAATATCAAAGGTATATCCATTTGTGTCGCTAATATCTTCTTCTATACGAGTCCAAAATCCCACACCTTTGTCTCTTTCTTTTGCGCTGATCACTGATTCCCAATCTACAAATTTTTTCTTCATTTCTCCACTATTCACTATATAGTTTGCTGTTTTCCAATCAAAGTGACTAATATAGTTAGCCCCTTTTAGCCAGATGGAACATCTATTTGTCAAGATCAAGTAGTCCATATAGTTTTCCTCTTAGGACTTTTTAATAACAAAAAAACCATCTCACAAAGAGATGGTTCAAATTCGTCTATTGAATTATTTATTGATATTTACTGCTTGTGGTCCACGTTGACCATCTTCAATATCATAAGTAACTGCTTGACCTTCATCTAAAGTCTTAAAGCCTTCACCTTGGATCGCTGAAAAATGTGCAAACACATCTTGTCCATCTTCACCTGTGATAAATCCAAAACCTTTGTCTGAGTTAAACCATTTTACTGTACCGTTATTCATATATATTTCCTCCTATTACGTAGATCATACGTGTTTTGTTGCAATTAACATTACTTGGTAAAAGGAGTTTTTATAGTGTGAATATATCCCTCAGATTACGTTTCAAATTAGATTACTTATTTAATATACCATGTATTACCTAAGAATACAAACATTTACGCTTATTCTTTTGATTTATCATTCTAGTAGGATAAGTTTGTACCATTCACATTTTTATTTTGTCAATGTGTACTCGATGCCATGGATCGTAATATTTTGGATAGTATCAGGCCATCCTTTGCTCTGCCATTTCCCTTCATTTGCCTGCTTTTCAATTTGATCAGCACCTTGGTTATAAAACTTCACTTGGTTTTTATTTGTACCAAGGATCTTTATGTGGATTTGGGGGCAATTGGTAGCGATATTTATCTGGATTGATCATATATCCTCTGTTCGTGCCACCAAATGACGCTTCTCTCCATTTATACTTTTTTCCTTCTATTCTCATGGTAGAACCTAGAAGACTAGAGCCACGTTCCTCCTTTGCTGTCACATCTTTACTATTCCAAAACATACTCCCACTTAATAAAACTGTTATACCTAAAAATAATCACTAAAATTCTCTTCATGAAAAAATGCTCCTATCAATTTTTTGAATCCGCTTAATCTTACCAATGATCTATGAAAAAATATGAGACTCCATTGATTTTTACTAAGAGTAAGCTTACGAAAACGTCACATCGATGTTCAACAAACACGAACGAAGATGTCTGCATACTTGTTTTACTTATTCAGCTAACTGATTCATCGCTTAGTATGAACCGATCCTATTCATTCGGATCCTTCATTCTTCAAATTTTTTTCTAATACTCGCATCAATCGTCCAAACCGATCGTTTTCCTTAGTTACTTCCTGATAACCCCATTTTTCATATAACCCTTCATGTTGAGTTGTTATATATACACTACTGAAACCAATTTCCTTTAGTTTGTTTTCACCTGTTGCAACTAATTTTTGGCTGATATGTTTCCCTCGATATTCTGGGGCGACAAAAACAGTGGCAATGTTAGGCGTGTAGTCCTTCGTATCAATAATGTCTTTTTTTACAAGAGTACAAAATCCTACAACATGATTTCCATCTTTTGCAATAATCACGGATTCCCAATCTGTAAATTCTTGTTTTTCCATTTTATCTGCTATATATTTTGCTGCTTTCCATTCAAATTGACGGATAGAATTAGCTACTGAAAGCCAATCAGAATGTTTTTGGGTTATAATGACATATTCCATATACTTTTCCTCTTTTCTAATTACTTTAAGCGCATTTGATTCTCTGATTTTACGCATATCAAAAATAGCGTGATGTTTCAAAAACTTAATAAAGTGACAGAATAGTTATTCCTTTTTGATCGATCCATTCTCTCATGTCCGGAAGAATCATCTATTGTTCTTTGAATTTTATGAATGATATAAAATTTCATGTATCACTTATCAACCACTTATGGTGATTCTTGCTATCTCTACCTACTGATCATTAAATAATAGTTTACTTGATTTTTCAAATGTTTCCAAAATTTTCGTATCTATTTCTAATAACAAAAAAACCATCTCACAAGGAGATGGTTCAAATTCGTCTATTGAATTATTTATTGATATTTACTGCTTGTGGTCCACGTTGACCATCTTCGATATCATAAGTAACTGCTTGACCTTCATCTAAAGTCTTAAAGCCTTCACCTTGGATCGCTGAAAAATGTACAAACACATCTTGTCCATCTTCACCTGTGATAAATCCAAAACCTTTGTCTGAGTTAAACCATTTTACTGTACCGTTATTCATATATATTTCCTCCTATTACGTAGATCATACGTGTTTTGTTGCAATTAACATTACTTGGTAAAAGGAGTTTTTATAGTGTGAATATATCCCTCAGATTACGTTTCAAATTAGATTACTTATTTAATATACCATGTAGCAGCTAAGAACACAAATAATAACTCTCGCACAACTTAATTAGAGTTTATGCTATCTATCTTTAGTCAAAACAAGTTTAATGTAAGTTATTATTATCACCATGTATATATTTTTATTATAAATATTTTTCTCTGATGAATAATATCCTTAGTAACCACACTTCTTTTATACCGTTAATTATAATAGCTTAATTCAAGATTATTAGTATGATAATGGTAATTTGGATGGCTTATCTTTTTACAATATATATTTGAAGTGTACGATAAATAATATATATGGGAGAAATTATAATGAAAAAAATTGTTTTTATTGGTATGGTAACTAGTCTTCTTTTACTTGCTGCTTATGAGACAACTACCTCAAAAAATACAGAGTCAGATATCCAATCTATAAGTTCAATGAATGAAGAAAGTTCGTCTCAAGAAAATTCATCAGTATTTAAACATTCACAAATTCAAGAGGTTATAAATTCTACTCAATCATCTGAGGTAACAACGGAATCAACGGATGCTTCTTCGCCTCTTATAGGTAATGCAATAACCTCTCAGGAACGAGCAATGCAAGTACTTATCAGTGATTCTCCTGAATTACAAAATGAGGACATTGTGATTGCTTTCTATGAAATGATTGAATCAGACTATCTATTCAATGCACAAAGTCAATCAATTCTTGAACAAGGAGGATCAGGATCGGTAGGGTTTTATCGAGTATCTAAGGAAGGAATGATCACACTAACTGATGCAAAAGGAAACACAGTTTTATTGTTAAAAAAAATTTAGTAGGCTTTTTTTGTCGATCAACCTTGATAATACTATACTACCTCCATAAATATTTTCTCACTCCATTTATACTCGGTGGTAAAGAAATATCTATCCCCAAGATATATGCTCACCTCTCTCTCCTTGTCAAAGAACATGCTGTAAGTAAATCAGATAATTTTTTAAATACTCAAGATAAGAAAACATTTGGTCAAGTGGTCCAATTTACATCAAAAAAAGACAGCCAATAACTGGCTGTCTTTCTTCATGTAGTACCATTTGTAGTACCAAAAATAAAATGGTGCCTACATGTTTAGTCGTTTTCATTACTAAGAATCTTCTCTAAACCCTATCCTAAAGGCGATCGTTCAACTCTTTCGCCAACTCTTCAAACCCTGGTTTACCTAGTAAAGCGAACATGTTTTTCTTGTAAGCTTCTACTCCTGGTTGGTCGAATGGGTTGATACCATTCAAGTAACCTGAAATGCCAACAGCAATTTCAAAGAAGTACATAGTGTAACCTAATGTGTAAGCATCCATTGTAGGGATTTTAACTAATAGGTTTGGTACATCGCCGTCTGTATGAGCTAATAATGTACCTTCAAAAGCTTTTGTATTTACAAAGTCGATTTCTTTTCCTTGTAAATAACCAAGTCCGTCCAAGTCTTCTGCTTGTTCTGGAATTGTAATCGATTTACGTGGTTTTTCAACTTTTACGATTGTTTCGAAGATATTGCGACGTCCTTCTTGGATGTATTGTCCAAGTGAGTGCAAGTCTGTTGAGAAGTTTGCACTTGAAGGGTAGATTCCTTTTTGATCTTTACCTTCTGATTCGCCGAATAATTGTTTCCACCACTCAGAGAAATATTGCATTCCTGGCTCGTAGTTGATCAATAATTCAGTAACTTTGCCTTTACGGTAAAGAATATTACGCATTGCTGCATATTGGTAAGCTTCGTTTTCTTCAAGTTTGTCGCTTGAATAAGCTTTGCTTGCATCGGCAGCACCTTGCATCAAGGCATCGATATCTGCTCCGCTTGCGGCGATCGGTAATAAACCAACTGCTGTCAATACAGAGAAACGTCCACCGACATCATCAGGAATCACAAATGTTTCCCATCCTTCTGCGTCTGCTTCTACTTTAACAGCCCCTTTTGCTTTGTCTGTTGTAGCGTAGATGCGTTTGTTTGCTTCTTCTTGACCATATTTTTTAACAAGTAATTCTTTGAATACACGGAATGCAATGGCTGGCTCAGTCGTTGTTCCTGATTTTGAAATGACATTTACTGAGAAGTCACGGTCGCCGATCACTTCGATCAAGTCAGCAAGATAAGTTGAGCTGATTGAGTTTCCAGCGAAGAAAATTTGTGGTGTTTGACGTTTGTCGCTTCCCAACAAGTTGTAGAAGGTATGTTGTAAGAAATCGATTGCTGCACGAGCACCTAAATAAGAACCACCGATACCGATGACCACAAGGACTTCAGAATCAGATTGGATTTTCTTAGCAGCAGCTTTGATACGAGCAAATTCTTCTTTGTCGTAGTTCGTAGGTAGGTCGATCCATCCTCGGAAATCGCTACCTGCGCCAGTTCCTTCTCGCAATAATTTGTCTGCAGCAGTAACTTGACTCTGCATATAGCCTAACTCATGTTCATTGACAAATGGTGCAACTTTTGAATAGTCAAAATGAATGTGTGCCATTTTTGTTCCTCCTTAAAAGTTTCAATCTACAGATATACTTTACGTTTTTTTTTATTATTTTTCAAGCAAATATGCGAGAAGCTTCTAATATTTACAAGAAACTTCCAATTTTTTAGACTAAACCTTGCATAGCCATTACTTTTGCGACTTTTTCAAAACCTGCCACATTGGCGCCAAGCAAAAGATTTTTTTCGTTGCCAAATTCTTTGGCAGTTTGACGACATGTTTGATAGATCGTTGCCATGATCTCATCAAGTTGCGCATCAACTTGGCTGCTTTCCCACACCAATCGTTGTGAATTTTGGCTCATTTCTAGCGCAGATACAGCTACACCACCAGCATTGGCAGCTTTTCCTGGGCAATACCAGATGTCTGCTTTTTCATAGACTGAAACAGCATCTAATGTGGATGGCATGTTCGCACCTTCTGCGACGATTTTAACGCCATTTTCTACAAGGATCTCTGCCAATTGTCCATCGATTTCATTTTGTGTTGCACAAGGTAAAGCAATATCAGCCGCTTGTTTCAAAGTCCAAACCGATTCATTTGCGTGGTATTCAGCCGATGAGCGTTCTTTGGCGTATTCTGTTAAACGGGCTCTTTTGACTTCTTTCAATTCTTTTAATAGATCAAGATCGATACCTTCTGGGTCATAGATATAGCCACCTGAATCAGAACAAGTAACCACTTTCCCTCCTAATTCATGGACTTTTTCGATTGCATAGATTGCCACATTCCCACTGCCTGAAACCATCACTGTTTTGTCAGCAAATGAATCTTGTTCTTCGTTCAATAGATGTTTCACATAATAAACTAAGCCATACCCTGTTGCTTCTGTTCGGATCTTACTTCCCCAGAAATCTAAAGGTTTCCCTGTCAAAACGCCTGCATCATATTGTTTCAATCGTTTATAGGCACCATACATATAGCCGATTTCACGAGCACCTACACCGATGTCGCCTGCCGGCACATCAATTGAAGGTCCGATATGTTTTGCCAGTTCCAACATAAAACTTTGACAAAAGCGCATGATTTCATTATCCGATTTTCCTTTTGGGTCAAAATCACTTCCGCCTTTACCGCCACCGATTGGTAGGCCTGTCAGACTGTTCTTGAAAATTTGTTCAAATGCTAAGAATTTTAAAATACTTAAATTGACACTTGGATGAAAACGTAAGCCACCTTTATATGGTCCGATGGCTGAATTGTATTGAATACGATACCCACGATTCACTTGCCAATTCCCTTGATCATCTTGCCAAGGAACACGGAATTGGATCACTCGTTCTGGTTCAACTAAAATCCCTAGAATATTTTTTTCAATGTATTCTGGATTTTTTTCTAAAAATTGGATGACCGTAGGCATAAATTCATCGACCGCTTGCAGAAACTCGATTTGGCCGTCATCTTTTTGGTGAAGTTTTTCTTGTATCGCTTGTACGTATTCTTTTGCATTTGACATAGGTTCACGCTCCTTTATTCATCTGACTTTATTTTAGCTTATTTCAATCATAGGTCAAAACATTTTCTGCGCATCGTCTTCAAATATGCTACACTCTCTGTGAGGTGAGAAAATGGAAAAAACTTATGACGTGATTGTTGTTGGCGCAGGAACAAGTGGTATGATGGCCGCAATCAGTGCAGCCGAGTATGGTGCCAATGTCTTGTTGATCGAAAAAAATAAAAAAGCAGGTAAAAAATTATTGATGACTGGTGGCGGTCGATGTAATGTCACAAATAATCGCCCTGTTGATGATTTGATTGCGCATATCCCAGGAAATGGTAAATTTTTATATAGTACGTTTTCTCAATACAACAATTTTGACATCATGGAATTCTTTGAATCACAAGGAGTTCACTTAAAAGAAGAAGATCACGGACGGATGTTTCCAGTGACAAATAAATCAAAAACGATCATTGAAGCGCTGGTTCATCGTCTGAATGAATTGAACGTCACGATGTTTTTTGGTGAACGTGTAGAAAAATTGATCCATAAGGACAACCAAATCTATGGTGTGCGTACTGAATTTGATGAATTTAAAGCAAAATGCGTCATTTTGACGACTGGCGGACGCACCTATCCTTCTACTGGTGCAACGGGTGATGGGTATAAATTGGTCAAAAAAGTAGGCCACACGATCACACCACTTTATGCAACAGAGTCTCCTTTGATTTCTGAGGAGTCATTTATTGCGGATAAAGTGTTGCAAGGTCTTTCTTTACAAGATATCACGTTACGTGTCTTGAACCAAAAAGGAAAAGTGATCACGGAACACACGATGGATCTTTTATTTACCCATTTTGGGATCTCTGGACCAGCAGCTTTAAGGTGTTCCAGTTTCATCAACAATGAGCTACAAAAAACGCAGGCACCTGTAACTGTTTCTTTAGATTGCTTCCCGATGAAGTCAGTCGAAGAACTGATACGGGAGTTAGTGGAACTAAGTAAGGAGTCGAAAAAGAATTTGATCAATTCGTGGCGTGGTTTTCTACCTGAACGTCTACTCCAATTTTATCTTGAACGGCTAGAAATGACCGAACTAACTGGTAGCCAAACATCTGAAAAACAAATCCAAGAATTTGCTGAATTATGTAAAAACTTTGAGCTATTGATCCATAAGACATTTCCCATCGAGAAATCTTTTGTTACTGGTGGTGGAGTTTCATTAAAAGAAGTCAATCCAAAAACCATGGAAAGCAAAGTATTGAACGGCTTGTTTTTTGGCGGTGAATTACTTGATGTAAATGGGTATACAGGTGGCTTTAATATCACGGCAGCTTTTGCTACGGGACGTGTTTCAGGAATGCACGCAGCGCTGCAAAGTCAATGGTAAGAGACAAAAAAGCAAAACATTGCTTGCATGAAACATCCATGAAAGGCAACGCGTATCGTTCGCCTTTCATGGATCGATCTTTCAGCATTTGTTTTGCTTTTTGTTTGTGGTTTTTAAATTTTGATATCGACAAATGTCGCATTGGTCAACTCAGCGATTGCTTTTGGAGCAAGTTCCATTTGCAGTCCGCGTTTTCCAGCAGAAATAATGATCTGGTCATATTCTTTTGCCTTTTCTTCAATAAATGTTGGGAATAATTTTTTCATACCAATTGGTGAACAGCCACCTCGAATATATCCGGTTGTTTTTTCCAAGTCCTTGAGATGGAGCATTTCTACTTTTTTATTGCCGGAGACTTTTGCTAGTTTTTTTAAATCAAGTTCAGTGCTTCCAGGGATAACGGCAACGATCGGGCCTGTATTATTCCCCACTGCTACTAATGTTTTAAAAATTCGTGATTCACTTCCTGGCAACTGAGCAGCAACGGATGAGGCACTGATATGTGCTTCATCCCAAGCATATTCATGTTCTGTATAAGCAATCTTTTTTTGTTCTACCATACGTATAGCATTAGTTTTTACTGGTTTCTTCTTTGCCAAAATCTTCACCTTCGTCTAGCTTAATTTTCATTGAGTAAACTAATGATTTGTTTTAATTCTTTAACTGGTAATTGGCCAGGTGCAGAAGCTCGTGTCGCATCTAACGCACCGAAAGTGATGGCTGAACCTGTCACGTTGCCTGCAAGTCGAGAGACCATGCCAAGTTCACCCATTGACATAGTGACTAGAGGCATCGACACAAACGCATGAGCGCGACGAGTCAATTCCATCAACCGTAAAACATCACGTTCATTATTTGGCATCACAGCAATTTTTCCGATACTTGCACCAAAATGTTCCATCATATTCAAACGGTACAGCAAGACCGGATCTGCTGGTGTTTCTTTAAAATCATGACTACTGATGACCAGTGGGATCTGGCGGCGGTGGATATCATGGAGCAGATCCTTTTCCATACTTTCGATTTTGAACAACTCAATATCTAGCATTTCCACTAATTCTGTGTCGATCAAAAATTTATACAGATCGTGATAGTCTTTGATTGAAATATCTTGCGTTCCACCTTCTTCTAAACTTCGAAAAGTCAAAAGCAATGGAAGTCTTTCTAACATTTCATAGATCAGCACTAACGTTTCCTTTAGTTGAACTTTGTTGAAGACATCATGATAACAATCAAGACGCCATTCAGCCAAATCAGCACCGGCTTCCCTCGCCAGGATTGCTTCTCTCAGAAGTTCCTCGCGCGTTGTACCAGTCAAGGGCGCACAGACTTTTGGACGTCCAGTACCAAATCTTACTCCTTTTACTTGAAACATTTACTTCACGCCCTCTCTATTTTTTTATTTCATAAACAAATACCTTTAAATAATTTCCTTCCGGGAAAGAATCAATGGTTTGAAAATCATCAGGTAAACGATAAACGCCGCTGATTTGGTATTGATACTCAGCAGAGATTAGTTCATCTTCAATCATTGCTCGAAATTGATCAATCGACACATTGGCTGCATTTGTTGAGGCAATCAGGATTCCTTCATCGGCTAAGATCGACAAGCTATCTTTCACTAATTCACCATAATTTTTAGCTACACGAAAGACTTTTTTCTTGTTCCGAGCAAAACTTGGAGGGTCCAAAACGATTACATCATAAGAGAAACCTTTGCGTTGTGCATATTTAAAGTATTCAAAAACATCCATAACGATGATTTTATGGGCATCAGGTATCAACCCGTTGACCTCAAATTGTTCACGAGTTTTTTTCAAACTTCGTTTTGCTAGGTCTACACTTGTCGTTTCTATTGCCCCACCCATAGCAGCAGCTACAGAAAAAGCACCGGTATAGCTGAACATATTCAGTACTGATTTCCCTAAAGCTAAGCCATCGATCAATGCGCCTCTGACTTCTTTTTGATCAAGGAAAATTCCGGTCATCAGGCCTTCATTCAAATAAGTGGCATAAGTCACTCCATTTTCTTGGATAAGTAGTGGTTCTTTGGCCTCTTCTCCAGTCACATGCTGGCTCTCCGGTAATTGTGTTGTTTCAAAGCGAATTTTTTCGTAGATTCCGACAATTTCAGGATAAGCAGCTTGAAAAGCTTTTAATAGAACTCCACGAGCCAAATATAAGGTTTCATTGTACCAAGAAAAGACAGCAAAGCTATCGTAGTAGTCAATGATCAAACCACCGATCCCATCTCCTTCTCCATTGAACAAACGAAAAGCTGTTGTCTGCTCATCATTAAAATAGCTTGTCCTTTTTTCTTTAGCTGTCAAAAATTTTATTTCAAAAAATGATTGATCAAATGGTTCATCCTTTTGACTGAGTACCCAACCAATTCCTTTGTTTTGTTTTCCTAAATAGCCTTTTCCTAAAAATTTTCCTTGCTGATCAATTAATTCTACCCATTCTGTCGTTTTTTTCATTTGCACTAGATCTTCTTCTTGGATCAATGGATAGCCTTTTAAAAATTTCTTGACTACTCTTTTTTTTATTGTTAGTTTCATTGGCTCACCTGCTTTTTCATTCTCCCTTTTAGTATAACAAAAAACACGCTTCTTGTCTTAGAGATTCCTTGTCTTGTAGGTAGTTTCCCTTAGAAAAGAGCTAAAATAAAAACTCCTTATCTCCCACTAAAACTAAATACACGTGTTCCGAAAGTAGCTCCTTCAGAAAAAATTTGGAAAAAACGACAATTTGAAGAATGATTTTCGATTTTCCATGATGATTTCTCAGTGCTGCGCACCTTTGTCCTCCCTCTTCATGTGTAGATTTTTGCACAAAACTTAGCGATCTTAAAGAAAATCTTAATCTATCAAGCTTGATTTGTACTTTCAATTGACACTATTTTGGTCTACTAGTAAAATAGTTAGGAGTACGTGAGTCGTGAGTATGTTTCATGCCACTCTTTTTTTATGTAAGAGTGCAGAAAGGAAGATTAATTTGAAAATAAAAACACCCGCTTTTTTAAATAAAAGGCTCGGATTTTTTACTTTACTAGCCGTTTTGTTATGGGTCAAAACGATTGCTACTTATCTATTTGATTTCCATTTAGGGATCGAGAGTGGCATCCAATATTTTATCTTGTTCATCAACCCAATCGCAACGACTATCCTTCTTTTAGGGATTGCCTTATATGTTAGACGAACGAAAGCAGCGTATATCACGATGCTAGTCATCTATTTCTTGTTGACCTTGCTCTTATTTTCTAACATCATCTACTATCGTGAGTTCACTGATTTTATTACGATCAACGCGATCCTAGGCGCCGGAAAAGTCGCAAGTGGTTTAGGCGAAAGTGCCTTACGGTTATTCCGCCCTTATGATGTCCTTTATTGGATCGATATCATTTTGATCATTGCGCTTTTAGCAACGAAAAAAATCAAAATGGACCCACGTCCTGTGCGCGCTCGAATGGCGTTTGCCTTTACTACCTTAGCAGTGATGATCTTTTCTGGAAATCTATTTTTAGCTGAAGCGGATCGCCCAGAGTTATTGACACGTACATTCTCTCGTGATTATTTAGTTAAATATCTTGGACTGAACGCGTTCATGGTATACGACGGTATCCAAACGTACCAAACGAACCAAGTACGAGCTGAAGCAAGTCCAAATGACATGAAAGAAGTAGCCACTTACGTCAAAGAACATTATGCGCAACCAAACCAAGATCTTTATGGATTAGCTGAGGGCAAGAATGTTATCTATATCCATTTAGAAAGCTTACAACAGTTTGTGATCGATTATAAACTGAAAGACGAAAATGGCGTAGAACATGAAGTAACACCTTTCTTGAATAGTTTATTCCACAGTAATGAAACATTCAGTTTTGACAATTTCTTCCATCAAGTAAAAGCTGGAAAAACAAGTGATGCAGAGACATTGATGGAAAATTCATTATTCGGTTTGAACCAAGGATCACTATTCACTCAACTTGGTGGTAAGAATACTTTCCAAGCAGCACCAAATATTTTAAAACAAACAAAAGGGTATACCAGTGCAGCGTTCCATGGGAATGCTGGTACATTCTGGAACCGTAACGAAACTTATAAGAGTTTTGGGTATGATTACTTCTTTGATGCTTCATACTATGACGTGAATGACGATAACTCATTCCAATACGGTTTACATGACAAACCATTCTTTGAACAATCCGTCCAATATTTAGAACGGATGCAACAACCATTCTACTCAAAATTCATTGCTGTATCGAATCACTTCCCTTATTCAAAATTCACGAATGAGGAAGCTGGATTCCCTGTAGCTAATACGAATGATGAAACAATCAATGGTTACTTTGCGACAGCTAACTATTTAGACACAGCGGTAGAAGAATTCTTCAACTATTTAAAAGCAAGTGGCTTGTATGAAAACTCAGTCATCGTCTTATACGGTGACCACTACGGGATCTCTAATACAAGAAACAAATCTTTAGCTGAATTAGTTGGTAAAACAAGTTCGACATGGACAAATTTTGATAATGCAGCGATGCAACGCGTGCCATATATGATCCATATCCCCGGACAAACAAAAGGCGGAATCAATCATACGTACGGCGGCCAAGTCGATGCTTTACCGACATTGCTTCATTTGTTAGGTGTGGATTCAAAAAATTATATCCAATTAGGACAAGATCTCTTCTCACCTGATAATAACCAGTTAGTCGCTTTCCGTGATGGTGACTTCGTTTCACCTAAGTACACCTATTATGGTGGAGCTGTCTACAATACCCAAACAGGTGAAGTCCTATCCGATATGACTGAAGAACAACAAGCAGAAGTTACTGCCTTACGTGAAGCAGTCAGCAAGCAACTCGCCGTTTCAGACCAGATCAACAATGGCGATCTACTTCGATTTTATACAGAAAGTGGTTTAGAACCACTTGATACTTCTAAGTTTGATTACAAAAATGGTTTGCGACATCTAAGTGATACCGAACGTTCACTTGGTGACAAATCAACAAGCGTCTTCAGTGAGAACAACAACCAAACGACACAAAATCTGTACGAAACTAAAACCTTCCAAGATATCCATGGTATTCCTACTGAGGAACCCACGGATAGTGAAGATTCAGTGGAAAATAACGAATGAACAACGTGAGAACAAGTAGCTAATGTTATCACTCAACGAACAGCACTCGAGGAAATCCTTTCTTCGGGTGTTTTTTTGATCTATAACTAGAGATATAAATAGATTTGCTTATTTCTACTCAGTAATTTTTTCTTACCAGCACGATTGAAAGTGCAAAGAGATGCTACTAACCATATTAAATATACCTCTTCCCCCTCCTACCTACTCTAAGTCTGAAAGGATTAAGATCCCAGACAAATCATTAGATTCTTGGGGATTCATCGCTTGTTCATAGATCTTGAAATTGATACATTTCCCTATTAGTTTTGCACTAGAGCTCATAGTACGACCAAAAGAATAGCATTACTAAAGAAGTTTTTATACGCCTTCAGGTTCCCTTTGCTTGTCCTACTTGATCAGCCTCCCTTTATTTCGGTTTTTCACTAAATGATTTTCATACTTTATTCATATTCATTTTTTATACTATTCTTGAGGTGAAAAGTATGAATATGATCCGTTATTCTACCGCACGATTACTTTACTACAAAAAACAAACATTTCTATATACTTTGTTTTCAAGCTTTTCTGCTTTTCTATTATTGATCAGCTTCAACTTATATAATCTACAAACCACTTTACACAAACAAATCCAAGATCGGGTGTTGATATTTGATGCTTCTGATATCAAAGAGAACTTACCTTCATCAGAAACGCTTCAACAAGCCTATCTGGTTGTGATTAGTTGTATACTAGCACTGTTTGCCTTGTGTTTCTTTTTTTTCTTTTTACTCTCACTCTATCGTCATCGTATGGAAATCATCAATTGGCGATTAGCGGGTCTTTCCAAACCAAAAATGTTCTTCTTTATTTTTTGGCAATCCTTGATTCCATTAGTTCTTAGTTGCCTTGGCGTTCTTTTGATCGTTTTTGCTTTCCAAAATGGCTATCAAGCTTTACTCCAAAAAATCAATTTGACTTTGTTAGATTTCTTCGAACTACCGAATTTACCAAGTGTCTTTTCTTCTGGAAATGGTTTATCGATCTCGATTGACCAAAATAGTTTTTTTATGATCGATTTTTTTAGCGATAACTTTTTAGTAGATACCTTAAAAGGGATCGGACAGACGATCATTTGTTTAGTTAGTATTAGCACATTACTTAGTACCGGTCTTTTCATGATTTCAAATCGACTTTTAAAAAGAAAGAAGCTGATCATTGATGAACCAACATGATTCACTGATATCATTTAGCGGTTTTACTGTTCTGATCGGTTCGCAAGCCGAACAACAGGTGATTTTCACAGAGATCAAAGCACAACTCCTTGCTTCAGAACGAACTGATCTGATGATCGTTCAAAAAAATTGGCCGTTCTTCCCATACCTTAATTTAAAAGAACAAGTATTTTTGGACATCCCCGAAAAACAAAAAAAAGCCAAACAGGAACAAGCGCAAGCTAAGCTAATGATAGATTCCTCGCTGCTCAAAAAATCAGTAAGTGAATTGAGCACGTATGAAAGAATCATATTGCAACTGATGCATGCGATTCTCGCAGATAAAAAGAAACTGATCATCGAAGACCCTATCGATGATTTATCGATTATCGAGATTCAAGATCTTTTGACAAATCTTTGCGATTTAGTCAACGATCATTCTTTTTCGATTTTATTGATGACTCATGATCTTTCCATTGCCGAAAGTCCATATGTCACTGATTGTAAAGAAGCTAGTTGACTTGTGTTTGTTAATCTTTATAAAAAAACCGTTAAAACAAGAAAGAAGCCTTGTTTTAACGGTTTTTGATTTAGTTATCATTCGATTTCAACATCTGGTAATTTTACAGTAAATGTCGTGCCTTTTCCTAACTCACTTGTTACGTCGAGTTTTCCTTTGTGCAATCGAACTAATTGTTGAACGATTGGTAACCCTAAGCCGGATTCGCCATATTTTGTGTTTTTTCTAGAAGGATCAACTTTGTAATAGCGATCCCATATGCTTTTCATTTGTTGTTCTGACATACCAATACCGGTATCGGTCACTTTGATGATCGTTTCAAGATAGCCTTTTTCTAAAGAGACTGTGATCGTTCCATTTTCAGTGAATTGGATCGCATTTTGAATAATGTTGACCATGATCTGTACAAATCGATCATAATCAGCGTATACGTCTAATTGTTCAGGTGCTTCTAAAATCAATTGATTACCCGCAGCTTCTGCTTTTGCTTCCAATTGAGCGACAATATTTTTTAACGTTTCTGTCCCATCAAATTTTTTGATGACCATACTGATTTGATTCGTTCTGATTTTTTCATAATCTAAATTCTCATTGACTAGACGAATCAAACGTTCGGTTTCATTTTTCATTAATTTAATGGCATTTTCCCGTTGGTTTTCTGGGATGGCATTATACTCCAAGCCTTCTAACAAGCCATTAATAGTTGTTAAAGGTGTCCGCATTTCATGAGAAGCATCTGCCATGAATTGTCTGCGCCGATTCTCTTGTTCCTCGATTTCTGCTCGTGATTCTTTCAGTGAGTTGGTCATCTTATTGAAATCGTCTGCTAATTCATCAAATTCATCTTTGTCATTTACAGGTAATTGCACATCGAAGTTGCCATTTGTGACTTCTTTTGTAGCATTTCTCAAACGATTGATCCGTTTGACTTGGAAAGCCGCAAAGGCATAGCTTGCGATGATTGCTATAATACTTGAGAAGATGAAGCCCTTGAAGAGATTCAAGGTGACTGAACGCACGCTATTGTCGATGTTTCTGGCTGGTTGGCTTACAACTAATCCCCCATAAAACTCATGATTCAAGTTGAAAGGAACCAAAGCATAGGAAGTGGCTTGATTCTCTCCTGCGATATTTTTATTTGAAGTAAACTTGACTTGGCGACCGCTTTTCAAACTTTCCCATTGATCTGCTGTAATCGTAAAATTCAAGTAAACCCCAGCAGTTGGATAGATCACTCGCTCATATTTATCAATAAAGATAAAATTGACATTTTGTTCAGTTAATACTTGTTCAGTCAGTTCCAACGCATTTTGGAATGCTTGATCTTGATTAAATTGAGGAAACGTATCCGCAAAGGTTTGGGTCGTTTTCTCCACCGACTCGGCATAACCAAAAAGTTGTTGGTAATTATTTTCTTCGATCGTCTGCTTGGTCAATTGCGTAAAAGAAATACCGACGATCAAGATGATCATCGCGATCATCCCACAAAATGCCAGTAATTGTTGGTATAAATAGCGCATCAGGCAACACCTGAATCATCAAATTTATAGCCTACTCCCCAAACTGTCTGGATCACTTGTGGGCCTACTTTCTCGATTTTTTGACGAAGTTTTTTGATATGGGCGTCGACGGTTCGTTCATCACCAAAATATTGATAATCCCAAACTAGTTCCAATAACTGTTCTCTTGAAAACACTTGTCTTGGTTTTTTTGCTAATGTAAATAAAAGATCGAATTCTTTTGGTGTTAATCCATCGATCGGTTGGTTATTCAAGTAGGCTTCACGCGTTTTCGTATTCATCTTGAAGTGATCGGTTTGGATGTCAAAATTTTGTTCAGATAATGGATTTTCTTCTTTTGTTTCTACCAATTCGCTACGACGGTGTAATGCCTTCATACGTGCAATCAATGTCAAGGGACTAAAAGGTTTAGTGACATAGTCATCAGCTCCCATTTCCAAACCGATCACTTGTTCACTTTCAGAATCTCGGGCGGTCAACATGATGATTGGTACCGTACTTGAAACTTTTCGGATTTCTCGTCCAACCATCATGCCATCCATTGTCGGAAGATTAAGATCCAACGTGACCATATCCCAATGTTGCGGATTCTCTAAAAACGCATCTAATCCTTCTTTTCCGTCATATTTGAAGGTTGCTTCCCATCCTTCATTTAAAAAAAACATCTGCATCATTTCAGATACGGATTGATTATCTTCAATCATTAAAATGTTCATGCTCGTCTCCTCCATTTATCAAATCGTAAGTTTGTAATTTTTTTTCTGTTAATATAAAAATCGGCATGATCGGAAACACTAAGAGTAACATTTCAATAATAAAAAAATTGGTATGTCCTGTGATTTTTAATCCGTAGCCGATCAAGGTCATCAATAATCCGAAAATCAAGAAATATTTTCCGCTTGTTCGTTGGGCAATCCGCCAATGTTCGTCGGATCTGGTGGCACGTTCTGAATGATAACCATAGAAAGGTAAATTACCTTTAGAAGGCAAAATTAAAAATAAGAGCCCTATCAAGGTCAAAAAAAGACCAACTGTTAAAAAAATCATGATTTCACTCTCCAATCTCTGTCTATAGTATACTCTAAAATGGTTGCTGAACCAATAAGTTCAGTAATTCTTCACGAAACGTTTGTCTTTTGTTCATTCTTTGATAAGATAAAGATATTCAAATGAAAAAGGAGTTTTATTTGTGACAAACTATCAAGCAATCACATTTTTCGATCTCGATGGAACTTTATTAGATGGACATTCTAAAATAACTCCTGAGATCGTCGCAGCAATCCAAGCATTAAAAGAAAATGATATCCTACCTGTTATCGCCACTGGACGGACTGAAATGGAAATCAAACAAATTATGCGTGATGCAGGTATTACTTCCGCTGTAACAATGAACGGTTCTTGTATTAGCGTAGAGGGAGAAGTAATTTATTCTGTGCGCTTTTCTAAAGAAGAATGTCAAAAAATGCGTGACCATATCGAAGAGCAAGGTCATGCCCTTTGTTTTTATAATAGAGAGAACATTTGGAGTACTCATCACACAGAGACCATGAGAAAAGCTTATGGCTTTATCCATTCAGATGTGCCACCAATCGATCCTTCCGCTTTTCAGGATCATCCGATCAATATGTTGCTGATTCTTTCCGAATCAGGTGATGAATATTATCATGAACGTTTCCCTGACATGACTTTTTACCGCAATAGTCCCTATTCGATCGATACGGTCAGAAAAGGTATTTCAAAAGGTGCAGGGGTCAAACGCTTAAAAGAAACATTAAAATTAGAGAATGTCCCAACTTTTGGTTTTGGTGACGGGCCGAACGATTTTGCCTTACTTGAAGCTTGTGATCACAAAATCGCGATGGGCAATGCTTACGATGAGTTAAAAGAACTTGCAACCTTCATTACGAAGAAAAATACCGAAGGCGGGATCGTTCACGCATTGAAGCATTTTGAATTGATTTGATCGTCTGCTCTCTCACAATTAGCGATTCGATATTCCATATAAATGGCTGAATCATGTAAAAAAGCCCTAGTTATCATCTAGAATTCAAGGACTCTAACTAGGGCAATAGGCTATAAATTTTTGACAGTAACGTTAAATGACTTTAATTGTGGAACTGCTTAAACATGATAAAAAGAAATAAGTTAAATCTTTGCTACCAAAAGGGACTGTTCACGCAGTTTCTTTTTTCATTTCATTTTAGCCAAGGACTGAGGATTTAACCATCGTTCGTTTATCTCATGGTTAGTAAATTTTATCTAGTCAACGATAGATCTCTCCCCCGTTACTAACTCTCTTTAATTGAAGAAATCACTAAAAACACCGATCCTGAAACAGTCACAATGCGCTGTCCTAAAATTTTTGTATTCAATGGGATACTCACGATCGTGTTGATTGCCTGGTTGGTTGCTAGCTCGTTTATCTCTTCTATTGTCTTACCACCTCTTTTATTATTTTTAGTAGGAACATGCATTGCTTTAATGGTCAATTCCCCACATCTAAAAAGATCGATCCGCACGTATTGGTGCAAATGGTAGCGATGAGGTGCAAGTCGTTATTTTAGTTTTTGCAGCGGAGTTTTCAGGGGGCTTTTCCAAGGTTCCGGTATGGCTGAAGCACTCGCGAATAGCTTTACTTATCTTATTCCAAAACAATTAGCAGGATGCTGGGGATTAGTCCTTGCGTTGATTTCAGCGCCCGGTACTTTCTTTATTTCAAATGATGGTTCTTATTTCGGAGTATTACCCGTTTTAGCAGAAGCCGGACATACCTATGGCTTTACGAATATGCAAATAGCTCTCGCCTCTTTGATGGGTCAAGCCTTCCATTTGCTCAGCCTTTTAGTTGCTTTTATCTATCTTTGGTTACGTTTGACCGGATTGGATATGGGAAAACGGCAACGAGAAGTTGGAAAATATGCCTTAGGTATTTTTACTATTTTTGTCGTCACAATTATTCTTTTTGCTATCTGCCATTTTATATTTCCCAATAAAAACAACCGTCTAAAGTAGATGTCCACTCTGAGAAGTGTTCCGTAAGAGTAGAAAACAATTGATACTCTCTTTTTCGATGTTACAGAACAATTTCTCAGAGTTTTCCATACGGATACTTTATTCCGATTTGTAAAATAAAAGTCATTCACGTTTTAGTCATTTCTCATGAGGTGCAGAATAAAGCATGAGAGACTTATTCATTGACTTAGTTTTTTATAGCTAAAGTAGAAAGGGGGAGAAGAAATGAACAAAGTTGTTGAAGCATTACGTAAAAATTTGGACCTCACACAAAATAAGACATTGTATGTGCTTATTTAAGAAGCGTTTCGTAAAACGATTATTCTTGGCGATATTCCTGCCAATACGTGGCTCAACGAAAAAGTCTTAGCCGAAGAATTGAATATCAGCCGTACACCTATTCGCTTAGCAATGAAACAATTAGTCAATGAAAAATTGTTTGAACGCGTACCCAAAATCGGCATCGTCGTCAAAGGTATCCACATAAAAGACGCTTACGAAATCTATGATATCCGTAAATCTTTAGATACACTTGCCACGATCAAGGCAATGAATCAGATGACAAAACAAGAGTTCATTGAGCTAAAAGAACTATTATTACGAGGTGAAAGCAATAATCAAGCAGATCAAACAGAAAAAGTCTTGCAAAATTTTTCGGACTTCAATACGTTCATCTATGAAAAAAGCCAAATGCTCCGTTTAAAATCCATTGTCTTAGAATTACAAGCTTACTTAGTTTACTTTCACGATATCGCCATTCGCTCTTCCAAACGCAGGGATAAAGCCCTTGAAGAACATTGGCTGATCTATCGCGGGATGCAAACAAAAAATGCAGAACAAATCACTTTGATCACACATGAGCATTTAGTTCGTTCATTACAATTTATTTTAGCTGAAATGGAGCGTAAAAAAATTGACTGACCACAAACTGATCGGTACGATCGCACAGGCTGCACAGCACGCTTTGTTTTACGGAGTAGCATTAAGTTCAAAACCTGGATTAGTCGACCCTATTTCAAATGGCGCGCATACAGATATAGATTTTCAGACCTTTCAAATAAGGATTCAAACAACTAACTTTGCCAATTACCTAGCAATGAGCTGACCGGAGTCAAAACAAAAAAATGTAGCAAAAACACTGTACAATCGTTGGTACAACAGTGTTTTTGCTACTTATATGATTTCTCCTAATGGAGACGGCGGGAGTCGAACCCGCGTCCAAACACATCGCCACTTAAAAATCTACGTTCATAGTCAACTCATTTAGAAGTTCGCTTTACAGCTTGCCGAGTGACAGGCATTCTGTATCGCTAGTCTGATGTTCTCTTTTTCAACTTACAGACGGAAAGTTGAAACGTATCCCACTAAAGTTAGGACCCTTACTCGAGCACATGGGCGATGCCGAGAGGATCTACGCTAACTGTTTTTAGGCAGCTAAAGCGTAAGAGTTGTTTTCGTTTTTAGCAGTTATATTTAACTGTAACGTTTTAGCGTAGACGTAACCTACGAAACGCAATTCAAGCTCGAACTGTGCCTGTCGAATCCGTAACGTCCCCTTAATAAAATGGGTTACGGTATTTTCAAGATACTTACATAATATACCACATATGTAGTTTTTTTTCAATATGGTTGATTGCTTTTCAAATAGATGCTTCACTTCTTGAGAGAAACAAGAAAGATCTAAGAGATAAATAGACATTAGACTTTTCTTGCTCCCTCTTAAAGTGAAGGTTCTTTCTACTTTAGCTACTTTGATCGCAAAAGAGCGTTTCAGCGAATTGTTTTAAGCAAGTGTTTTCGCAACATTCAATTCTGTTTCTTTTTCTGCATATTCAGGCATGTTTTTGAACAATTGTTGCAACAATGGACTTTGGTTATGTCCTTCGATTGCTTGTTCATCCCGCCAATTTTCAACCATCACAAAGACATTTACTTGTTCCGTTGATTCATACAATTGATAACTCAAACAACCGTCTTCTTTTCTAGTCGCTTCGATCAATTGTGTCGCTTCTTCTAAAAATTCAGCGCGTTTCGCTTCTTTGATGGTAAATTTTGCATTGATGATGATCATTCGTCCGTCTCCTTTTTCTTTCTATTTGAAAGAAGTGATTTTTTCTGAAGCTAAACGAACAGATTCGTAGCCTTGATCGACCGCTTTACCAACGGACAAGATCATCACAGGAACATAACGTTCTTTGTCCAAATCGAAAGCTTCTGCTAATTGGTCTGCTTCAAATCCGCCGATTGGATTTGTATCATATCCATGGCTACGTGCAGTTAACATAAATTGCATAGCTGCTAAGCTTGAATCGATTTTCACTACGTCATTCATTTGTTCACGTGTGAAATTTTTGTAATAAGGAATGATCGCTGCTAGTTGTTCGTCACGAACTTCTGCTGGCATTTTGCCTTCTTCCACAGCTTGATCATAAATTTCTTCTCCGTATTCATAGCAATTCATATCACCAAAAATCAAGACCATGGCAGATGATGTATCATTTTGTTTTGTGTTAAAACGGATCAATGGTTTCAATTTTGCTTTTGCTTCTTCGCTTTCAACTACTACAAAGCGCCAAGGTTGTAGATTCACAGAAGATGGTGCTGTTGTTGCTTCTTGGATCATTTCCAACATTTCTTCATGAGGGATTTTCACATTTTCGTCGTACACACGGATTGATTTTCTGCCAAAGACGATATCAGAAAAATCATTGTTTGCTAGAGTTTTATTCATTACTTAACCGCTTCTTTCTTTGTTTTGATTTTTAGTATAATTTATCTAGTAATTGAGTCAGTTGATCGATTTCTTCATCTGATAGCGAAACACACAGGGAGTCATCTGATTCTTGATGATTTTTTTCACACTCAGTCAATTCATTCACTGCTTTATCGGACAAAGAAACGAATACTTCACGATTATTGTTCTCATTTCTTTTTCTGATCACATATCCTTTTTGTTCTAATATCTTTAGATGACGTGAAATAGCTGCCAAATCGATTTTTAAATCGCTCTGTAACTTATTTTGCAAACATTCCCCGTTTTTTTGTAAGAACATCAAGATCTCGTACCTCGTTAAACTAAATCCAGTTTCTTTTTCAAATAAAGCTGTTCCTTCTTGACTGATGATTTTTATCTGATAAAGCAATTGACTTAACTTTCTCAGCTCCATAATATTGCCTCCTACCATCGTTGACTAATCAATTATTGACTTATCAATAATATAGATCATTTACTTCCTTTTGTAAAGTAAAAAGAATAAGAAGCAAGATAAAAGTTATTTTCCCTTTTAACTTGCCCCTTCTTCAACTGTCTGTATTCGAGTATTCTATTTCTTAACGATTATGTATGAATGTTCAATTGCTTCTATTATGTATGCAAATTAAAGGAAGTCTGATAACTAACAATGGCTTATTCAAATCAGACTTCCTGATAGGCGCTAGGTGTATTCATCACTTTAAGATACCATTGCTTGTGTGTACAGCTTGGTTGGTGACTGAAAGACTTGTTCAACGGGACTCAACTCAAAAATATCTGTATATTTTGCGACAACTTTTCCACATTTCTCTAGAATATCTAAGTGATCTGTACGATCATATTCCTCTACACTCATAATCACACAGTTTTCTAATTTTACGATTACTTCTCCGACTACTTTATTTTTGATGCCGATTGGATGACATACATATTTTTGTCCTAAAACGATTGTTTCGCTTGTCATAACCCATTCTCCTCTTGTTCTTTAATATTTTATAAAATGATAATAACATTAAAATTAGATTATGAAAACAAAAATGTTCAATAAACTAAAAAAGAGTTGAAAAAAAGTGATCAAACACCTTTTTTCAACTCTTTTTCACTTTATTTCATAACATTTACAGGAAAATCACCTAACAATAACTCAATATATCGTTCCAAAAATTCTTGATCTAAAGCATCGTAGCCCTCAGTCACACCACAATCGATATCAAGTACTCCGATCAATTGACCTTCTTTGATCATCGGCACTACGATTTCAGATTGTGCGGCTGAATCACATGAAATATAATTTTCATGGGTTTTCACATTCGCAACGATCAATGTTTTTTGTTTTTCGGCTGCTTCGCCACAAACACCTTTTCCCATTTTGATACGGGTACAGGACACTCTACCTTGGAAAGGACCTAAAATTAATTCTTGTCCATCATATAAATAATAGCCGGCAAAGACTGTTTGAGGTAAAGTTTCATTCAATAATGCAGAGGAGTTAGCTAAATTGGCTAACCAGTTGTCTTCCGCTTCTAAAAGACCTTTTTGTTGGAGTAGCAAAATTTCATAAGCATCTCTTTTTTCTTTTTCTGTCCATAACATCCAAAATCACTCCTTCTATGCCCAAAATTATAGCCTAATTCAAGGAGCAACGCTATGATTTGTTTTTGATTCTTAATGACTAGATGATCATTCTGCTTGCTCGATTTCAGCAGCTAGATCTGCATAGTCGATTTCATTTTGGATAAAAGTCGGGTCATTCGTCGGAAAATGTTGCACCAAAGATTCTATTTGACTGATTTCTACTGTTCCTTGCGACACAGTAAAATCAAGGATATGTCCTCCAAATGTTTTCTCATCGTCAATAAAATGCAAATGGAAGCCTGCAGCAGCCACCCCTTGAAATAATTCCGGTGTATAAAAACCAGCAATGGTCCCTTGAATATCTGATCGATGAAACTCTGGCTGGGATTCTGAGATTTTCGCTAAACGTCGATATGGTTTCTCTTGTTTTGGCATGATCCGGATATGCATATCTTTAAATAAACCGCTGATCTTGACTGCTAAAAAGAGATTTTTCCCTGCTGCGTCCTTTAGGATTTGTTCTTTTAATGCTTCGCTAGATAGATGTTTGACTGCAAATGAACGATCCGCTGAAAATGCAGTGATTGCCGCATAAGGAGTGGACTCTTCTCCAGACAAATGGATCAATGCGCCATCTGATCTACCTTGATAGGCTTCACCGTCTAAAAATATCACTTCGCCGTCTAATCCATGTAACGTTCCAAGACCTAGTGTACCGTACTTCAAGACCTCCGCGATGGAAGTAGTACCGTCCATCAGTCCCGCCATTAGCGCACCTAATGTCCCATGTTGATATAATAGTTTCTCTTTCATCTGAACATCCCCTTAGTAAAATTGGTCCGGTAAGATCGTTTCACCTAATTTTTCATTATCTCGATAGTCAATCGGGATATCAATGATGACTGGCCCTTCTGTCGCAAATCCTTCTTCTAAGGCAGATGCCAATTCTTCTGCATTGCTTACTCGCAGACCTTTAGCCCCAAAAGCTTCGGCATATTGAACAAAATCAACTGGACCAAAATCAACCCCTGATGCTCGATCATATTTCATGATTTCTTGAAACTCGACCATATTATAACGACCATCATTCCAAATCAAATGAATGATATTCAGTTTTTTACGCACAGCTGTTTCTAAATCTTGGGCAGAAAATAAGAAGCCACCATCTCCTGACACAGAGATTACTTGCGTATTTGGACGAACCAGTGCAGCAGAGATCGCCCAAGGAAGTGCGACTCCTAATGTTTGCATGCCATTACTGAATAGCAAATGACGCGCTTCATAACTTCTAAAGTGGCGGGCCATCCAAATGTAATGACTACCTACATCAACCGTCACAGTCATGTCGTCCGTTACTTTCGATTGCAGTGTATTGATTACTTCTAATGGATGTAAGATCCCGTCTTCATTACTGGTTTCACAAATATCTCGTGCCTTCAACTTTTCTTGCAACGTATTTAAATATTCTTGCGCATCTACCGATACTTGTGCTTCTTCTAATGACTCTGTCAGTAAATCTAAGGTTGCAGAAATGTCCCCGATTAGTTCACGTTCTGGTTGCATGTAACTGTCGATTTCAGCTGGTGTTTCATCAATGACGATGATTCTAGCATCTTTTTCAGCATTCCAATTTCTCGCTTCATATTCGATTGGATCATAACCAATCGCAATCACTAAATCACTCCGTTTTAACAGCATATCTCCTGGTTGATTGCGGAAGAGACCGACGCGACCAAAAAAGTGGTCTTCTAATTGACGAGAAATCACACCGGCTGCTTGGAAAGTTTCTACCACAGGCAATCCTGTTTTTTCAACAAGTTGACGAATGGCTGCTGTTTCATCTTTACTTGATCCACGCATTCCAACTAACAATACTGGTAACTTCGCCTCACGAATCCGTTCAACTAGATAGTCGATATCTCCTGAAGATGCTGAGCCTAATTTAGGATCTTGTAATGGTTTGATGACATCACTTTTGACTGGTGCATCCACCACATCTTGAGGGATACTGATAAAACTAGCGCCTTTTTTCGAACTCTTTGCCATTCGGTAGGCATTAGCGATAATTTCTGAAATTGTTTCCGGATCTTGAATCTCTGCACTATATTTTGTGATTGGTTCAAACAACGCGGCATTGTTCATGCTTTGATGTGTTAATTTTAATAAATCACTTCGTTTTACTTGGCCTGCGATTGCCAACACAGGATCACCTTCTGCTGTCGCTGTGACTAATCCGGTTGCTAGATTACTTGCACCTGGCCCACTTGTCGCAATCACCACACCTGGTTCTCCAGTAATACGACCAATTGCTTGCGCCATAAAGGCAGCATTTTGCTCATGACGCGTCACGATCAACTCTGGACCATGATCTTCTAATTCATTGAATACTCCATCGATTTTCGCTCCTGGAATACCGAATACGTAATCAACTTGATGATTGATTAAACTTTCTACTACAGTTGTTGAACCTTGTTTTTCTTTAACTACTTCTTCTGATACAGTTTCTACGCCTTGTTTTTCCTTAAACAACATGAGACATCTTCCTTTTCAACGATATTTACATGGTCGTTACATAATAAATATAAATAATATTAATACAGATATCAATACCTGTTTCATCTGTTAGTCTAGCACTTAATGAGTCATTTGTGTAGTAAGATGCAAAAAAAAGACATACATTTTTGTCACATGGACAAAATGTACATCTTTATTATTGATTTTGATATTTTTTTCCTAGAATGATCAGATCATTTTCTTGACTGCCCATGTTGGCAACTTTTGGCAAATGTCCCCAAACGGCATATCCATTTTTGAGAAATAACTTTTTACTTGCCTGATTCACATCGAAAACAAATGCAAGCACTGTCTGGATTTTTAAACGATGCAGTTGAGTTTCCACAAAGCCAAGTGCGGCCTTGCCTAAATGATGACCACGTGTTACCGGGTCTAGATAAATACTGATTTCCGCTGTCTGTTGATACGCAGGCCGACCATAAAAATCACTAAGGCTGATCCAACCAACGATATAATCACCATGCCGCATTACCCAAAGCGGTCTAGAATCAGCATGATGCGCCTCAAACCAAGGGACCCTCGAGTCAACCGTTATCGGTTCTAGGTCCGCCGTTGCTTGCTTCGATGCGATAGACTGATTATAAATGTCTACAATTCGCGGTAAATCCTTGATCGTTGCATAGGTATACTTGATATCGATTGGTTTCGCCCCCTTTATTTTTGAATAGTATAACACGTTTTTTATCATCGTTATACAGCAAAAAAAGGAGATATATCGAAACCAATGATATTACTACTATTAGTATTTATTCTTCAATCTTTTTGATTGTTGGATGAGTTTAAGCGCACGTTTTCGTGTTTTGATATTCGGGCTTTTCAATCGTCTATATGCACTTGAAAGGTCTTGCTTCTCCATTTTAACCCCCTATTTTCTAGAACATTCATTTCACTTTATTTTACTTCTGTAAATTGCATTTTCTTTCTTAATTTTGGCGAATATTTTTTTAACGTTAATCGTTCTGGTGTATTTCTTTTGTTTTTACTCGTCAGATAGATTCGTTCACCAGTTTCCTTGCATTCTAATGTAATGTTTTGACGCATTTTTTCCCCTTCTCTCACTTTTTTTAGTAATTCTATCATTGCCCTATTTGAAACTTTGATCAAACCATCCAAAATTACAAATAGTAATGATTACGATTTATAAAATATAATATACGCTAGTAACGAATTACTGTCAATAAAAAAACGAATGAAAATAGCTTCAAATGGATGGACTCTCATTTTAAACAATAAAAAATAACAAAAAAACTGATTTCCAATGAGCAACTATGTACGCCATCGAACGACAGTTTTTTGTCTTGACTATTGTTTTACAGTTGTTTCTAGTAGTTCAAACAGATCAGCCAGTACAAACTCTGCTTGTGGCTCATCTGCCCAAATACTGACCATACTCCCCATTACCAGTAACTCAGTACCGCTAACCACAGTGGCCGTTGAGATTGTCGCTTGTGCGTTTTTTGCTGTATCAAAGGAGTAATGTCCTTGTTCACTTGTTTTTCGACCAATGACCCAATACCAGTGATCGTTCGTATTCAATAGTCGATGCCCTTGATCAAGTAAAAATTTCGCAGAACTGACGTGATAGTTGTCCCATCCCGCTGTCCAATAGGCAATCATTAAGTCTTGATCGAATCGACCAAATTGTTCTTTTTCCTCGTAGTAGATGCCGTCGTTAAATACGATTGGAATCATCCCATAGGTTTTGACCAGTTGAGCCAACTGATTGGTATAGGTGACAAAATCTCGATACTTCCCAGATTGCTGGAGTCCTCGCCACCCGCCATCAGTTAAATCATTGGCAAATTCATCGCAACCTATATTGAAGGAACTAGTTATCGTTGAGAAGTAGCTCACATATTTTTCAAGTAGTGCTTTCGTGAAAGCGACCGCTTCTTGATTATCCAAATCAAGTGTTCGAATCGACGTTTGATAACAAGGGTGTTCGATGCCTAATTGTTGCATTCCTGTTAGAATCGCATCCATATGTCCAGGGGTATTGATAAGCGGGATCACTTCCATATTTTTTTCCTTAGTCACACTAGCTAACTCTGCCATTTCTGTTTCAGTCAAATAAGTGCCATTAGGATCATCATAGTACTGTTTTGTTCCTGCAATCAATGCTTCTTTGACTGACTGACTGGAATAAGCTTTTCCTTTGACAGTCAGCGCCATGTCATCCAGTAAAAAGCGTAATCCGTTATTTCCCAGTGCAAAAGAAATCGCCGTGTATCGACATTGACTTGCTTTTTTTATGATCTGGATCAATTGTTCTTTCGAAAAATATTTACGTCCATTATCAATCAATAAAACCTTTTTCATCTTTACCTCCACAAAAAGAAATCGTTTACATATTATACAATAAAGTAGGCCTAACGAAAATACTCTTTTGCACTTAAATAAAAAAATCCCCCTCTCAACCAGATTACTCGATCGTTAAGAAGGGAGGTTGCTTATTCAACTGAATCTACACAGAATGCCTTTTCTTTGGCTAAAAAGAACGGACGGAGATAACCGACAGTGTTTGATAGAGGCAGCAATTCTTCACTTACATGAATCTTCAAGACATCCGCTAAATATTGCTTACGTCTAACAATCCGCTCCCACATGTCTGGATATTGTGCCTTCATTTCATTTCTCAATCCTTCATCTGCAAGTACCACACATTCTTCTGCACTTACTCCAGTATATCCTGATACAGAAGGAATAATATCTAATTGGAAGATCATACCACTCTTGATGATTTCTTGCGAACCAGAATAAATGGGTGAGGCTAACCATTCTTCATCCGCCGTCAAGTGTCCGGGATTCAAATGCCAATGATAGGTCGCTTGTGGCAAGACTGTTTCAATCAACTGATAGAGATCAGCCCCTTTCATTCCGATATGGATAGCTTCTAACCAACTAACGATAGCTGCATAATATGGTTTTGCTACTCGATCAAGATAATCGGCTTGTTCTACCGGCAGTTGAGCTTCTTCTTCGATCACAAATCCTGTACGACTGGATAAGCCACCTTTGAAGCCTGTCGTCAATGACAGTGGATCACCTAATTGGATCGTTTTTGCTGTCGGATAAAGATTCGCAAATTCAAAACGGCGTCCAGTTGCAGTAATCGTGATCACTGTATTCGCTTGTCCTTGTCCGTGCAACAACTCTCCGATCTCGGATTCTTTCACACCAAGCTCAATGGCATCTAATGCACGTAGCATGCAAGATGAAGCAAGATTTGCCCCATATTCGTAGTGTGCGATTTCATTTGCATTATTCATGACACGCGCCCCTTCCTCACCAATCAATAGATGAGTGCCATTGACGATAGCAGTTTCCACAGTGATTGCTTGTTTTAGCGCATCTACGATAAAAAATGGTACATCGAACAATTGGCTATTGTCTTGTGTCATAGACGTAAACAACTTCCAACCGACTAATCCGATTTTCTTTCTATCTGCCACCTTTAATGATGCAAAAATAGCTGACAGATTTTGTTCATTGTCCATTGGTTGATTCGGTAAAGAAAATGCTGGATAATGGATCAAATCAGCAGTGATACGCGCATGTGCATTCATTTTTAGATTCTCATTCCCAAGGATCATCGTGAATTTGCCCGATTGATCTAACACCAATAATCCTTCTTCAAATCGCGGAATAAAGCCTGTAAAATATTCAAAATTACCACCATGCTCTTTATCTGCATATATCACCAACAGATCTATCGCTTCGTCTTTCATGCGTTCGATCGTTTTGTTGATTCGTTCGGTGATCGTCTCCTCTGTTAAAAAGACAGGGGAAACATCAGGAAAAATCGCTGGTTTTGGTATAGTTGTTAACTGGATGTTTTCTTTTTTCATTCATTCTTCCTCGCTTCTATGAGTTCTACATGGTTCTCAGTCAGTGCTTTGGCTAATGCTTTTGGAGGCTTTTGATCCGTGATCAAATAATCAATGGCTGATAAGTCGCAAACTTTATAAAAACCAGTTTTATCTAGTTTTGTATGATCCGCTAGCGCGATCACGCTACGTCCTTGTTGGATCATCTGACGTTTTACTAAGCCTTCTTCCTCTGTATGGATGAACAGTCCTTCGCTTGACAACGCAAATACTCCAAGTAGTGTGTAGTCTGCTTGATAATTTTTCAACTGTTCCACTGTTTCCGTTCCAAATAAAAACAACTGTTCTTTGTGTAATTTACCGGGTAATAAGGAAATAGCTGTTTTCGGATGATTGGCTAGTAATAAAGCGTGAGATAAAGAATTAGTCACCGCATGGATTTTTTTGTCCGGTAGTTCTCTGATCACTGCTTCCACTGTAGTCGAAGAATCGAAGATGATTGAGGAAGGATCTGCCATTATTTCAAGCACCTGCTCAGCCATTTGTTTTTTCACTTCATTTAGGATCGATGACCGTTTCTCATAATCAAAGATCGTTGCTTCTTTTTGAAGCGCTAAAGCACCGCCATGGGTCCGTTTGATTTGGTGCTGTTTTTCTAACTGGATCAAGTCGCGGCGAATCGTATCTTTAGACACGTCTAAGCGATCTGCTAAATCTTCAATCGAAGCACTTTTTTCTTGATCAATCATTGTTTTAATACGCTGGATGCGTTCTTCCTTTAACATGACGCTCACTCCTCTTACCTAGGATACGACATTTTGCATTACTTTGCAACTTTATGCTTTTTTAGCAAAAAAAATATGACATTATCCCTCTCGCACTAGCAAAAACCGAATGAACGGCAAAAATAGTAGTGTCCTCTGCAAAAAAATAAGACACCAGCTACAAAATTTGGAGAACGAATCTCGTGGACGCCACCTTATTGCTCAAGTTTAAAGGCTTCTACCCAGACTTCTTTATGGTTGATCGATTCCAATCGTAACAGCTCGCTTCTCTTAAATCGTTTCTATGCGTCTTAGCAAATTAAAAAACTGATCGATTAGTTAAACTGCACCAGCTTCCAAAAATTCTTGACGGCCCCCTACCACACACTTCAATAGGGTCATCTGTGTTATCAGAAACACACTGCACTGATCGTGACCCTCGAATTTGTAAAATAGTAACAAGCTATTTCAACGATCGCCCGCCTTGAATTTGGAAAAATGATCCAAATCACTATATCAAGCTAACTATCTCCCATGCTATTCGCTGTTTTTTTCCAATTGGGATTCATTTTCAATCTGGCACTTTTTGTTAAGCGATAAGGATTTACAACATAATGCACTCTGTTGCAATCACCAAAATACTCATCCTAATTTTCTAGTGACTTTCAGATAAAAATGCCGATAAAGAAACAGTGGCTTGCTTCAATACAATATCCTCAGCATTGAAAGCCAGTCACTGTTTCAGTAATTAATTGTTCAATTATTTTATTTATAAATTTGATTCAGGTGTAAGTTCGCTTAGTTTCAACTCTTTCTCTAGAAATAAGCGCTTCTTCAACTTGACTATCGTTGATCAGCGAGCGTTTCTTCAATATTTCCCACGATATTCTCTACTGTCAGACCATTTTCCGCTAATAGTTCCGATGCTTCATAACGATCATGAAATGCTTTATCTAAGCCGTAAGTTTGTACAAGGATCGCAGCATCCCCCAAATAGCCAGCAACCATTTGTCCATACCCGCCCTCCAAGATACCATCTTCAAGTGTAACTACTATATCGTGGGTTTCTTTGAGTTCATCTAGTAATTCAGTGTCTATCCCAGAGATGAATGCTGGATTGATCACCGTAGCAGTTAGCTGGAGAGTTTTCTTTAATTCAATAGCCACTTTTTCTGCCAAACCATAAAAATTACCTACACCTATAATTGCTACTTTTTCGCCTTTTTGAATGACTTTGTTCTTATATAACTGGCTGTAATCTGTCCGATCTACTTCACCAGAAGAAGTGATCGGACCGACTGGTACGCGGATTGCCACTAATTGATCCGTTTGATCGATCGACCATTCAAGCATCGCTAAGTACTCTTCTTTCGTAGTTGGGGCTAAGTAGACTAAATTAGGGATATGGCTCAAAAATGGAATATCAAAGATCCCTAAATGACTTTCATCATTCATTCCGTTTACAGAAGCAAGTGTCACGAGGATTGTACCTGATAAGCGATTCAGCGCTAAGTCATGGGAGATTTGATCATAACTTCTTTGTAAAAACGGTGAATGGACTGCCCATACTGGTTTTACTCCGCCTTTGGCTAAACCAGCAGTCATCGTTGCCGCATGTTCTTCAGCAATTCCTACATCCACAAATTTTGCCCCGACTTGTTGGCGTTGCTCTGGCGAAAATAAAATCATCGGTGTCCCTGCATTTACGGCTACTACTGTCGGATCTTCAGCCATTTTGCGTAATAAAAAGTCTGTTGTTATGCTGCTGTAGGTTTCTTTCCCTTTCGATCGCAGATACTCACCTGTTTCGAGACTAAACGGTCCACCCGCATGGAACTTTTCACGATTTTCTTCTGCAAAGGAGTATCCTTTTCCTTTGACGGTATGGATATGTAGCACAACCGGCGTATTTTGATCTTTTACTTCTTTGAATAACTCGATCAAAGCAGCTAAATCATTGCCTGCTTCCAGATAATGATAATCAAGTCCTAATGCTTTAAAGAAATTGTTCGTAGCTTGACCATTCGTTTCCCTTAGCTCTTTGAGATTTTTGTAAAGTCCCCCATGATTTTCTGCGATCGACTGGTCATTATCATTGACGATAATGATCGTATTCGTGCCTAGTTCAGAAATATTGTTCAAACCTTCATAGGCTAAGCCACCCGATAAAGACCCATCGCCAATCACTGCAATGACATTATTTGTTTCATTTTTCAAATCTCTTGCCTTAGCTAGACCGTTTGCTAAAGACAATGAAGTCGATGTATGACCGATCGTGAAGAGATCATGTTCGCTCTCTAATGGGTTCGTGTAACCTGAGACTTCCTGGTAATGCGCTTGGTCCAAAAACGCTTGTGCTCTTCCTGTCAACATTTTATGCACATAAGTTTGATGTGAGACATCAAAAACAAATTGATCTTCTGGTGAATCGAACACATAATGTAGCGCCGCCGTCATTTCAACAACACCTAGATTTGGGCCATTATGTCCACCGTATTGGCTGATTTTTTCCAATAACGTGGCACGTGCTTCCTCTACCACTTGTTGGAGCTCTTCTTGTTTCAATTTCTTTAGATCTTGAGGACCTTTTATTCGTTTTAATAACATGAATTTCCCTCCTTTATTTCTGCTTAATCATACACCTTGAACCGAACTCTAAGTCAAGTGATTTTTTTAACAAATGATTCTAATTGTGGTAAATATCGAATACGCTGTTATAAGCTTTTTCCCATAAAAAAACCGCAGATTCTTCAATCTACGGTTTCTATTTATTTCTTAGATGAATCGTTCACAATGATTTTAATCATTTTTTTTGGATTTCGACGCTTGTCACTAATAATTTGATAACTAACTAGAACGATCAAAAACAAAATCGCGCCTATCAAAACGTACAATATTTGTGTTGTTTCTCCCAATGGTGGTAAAACATTCTTCTTAGGCGGAGCGCTTGGTGTCACTGATTCTTTCGGATCTCTAGTATTCGGCTTTGTAGGGCTTGTTTCTTGTGTAGCGTTTGAGTCAAACTCTAGCTCTCCAATGACTTCAATTGTATTAGAACTAGCTTCTATGAGCATCTGTGGCAATCCAACGATCAATAGACCTAAAACCATGAACAAACAAAGAATTGTTTGTTTTTTTTGTTTCATCCAATCACCTCACAATTTGAACTATGGATAAGGATCGCCAGCTTCATCTAGGGCTTCAATGTTCAACGTCAACGTACTTGCAATTGAGATTGCTCCTTTATCCGTTGGAAAATCAAGAATATCAGTATCAACTTCTCCTTTAAAAGTAAAAGTCGCTGCGCTATCTCCTTGTAGATCACTAGGACGTGCATTCGGTGAAGCCAAGGTCATCAAGTCTCCTGATAAATTTGAATTTACTGCCCCATTTTCAATCAAAAGATTGTTGCTCCCTAAACTAACAACCAACGTTAACTGATCGATTGCTGAGATATCTCCAGAAGAAACTGTGTAACTTCCTAGACTGATTTTTACTGGACGACCCGAATGATTGGTGATCTTATGCTCTCCACCTAAAATCGTCTTATAGTCTTCTGGTTCAGTGAAGAAAACAGCTTTTAATGGTAACGTCACATTCAACCACTTATCTGGATTTCCTGGTTCTGGCGCTTCAGGATCTGTGTTATCAAATCCTAAAGTTCCATTGATCTCCACATCTGCAGTCGTATCAATCGACCCACCTATTGAATTATCGATCGTTTGGTCCTCTCCGTTGATGATAATATCAGCTTGAACACTTGCCCCTGTTGCTAAAATCGTGCCGAACATCAATCCTGTTGCTAAAATATTTTTTACTTTCATTTTGTTATCTCCTTTATTTATCTCTTTATATTCTAAAGCATGATTGCTTTATTCCGTCTTTACTGATTGACATTGATGGTCACGTCAACCGTCGTTTTACCCATAAGCTTTTTATTTTCTAAATCATAAAACTCTAATTCCACTACTCCTGGATGCGTGCCTGTCGTTAACTCTTTTGCCAATGTTAATTCGGTTACTTCATATCCAGGCTCCAATAAACCCGTTTCATACAGTGTTTCTTTAGAATCCTTTATGGACAATATTGCTTGCTGCCCATAACGATTGGTCGGTAAGTTTTGGATCCAAATGTTTCCCGTTTTACCATCCGCATTGACCCTGACTTCCGGATACACATTGATAGTGACATTACTATCGTCTACTGCTTGGTTGGCATATTTTTTCAATTGGTCTCCTGTCATTTTTTCCGCATGTTTGATCTCGGGAAAATCATCCGACAAAATCTGCGTTGGTTGGTTATTGGCATACCAATACCAACCAATCGCAACTAACACGAGCAATAATAAAAGAATTGCCAGTAATCTTTTTTTCTTTTGTTGTTCATTCTTTTCACTTAGTTTCTGTGTGATCATGTTCACCTTCTTGTGTGTGTTCAATTTATCTTCGCAGCAAGGTGTAAACTTAGCTTGCCTGTTACTTTATTATTTTGTGTGGCATCACCAAAATATTTCCCTGTAAAATGAAGTGACATTCGAGAATCTGCTGACATTGATTCAGTCCACTGTGCACCAGCAAAAGTACTTTCTTGTCCAACTAAAGGCTTGTCAGATAAGGTCGCACCTCTTCGTTGCAAATATAAAAACATCGATTCGCTTGTCACCTCTTGTTCCAATGAATCTAAAAAGACAATATTCGAAGTACTTGCTAATTCCACATCGTTTTTGGTATGGAAGGAAACTGTCAGTTCTGTCGTTGTCGAATGATTGACCACTTGGTAATCATCGCTAGTCACTTGATCGTCTAAGACGTTAAAGGCCATCCGAACCGGTAACGTTACATGGATTGCTAGATCACTTTCCACCACAAAAGGAATAGTATACTCCCATGTAGCTGTTTCGCCATTAACCAATGACTCGCTGACAACGATTTTGCCAGTCGTCGCTCCTTCTTTTGACGTATTGGGATATTGGGTGAACCCTTCAATTTTCAAGGTAGGATATTGACTGATATCCAAATATCGTCCAATTTGACGATCCATATCTTCACGAGACATTCCTAACGTTGCTTTTTGTTCCCTTGGATTTAAACGATCAATGTTTAATCGTTCAAATCCATTCGCGGTAATTTGATAACGACTTCGATTATCCGATATTCTTGGCTGCACCACGTTATCTTTGAAGTTGTCCAGTCTGCCATTGACCTCTGCATGGAAAATTTCCACGATCTCGCCTTTCGCAACTGATAGTCTTCGATTTGTTCCGAAACCATCCAAAATCTTCACTAAGTCTCCACCCTCTACTGAAAAAACTGTATCAGCAGTCATATTGTTCAATGGACCATTTTTGATAGTGGAACCTTCAAAGTGTTTAAATTCATAATAAAGCTCATTCGCGAACCTGTAATGAATCTCTTGATTAGATAATCCATATTCATAAGTTGCAGTAATCTGTGTTTGATCTCGGTTCAAACTAAATGTTGCAGCCCGTGTATCGTGATCGAAGTCAGTATATTTAATTCCTCGTATATTCAAAGAATGACCAAACTGATAAGTGACTGGCACATCGACCGTAGCTAATACTGTGCCATTTTTCGAAACCTCTACTCGTGCAGATTTACCATTCAACGAATCAGGAAAACTTACAAAACGTGCGTCATAATCCTTTGTTTCCGTTTGATCTTTGAATACTGTGACAAAGTCCATTGCCTGGTAATCTGTTTCCCCATATCCATAGTTCAAGACTTGATTCTTTGGCTGGAAATCTGTGTAATTTCCGATACCAGTAAAACCAATGACGCCTTGTTCATTGATGACCCCGATGGAAAAACGTTCGGCATTATTCCGATTGATTTGGAATGTACCTGTTGTGATCTCTCCTGCCAATTCCGCTTGATATGGATTGAATAAGTAAACAGGTTGTCCTGCAAGATCTAGAGTTACTGTTACTTGGTTTGTTGAGACAGCTGTATCTACTTCTGGTTGGATCGAGTTAAAGAACTCGGATGTTTGTGACCCGTTCGTCTGCCACTTCAAATAGGGATAAGTTCGATTAGCACTGCTCTCCATAGCAAAACCTGTGAGCCACTTTTCACCAAACCCAAGCTCAGTTATAGTTCTATCGATCAATCCTGTAGTACTACGAGCTTCACCCACACCAGTTGTCGTCGTTTTCCTTGTAGTGCTTGCATCAAAATAAACATTACTTGCTGTAATCCCAGTTGTAGTATTCGAAATTGCTTCACCTGCAGTAAAACCTGCGACGAACAAGTTTGTGAGCTTTGCAGTAGCAGTCGAATCGACTATTCCGATCACCCCATGTCCGTTCGTTGAACCAACGCTATAATTATCTATCATCGTTAAGTGACCATTTCCTTCGAGCTTACCAACAAATCCCGCGGAACCATTGGATAGACTTCCAAGCATATATCCATTATGATAACTCTCATTGATCGTCGCATTTCCTGCTAAACGACCAATAAACCCGCCAACATAACTATTCCCACTTCGTATATCACTCGAATTGATACTGCGTTCAATCTGAACTTGACCAATTTCTGTAACATAGCCAATCAGTCCTCCACGATAGCTGGTAGTTGAAGAATTAACTGTCGAGCGCGTCTCACTAAGCGTGTCGGTAATCGTTACTGTACCAGATGCTTGACCGATCAAACCGCCTAAATTCAAAGTATAATTATTCCCACCAGTAAAATTCACTTTTGAACTAGAGTGCCCCATGGTAAGCACGCCTGTCGTGCGACCGACGAGACCCCCTAGTAGACCGTTCGAAGTATTCGAATGAAGATTACTTGATACTTGGCTATTCGTAATTATTAGTTGTCCAGTGTTGTTTCCAACAAAAGCCCCGCTTCCATCTGACTGGTTTGAAACAATACTACTTTTACTGTCTATCCTGATATTATCAAGTTCAACAATACTCCCTGTGCTGATTTGGGCAATCACTCCTGCAGTATAGTTGGTATATGACTGTCCTCTAGTATTTGACACCCTTAGATTTTCAAATGTTAGATTCTCAATTCGTAAAGGATCGTTTCCGACTGAATGAATAAAAGCTAAGTCTAATTCTCCACTAGTCAACGTCAAATTCTTGATGATCGCATGATTACCGATCAATTTCGCTCCATACACTCGTCTGCCTGAAAAAGTTCCTGCATTTGCCATATCGATTGATATTCCATCTTCTGGTTCAATCGAATAGTCTTTATCATCTTCATCAAAAGGCACTTGACTGTTCAAAAAACGACTTAGATCCTCTGCTGTTCGAATGACCGTTTGCACATAATTTGCTGTCACAGTTGCATCTTCTGTCCCCATCGAAAAAGTAGCTGTTCGATTTTTTTGATCAACATTTGTTACGATACTTCCTGTGCCTGTCACGCTAAATCCAACAAAACGATATCCAGCATTTGCTTCAGCCGCCTGAATCGTTGTTGTATCCCCTTCGATAAAATTCGTCTGGACAGCAATTGGATCAGCTGCACTTCCTGTTAAGGGATCACGCCCCAGTGTCAAACTCATTCGCCGTGCGGTAAAGCCCACAACTCCTTGTTGATTGATCACCCCAATTGATACATTTTTAACATTGCCTTGATTGAAACCGAAAGTTCCTTCTGTGGCTTCACCTGCTAAGCCAGAACTATATGGATTGAATAGTTTCAATGGCTCTTGTTTTAGGTCTAACGTTACGGACACTTGATTGCCTGTCACTGGATGATCGACCATCGGATCGATACTTTCAAAAAACATAGATGGTTGGGTATTTTGGGTCTGCCAACTAAGATATGGATAGGTTTTATTCGTGCGCTGATCCACTGAAAAGTCAGTTTGCCAACGACTTCCGAAACCTAGTGCAGTGGTTGTTTCTTCAATCAACTCTAGCGTTGTTTTCGCTTCTCCAACTCCAGTCGTCGTTGACTTATTCGTCGTACTGGAATCAAAATAAACATTAGTCGCCGTGATACCCATCGTACCTGAAGTAATGGGTTCCCCCCCTGTAAATCCTGCGACAAAGAGTTGGCTGAGTGTCACAGAATCCGTTAATTGATTGTTCCCAATCACACCATTACCATTGGAAGAGCCGATACTATAACTATCCATGATGTCAAGAACACCATCGCTATCGGCCTTACCAATGAACCCAGCAGTTCCTAGACTTGTATTTCCTTGGACGTGCCCATTGTGATAGCTTTCCTCAATTCTAGCATTTCCTGACAACCTTCCGATGAATCCGCCCACATAACTATTATTTCCTCGCATATCACCAGCATTGATACTTCGTTGGATCGTAACCTCTCCTGAGAATTTCACTAGACCAATCATACCACCTCGATATGTCCCATTTAATGAATTGATGATTGTTTGGCTTTCACTTATAGAATCAGTGATCCTTACCTCGCTACTGGTTGCACCCACTAGTCCGCCGATATTTAATGTGTATGAATCACCTCCAGTAAAAGTAACTTGAGAAAGGCTACTATCAATGATCAACGGCCCGTCATTTGCACCAACAAGTCCACCTAACAGTCCGTTGGCGGTGTTGCTATGCAACGTTCCTAAAACTTCACTGTTTTTGATCATTACTGAACCTTGATTGTTCCCGATCAATCCTGCATTACCATCAGGCTGACTAGCAGCAATTTGACTGCTTTCATCGATCGTGATATTTTCAAGCTCAACTGACTTCCCACTCGCTACTTGACCGATGATCCCAGCCACATTAGAGTGTGTTCTGGTATTATTAACGAGTAATCCTTCTAATTTCAAGTTTTCTATACGTGAAAGGTTGTCGCCATCGATCGTTTGAATCAATCCAAGAGAAGCTCCTGAAGCTACTAATGAAAGGTTTTTGATGATTGTACCATTTCCGATCAGATTACCAGAAAATTGACTACGACCTGTAAAACCACCTTCTCCGGACATGTCAATCGTTTGATTTATCTCTGGTTCGATCGCGTACGTCTGTTCATTTGAATCATAAGGAAATTCGCTTCGTAAAAATTTCCCAAGATCCGCTTTATTGCGAATGACCGTCGAAGCATACTCAGCTGTGACTGTCGCATTTTCAGTTCCCATGGTGAAAGTGGCTGTGCGATTTGCTAAATCAACATTTGTAATCTTACCGTCACCTGTCACATTGAAGCCGGCTAAACGATAACCAGGAGAAGGTGTATCTGCTGTGACCTTCGTTGATGTCCCCACCAACAGATTGGTCGTCGGCGTAGTTGGATTACTGGCACTTCCAGCTTGTGGTGAACGTGCTAAAGTTAGCATTCGATTAGTCAACTCATAACGAGCGGTAACTTTAGCATTTTGAGATCCCATCGTAAACGTACCTGTTCGATTGGCTGTATTCACATTCGTGATCGAACTTCCTGTACCACTTACATCAAATCCCGTAAACTGATACCCCGTCGCTGGTGCTGCAGCAGTCACCGTTGTTGTTGCACCTTGTGCTAATACGGTCACAGGAGCCGTTGGATTCGCACTAGCTCCTTGTGATGGATTTCTAGCAGACGTCAAAGTATGAGCGGGTAGTTCTATAAAACTGCCACGAATTGCTTGATCAACTGTTGCAAAATAGTTTGCATAATACATATGAATATAATTAGCGGCATAATAAAAATACGTATTGAAAACCCAATCCAAATCAACCGAAAAAGCGTTTGTCCTTTGACTTGTATTTTTTGCGTCTCTGACTCTTTCAACACGTATAGTATATTGTTGAAAGTCAGCTAAGGAACCTTCATTACTATTTGAGGGAGATAGAACTGGCGCTTTTATTTGATAAGGATTTGTTTCTTTAATAGTAAATCGAAAATCTTCATTGCTATGTTCAACCGAATTCACTCCGAATTGATACTGACTTTTTGCAGGCATTTCTGAATAACTCACACCTGCATACAATAAATCGTTAGTATTGCGGTATAAAAATTGTCTAGGCAGCATAACTCGCCCTTCAATACTATTTCCAATTCTGTTACCTAACTGATTGTTGCCTGACCATACAATGGATGCCCGGCTATCATTTAAAAAATAATTCTTAAAAGTTGTTGGAAACTGTGTACGATTTCCACTAGCACTGCCCTGCAAGAATTGAGAAATCCAAAAATTATTTAAACTATTTAGCTGTTGCAGACCTCTTGGCTCCGTTTCTACTAAAGTTCCACCTTCCACCACTTTTTCGGTTGATACCTCTACTCGTTCACTCTCATCCTCAATCGTCTCATCACCTTCTACCAATGTTTCTTCTGTTGTTTCCTGCGTTTGGCTAACATCTTCTACATGTTCTTCTACCCTTAACTCGTTGATTGCCTCAGCAATAACACTGATACTATTGCCTAATGACGAAAAAAGCAGCAAGATAATTACAATAATATGTAAAAATTGTTTTTTATAAAAATGAGTCATTTCTTCCTCCTACTCTATACGTATTACTTGACGTGACGTAATCTGCTGATTTTTTGGCAGAAAGTTATACTCAATGTACATGGGTTACTTCATTCTATTCATAATTTTTTCTTATTTAATGGTTGATTCCATAAACAAAAGCCCTCTAAAATAAATCAACCAACCGTCATAATGGACTATTCATGTTTTTTGAAAGATCCACTAGTTATATTCAACTAATTGAATGTATGTCCCCCCCTTCTTAATCAGGATGAAATCGCGATGTTAAATAACGTTTTTACACAACTATCATTTCTACATCTTTTTATTATAATAACACTATTAAAAAATTTTTTTATTTTTATTTTTCTAAAATAAATAAAAATAAAATACTATAAAATTGATTTACATTTAAAAATCCTTGTTACAATCGATATTTTTATTAATTACAGAAATTTAAAGATACTTTTTTTTTGTTATTTAGAAAAAAATATCACACTATACACCAAAGAAATCTTCACAGGCAAAAAATATTGCCAACTAAAAAAATAACGAAATTATTCAAAATAACAAAAAATATAAAAAAACATTTTTATCCCTAGCTGATCTTACTGATTATGAAAAATTTTTTTAATTATAATGATTTTTTATTTCAAACGTTTGTTTTTTTTGTATAATTATAATAGGTATATTTTCCCCTTACCTTATTTACCTATGTGTTTTATCTTTATAGTCAAAATCGATTACTTACATATTTACAGAAAAAAAAGATTGGAAGCTAGAATAATGGAAAATTTATCCATCACCTTACAACTTGATAATCAGTTTAAACGACAATATCAAATATTAAATTTAGTACATAAAACCAACCAATTAACAATCAATGAACTTGCACTTAACTTAGAGAAATCAAAACCTACACTAAAAAAGGATATTGATGAAATCAATCAAGCACTGATTGAGCATTGTGTTTCACTAAAAATCGATCAAAAAGGTTTATTATCATTCCAATACAAAAAAGCAATGACAATCGATTCGATGATCACCTTATTAGTCAAAAGAACCCTCACTTACCAAATCATGGATCTGTTACTTCATAATATGACTTACTCAACCGATGAACTAGCCGATACCTTGATGGTCTCTAGAAGTACGATTTTTAAAACGATTCGTCATATGAATAACCTCTTGAAAGAATTTAGTGTGACGATCACCACCGGACCATTGACTTTATCAGGTAAAGAAGAAGATATTCGTTTTTGTTTTTTTGCATTTTACTCAAGCTTTGGCGACAGTGCGATCATTGATGCTGATAGCGAAATTGATGCTCAGTATTTAGTCGACGAAGGACATAAAAGAGATCACGCTTTTTTACATTTCAGTCATTTTCGTGCCGCTCTGTGGCTATCCATTGCAAAAGTACGATGGAAATGCAAAAAGCTATGTAGCCTGAATCGAAGTATTAAAGTGTTGATCAAAAACAGCAAAGGCTTCTCTTCGCTTGAACCATTATTGCAGGATTACTATCTTTCACGCTCAAAAGAAACACTTTCCTTAAATGAAATAATATGGTTATACTTGGTCTCACTTCATTGTATTTCCTACACACGTCAAAACAATTTAGATGATGGTCGCTCCTATGCATTTTATCGAGAAGAGGCTCCTGGTGTCATCGAAGCAATCCAACGTTTTCTAGCGACTGTTTTCCCAGAACATATGGTCAAGGACGGTACGCTAGAAAAAATGGAAGCTTATTTGGTCAATGCACGTTTACTTTCTAAAATGAGCCATACTTATGAATTACATTCACCCACCATGGTGACGCAAATGAAGGAACGATATTCTGCAATCTACCAAGTGTGGCTTGAAAAATTGACTCTTCTAAAAAATAATCCTTTGTTCGGTTTTGTTCATATTGACTATCTTGCAGCTGCGTTGACAACATTTCATGCTTCACTTTTAATGAAACAATCGAAGCGGCATTTACGCATTATATTTACGATCCAAGGACCACCATCTTTAGATGATTATATCCTGAATGAGATTGAGACACTTTTTACGCAACGGTCAACGATCGAATTTCAAATCGAACATGCTGTAACAAAAGAATCAATCGAAATGTATCAAGCTGATCTAGTTGTTTGTAATTATGATCTCCATCTGATCGATGAACAGATTTGCCAAATCCATCGAATCTCCAATGTTCCGACGATTGCGGATTGGCGCCTTTTAATGGAAACAATCACTTATTTGTCTTTGCCTGCTTATTTAGAAAATACATAAAAAAATATCACTATTATTTTCTCCACAAAAAAGAGGCCGAGATAGAAGTGTTCAGCCTCAAGAAATAAGGCGCCATCCACAAAAATTTGAAGAACAATTTTCGTGGATGGCGCCTTATTTCCGAAGAGGTCACTTCTATTCTCGCCATTTATTCGGCTTCAGGAGATGCGCTAGGACTAATGTTCCAGCCTCTGTTTTCGATCAGTCGTCCTATTCGTCAACATCGAAGCTTAAAAATATTTTTGTTTTTTTCTTTCCACCATTACTAATGCATGACGATATTCAGAAATTGGATAGATAGGCGCTGTTGTTAGTAGATTCAATTTTTTCTGTTCGATAAAATAGAATAATTGCTGAAAGGTTTGTTGCTATTCTTCATCTAAAACCGAATCTAACAAATGCCTGAGATGATAGATTTTGGCTTGGATCGGCTGCTGGAAGAGAAGCTGCACGTGCAAGAGGAAGGTTTGGTGGTCGTCCTGAGAGGTGGATTTGGAATTACTGAAGACTCTAGTAGATAACGATACGTCTATTAAGACGATTGCCGAACGATGGAACGTTTCTTGAACAACCATTTATCGTTATCTTGGTAAGAGAGTGGAAAAGGAAACACCTAAGTAGTTCTTAGGTGTTTCCTTTTCTTAGAAATTTATACTACATTAAATACCATCGAATATTTATAGTTTGCACTCAGATCATTGCCACAAAGTTCCTTAAAATACGTACGGTAGTCCGTCTCTACAAGCCGCAAAATCTCTTTTATTGGCAATTTACTATAGTCGTAACAAATTATTTCAGCCATTAGTGTTAGTTTCGCATCGATCCCTATAATTTTAGGGAGATTTTCCCAAAAATTGTCTGGTGAAATCGTGCTTGTCAATTGATTCAGTTGTTCGAACTGTTGTACCAAGTATTCATTTAGTGCTTCGTTTTCTTTTTTTTCTTGTGACAGATTTTTTTGAATCTGGCGCATATATTCATCTTTCATTAAGGCTGCTACCATCTTATATAATCCTTTCTTTTTTCTTTATTTCCTATGGGGATGATTAACTATAAAATTCTTTCTATTTATTGATTTTCAACGTTAAACCATTAATATTTTTTAGATTATCATTTTTGTGAAGATCTGATTTATGAAAGGGTCGAAAGATTTAGAGAATTAAAAAAATCATACTCTATTTTTTAATTGTCAGGAACTGCACTTAATTCCCACGTCAACTTGGTCGAATAATTAGTTGCTTCTGGATTTGTTCCTTTAGGTACAAAGAGACCCACACTTTTATCTGCTGTATTTTGATCCCCAAAACGATAGATCCATGTCCCTGTCCCAGATTCTCCTTTTGCTTGTATAAGTACTTTTCTTGTATTTGGTAAAATTCTTTGCATGGATTCTTCCTGTAGTTCAGGTGTAGTTCCACCTTGTGCAGTCACTAGTTCTTGATTGAATAACTGAATTTCAGATCCGGTTAATTCCTGTCCACTTTCGTTACGGAATTGCTCGTACTGAGTAACCGATAACTGCCAACCATTACGTTCATTGACGGAACGACGATCACTAATCTGCACAAAATTTGGTCGTTCCTCGCTGTCGCTTACTGCTCCATCTACATTTAATAATCGTTGCGGTTGTGCATAATAAATTTGATCACTAACAGATATTTTTTGCGTCTCAAAGTTAAATTGAGAAACAAAATCAATACTTAATAAACCTTGATCTTCTGGCAGTTCTGGTTTATTTTCTGGATCGACATAGATATCTGGTTCTAATGGATCAACAGGACTAACTTGAGAAACATCATAAATATACGTTACATTTATATTCTCTTCAGTAAAAATCCCTTGAGCATTCGTTGGTTTCTCAATTAATTTATACTTTTCTATTTCCAATGCGCTTGTTTCATAGCTTTCGCCAATAACTCCCCGGAGTTCTTTCGAATCTGCTAACCTATTTCCCACAGAATCAATATGATTAACAAAAACTCTTCCCTCTTTTTCAAATAAAGCTTGAAGAGTAACATCAGAATTTCCCATAGCAATTGTCGTATTGGTTGCACTTGGGTCATCAATTACTACATTCGTGCCAGTATTCACCTGCCAACCGACAAACCGATAACCATAGTTAGCCGTTGCTCCAATTTTGGTACTTTGCCCTTGACTCAATAAATCCATATCGGCTTGTGTATTACCACCAACGGATGGGAGTGATTCCAATTTTAATGCATATTGAACTGGAGTTACTCTAGTCTGGGTAATAGCTGTGTTTAGTCCATCCAATCGAAAGCCAATCGTAGTCTGATCAGAAGTTGCCGTGAATCTCATTCTGTAAATTTGGTAATTTGAACTTAAAAAGTACGATGCACTGTTTAATGCATTAGGTCCAGCTATTACCCCATTACCATTATAAGCAGTTATAGCTAAATTCCCTGTAGCTGAAATTCTTCTTGCATTTACTTGTACATCATACGTATGACCTTGAACAGTTTGAATTGTTTGACTAGCCATTAAAGTTCTAGTTCCGCTTAGACGTTCAACTTGCAATGCCGCATGTGATCCTATTTGAAAAGTAGAGTCACTTAATCTATTCCAACCTGCTGCAGTTGTTGCTTGAGAAATAGTCAAGTTTCTGGAAAGGGCATCAACCGGCGTTGTAGATGATGCTAATTCCCAGTGAGGGATAGTTGTCTCCACTCCTCTATTGAATACAAAATTTGGATTTATTAAAAGATTAGTCACATTACGTTCGTTTTTTATATCAGTATTTAACGTCTGATCTATGTCTGTACTGCTTGAATTATTGTCACCGCTTTCTTCACATTCACTGATTTCAAGATGAACTGTGGTTTCTTCAACCGATAGTTCGTAGTTTCCAATCATGTCAAACTCCAACGAAAGGGCAAACGTATTTTTAGCCTGTTCTGACTGAATCAACCATTCATGAGGCTGCTCTCCTTGTACAACTGAAGTTCCTTCTGGTAACTGCTCTCTGATGATTATTGCTTCTTCGGGTAAGATGATTCGCACCTCTGAAACTTCATGATCAGAAAAAATATTCACCTTTATCGGTTCATTTACCGCTCCTTTCAATTGAGATTGAGTAAAGAAAAGGTGAGGAGCATCAGCCAAATTTTCTAAAGAGTTTCTTTCGTGTGGTATTTCTACTTGTTGTTCATGTTCGTCTGTGTCTATCGTTATCTCTGCAGAGAACATACTTGTTGGTATGAATACTATTTGAATAAATAGAACTATCGTTCCTAAAAAAAGCATTAGTCTTCTTAATCTTAAGAGCATTGCATTCACTCCTTCTCATCACCTTTATCCGTTTGCTTTTGTTTTCTTTTATAGATGAGGAGATAAAAAATAATTTCACGTAAAATGATTAAGACAATCAGTCACCAATTCATGCTTGAATCAACGGACACATACTAAAGTAACGCTATAAACGTTATGCATTTCTATAATCTCGTAAAAACTATATTTCACCATTTCTATCTAGTGTCGCATCATCTTTATCACTCACTACATCTATAATGCCAAAGTCAGTGTTAATATGCCCTGTATTACATCTGTCTCTGTAGAGTCAGAAATAAATAATTGAATGACATAGTTTGTTGCTAAGTCAGCTGCATCCTCCGTTTAAGTTTGTTTAATTGCCCCAAACTCTCAGCCAATTTATTATTTACTGTGATTTTCTGCACACTTTATTTTATAAGTAAATTTTTTATAATATATTATATACCATCGAATATTTGTTCTTTGCACTTAAATCAAGCTCACAAATTTCCTTGAAGTACGTAGAATAGTCTGTTTCAACTATTCGCAGAATCTCTTTTATTTTTAATTGATCAAATTGAATTAACTCTGTAATTAGTGTTAATTTTGCATCAATTCCTAGAATTATAGGAAGCTTTAAGAAAAAATTATCTGATGAAATTGTATTTATCAATTGATCAAGTTGCTCGAACTGTTGTATCAAATAGTCATCTAGTTCTTCAATGTCTCTTTTATCTCTTTGCATGTTTTCTTGAAACTGACTCATATAATTATTCTTCGTTAGAGGTGTTTCCATATTGTATGCTCCTTTCAAATTGATGGGATTAAATAGAAAAATTTTTCTACTTATTAATTTAACCATAGTAATTCATCTATTTTTATATTTTCATTTTTTAGGAAAGTCCGATTTATTAGAGAGTCTAAGGTCATAGAATGAGAGAATAAATTGAACTATTTTCTAATTGTCAGGAACTGAACTCAATTCCCATATCAACGTTGTCGAATAACTTATCGCCTCTGGATTTGCCCCTTTGGGAACGTTGAGAGTAACACTCTCTTTTGCTGTATCGGCATCACCAAAACGATAAATCCAGGTACCTATTCCTTCATCACCTTGTGCTTTTAACAAAGTAAAACGATTACCTGGTATTAACTCACAGGTAACAGATTGTAGTCTAGGTGCTGTTCCACCTTGAGCAGTAATGAGTTGTTGATTTGAAAAAATTAAACTGGCACCATTAAGCAATTGTTGTTCTTTACTTTTAAATTGTTCTTTTTGTGTCACGGCTAATTCCCAACCATTACGTTCAGATTCTAGTCGACGATCACTGATCTGAATATAGTTTGGTCGTTCTTCCATTTCGTTTACCGTTCCATCCTCATTCAATAACCGTTGTAGTTGTGCATGATAAGTTTTATCATAAGCTGAAATAGCTTGTGAACCAAATTTAAAGGAAGAAACGAAATCAATACTCAATAGATCCTGATTTTCTAGTGGGTCAGGCTTACTTTCTGGATTCACTTCTACTTCCGGATTCAATGGATCTAACGGAGCAATAGGTGAAGGGGAATCTACTTCGAATACAACATCATAATTAACAGTAAACGCACCTTCTCCTTCAATTGTTTGTGTTACTGCAATAACTCCCTCTTTATCTGTATTTGAACTATGTGTATTATCAAATCTCACAAATTCAAAACTAAACTGTTCTTTTTCTAATTCCGTAAATTCTTCATGGTATGAGAAAAAAGTCGATGCTATTTGAGACATTTCTTCTTTTGATGCACCAAATGGAACAACTATATCATTTCGTGTAGTTAATTGATTCACACGCAATAGATGATAGCCATTTCTAGTCAACATATAATACGCAAACGGGTACCCTTGCGTCTCTAGACGCATGTCATTATTTCGAGAAACAAACACATTATTTCCTAATTCATTAGTTACCGGATTATTAATTGTACTTGTATTAATTTTAGTAACATCTCCATAATTCAATGATACATCGGTCAAATTCTCATTCCATTCATTAATCATCTTATTTATAGAATCTGTAAATGTTATTAACCTCAGAGCATGAGATAATAAACTATGTTCCTCTGAGTTTCTATAAATATTAATATGAGGGCGTGTTCCCACACGTTGTGTTCGTAAGCTCTGTTCTCCAAAGGTCGGAATTAGCTGTGGTTTTTCTCCAGTTAATAAACTGAGTGAACTAGTAAACTCGTTTAATTTAGTTTCATTCCCCTGAGTTGCCTTAAAGCCAATACTATGCCCCCAAATGATGTTATAAGAGACAACTACATCTTTTGAAAGGTGATCAGTAGTTACTTTGATAGTTGTTGTTTTTTTACCTACACTTTGAAGATCAAACTCATCAATCAATTCAACATGAAAATCTTCAACAACATGACCTTTAGGTGATTCAGAAACTGACTTTATGAATTTTTTTAAATCAATATCTTTTGTATCACTTCCTAAAATAATATCTTGAGTTTTAGTTTCTACGTCCAATTTTTTTTCATTATATACCGCACGTATTTTTGTGTTTTCGGATCCCATAGTAAATTGTGTATTTGGATTTTGTTTATCTGATACTAAACTACCTGAGCCGATCACTTCCCATTTTTCAAATTGATATTTTTCATTCGGATTCGCTTTTAACAACGTGTTTTCTCCTTCAAGCATGGTCGTTTTTTCTGCTGAGGGATTCCCTCCTTCACTCGGTATAGCTTCGAAAGATAAGGAGTATTGTTGCTGTTCATAAATGTACGTCACCATTTGTTCATATTCTTTAAAAATCCCTGTCGAATTTACCGGTTTGTCTTTTAAAACATAACCTTCTATTTCTTTTGGGTTAGTAGTATACGGTTCATTCAAGTTTCCCTCAATTATATCATCGTCCAATAATTTTTTACCTTCTCCATCAGTGTACCGTATAGTGATATTTCCGCCCTTTTGTGTTTCAAACATAAACGTTAAACTTGCATTTATATCGAGAGGAGTAAATTCATACGTTTCTTCATCATAAAATCCATTTTCTGTCAAAATATCTTGAATGGAATAATTCGATTGGCTAATTATTCCATCTGGAATAGCACTTTCTATTTTTATAGGTATATCGATATATCCTTCTATTTGTTCTTTAGGAAATACAGTATTTCCATTTTGATCTAGATAAAAAATATTTATGACTGATTTTTCATCAGGATATTCTTTACTTCCAGCTATACTTATTCGTTTATAGTTTTCATTGGTGATATCAAATCTAGGGTCACTAAAATTCATAATGTTTTTTCCAATCTGACCAAATCCTCGACTAGTTGAACTTACAAGATTCGGTTGTTCCCAAAGAGATTCTCTGTTTTGCCAAACACTTATATATGAATCGAGAATACTTACCTCAGCTCTCGTTGCTAGAAAGAATAAATCGGTAGCGGCATTACTTCTAATCTCTACGTTTCGAGGGTTTATTATTGAAAATTTAGTGTCTGCACCTTTTAAGCTAATAATAGCATTTAATTCAGTATCAGGTTCATCTTCATCATCAGGTTCATAAGGTCCATCCTCAATACTTTCACCAGGAGAAGAAGGAAGTTCTGGGATAATATTATTATCCTGATTAACCAACAATACTTTCATTTTTGCACCTTGTTCTGTTCGTAAACTAGTACCCTTTCTACTAAATTGAATTCCCATTTGGTTTGATGTATAAATATTGAGTTCACCATTATCTTTTACAGTGTAGTTCTGTGGTCGATTATTTGAGGCACTTTGATCTCCTAGCGGCGCTACACCACCCTCTTGATTTTGATAAAAGTAATTTACTTTTGCTTTTTCCTCAATTATATAGTTTTGAAAGTGACGAAAGACAGCTGGCTGATTCGCATTCTTGTTATTCTCTCGATAAAAATTTACAGTAGCACCTTTTTTTACTAAAAACTCAGAATTTTTTCCTGTGACAGCAGCGCCAAAAACATTCCTTGGATACCATACAGCAGCTCTGGGACTATTAAATACTATGCTCGTATACGTACTGTTTTCTTCAACAACAAAACTTCCTAATGCAAAATTTGATCTACTGGTCCTTATGTTTGTATTTCCTCTTATGATAACTTCAGATCTTCTGGCGTCTACAGCCCTACGTGATCCAGAAATTATGGTGTCTTCAATTAGAATCCGCCATCGTCCACCAGCTACTGAATCGTTTCCTCTTATAAAATCCTTATTAATAGCGGAAAATAAAATATTTATGTTATTTAAATGTAATATTTTTTCTGTATCTCTCGGAGGATCGCCTAGCAATAAGCTGTTTCCTTCCAAATACAAGGTATATCCATTACCATCTATTTCTAGATTTTCTGTTCTTTGCTTAAAATTATCGTTACTAAAAGTAAATATGTCTCTCATCAATTTTATTTTTTTCACTGAATTGTCTTCAATAGCTTGAACTAATTGGTTCCAATTAGAAATCTCTACGTATTCAGTTTTTATATCATTATACTCAATAAATTCATTGGTATTTTTTGTTAAATTTTTTTCTTCCGTATCTTTGGGAATGTTTGTCGAACTTTCTTCAAAAGATTCTGATATTTCATTTTCTTTATTATCTGTATCAGGTTTGATTAGTATATTCTCATCCTCAGTTATTTCTATAGTCATTTTTTCTTCACCAATAGATACCTCAAATACTCCAGATTCTTCGAATAAAATGGGTAAAGTAAATTGATCTTGCGCAAGTTCTGATCGAATTAACCAAATATTTTCATCTGAAGTTTTTTTAATTTCCAAACTATCCAACAAATTATTTGTATCAATTTTCCCTTTTGGTGGTAATTTGATTCTAATTTCATATACTTTTTGATTTGAAAAAATATCTACTTGTATTGGTTCATTTACCTTTCCTTGCATTTGTGATTGGGTAAAGAAAAAGATTGGTGAACTTATCTGATCTTCTAAATCATTCTCAATAGGTGGAGATTCTACTTGTTGTTCCTGTTCCTTTGTTTCCATCATTGTTTCTGCATAGACCATTCCTAACGGTATAAATACTGTTTGAATCATTAGAATTATCATCACTACAAAATATATTGATTTTCTTAAACTTGAGGACATTGTATTCACTCCTTTTCATTCCTCTTATTCGCTTACTCTTTTTTTCTGTTATGCCTAGATAGATAAAGAATGATCCCCAGCAGTAAAACAAGTAATATGATTGAGCCAATCATCCACCAATTGATGCTCGTATCGAGCATCACATCCGCTCGATTCAATGCACGCGCTTCATCTGCATCGATCGTAAAATTCCGTTCCCATTGCCATTCCTCTTCTCCTGAACGTGCCGTCATTTTCAATACGTAGTCACCATTACGAAAGCGATCCCCATCTAAGGAAATCGGAAAATTGAAATTGGAGTTTGGCGCCATTTGCATCTGTTCTTGACTGACTTGGTATAAAATTTCTTCTTCGCCCACTTTTTGAACCGTTGCTTCGATTTCCAAACGATTGATAAATGTCGGGGTGAAGTTTTGTAGATTGGCACTGATGACATTGCGATAGTTGAGTTGATCGGCAAAAACATCCAACAACTCTAAATCAGGTTGCACGGTCTCTTGACTGTTACTCACCACCACACCGATGATATACGCAAACTCATTTTGGATGGCGACTCCTTCTTCGTTACTCGTCTCTTCTGTTGTGTCTTCTTTGACTTCTTCGATCCGTAAACCACCCGCTAAGAAACCTTCAAAGGCTTCTTTAGGCATGTTCAGATCAAGCGTAACGGTCTTTGTTTCATTGCCACCAAGCTCAATAATTTCTGGTTGTTCAACCAACTCAACCAGCGAATGCTTGAGTGTAGGGTCTGCTTTTTTCGCATCTTGTCCGTATTCTACGACCCCCATCACGTTAGTATAAGCAGTATGTGGGGTGATTTGGATTTTCTTAGCTTCTGCGTTTGCGTTTTGTAGTTTCAACGTTAGCTTTTCTGTCGCATCCGGTGCCAGGGTTAACTGAAAGTAACCTTCGTTGCCTGACTTTTGGTTGTCCGAGAATTTCGGTGTTACATAAAAATTCAATGTTCCCTCTTCTGCGCTCACGCGCATCGATGCCAAAAAACTAAAGAACACCATAAGGAGTACTACACCTACTTGTTGGATTTTATTTTTTCGATATGTATTTGCTTGTTTCATTCGTCTACCCCTTCCTTTAAAGAGAGTAGCGCTACAAAATTGTAACGCTACTCCATTAATATAAGACAACTTACTTTCTATCGATTCCAAATCTGGATTATGCTTCACCATTTTCTTCTGATTATTCTTCTACACCGCTACTATCAGGTGTATTGGATAACTCCCAAGTTAATGTTGATTTGTATTGTGCCGCATTTTTGGCTGTAGAACCCGGAATAAATAATTGAATCGCATTGTTTGTGACTACATCTGTCTCTGGATCGGCCTCTTGCGTATTTAAGTTTTCTTGATTGCCCCAAACGACGGAAGAGACACCTGCTCCTTTATCTTTTTCTGCTTTCATAACTGATACAGCAGAAGCATTTGGCATCAATTTCAAATAATTGACTCCGTCTGTATTCGTAGATGGTGCATTGAATTCTGGCGCATTCTTAGGTGTATTTCCTTCATACTGGATTTTTGGGTCTAACAATGAAATCTCCGCACCAAGCAATGTGTCGTTTACCGTTGCATTGGTTGCTTTAAAGTCTGTCATGCGTACTTGTAAATCCCAACCAGCATTCGTTCCACGGACATCTTGTACTTGTGCAAAACTGACATATGGAACTTTGTTTTCTTCACCAGTTGTTCCCCTTTTTTGTTGTTTTTCTGCAATCATGTTGTAGGTTTGATCTTGATTCGAGATGACTTGTGAACCGAAATTCATCGTGACAGCTTTCATGATCGATAAAGGTCCAGTTGTTGCTGGTTCTTCAGGGTCAATCTCTACATCTGGATCTATTTCTGGTGGAACAACGACTAGTTCTTCCTCTTCATTTGGTGTAAATTCAATCGTTCCATCGGTTGTTATATTACGTACTTCTTTTGATGTTTCTTCAGTTGTGTCGTCTGCGACAGCCGTGATACCTCCGGCAAAAATGGTAGAGCTTAACGCAGCAATAGTTGCTAATCTAACGAATTTCATGTATTTAAATCCTACTTTCTTTATTTGTTTTTTTCTTTTTGTGATTACAAAACCAAAAACCAAGTGTTACTAAGGTGATCAGAATTCCCAACATTTTCCAAGTACTCATCTGGCTCTCGTATGTTTGTGGTAATCTTTTCTGCTCGCTCTTTCTCACTTCTAATGGTGGTTGAGCGATTTCTTTAGGGAAGATTGGTTTTATCTCAACTTCGGGTGCTGGATCTGGAATTCCTTTTGTTTCATATACGCCAGTAAAACCAATTGTTCCTCCTGTTTGGACTTGATATACTTCTTGAGCAGCGACTAGATTTAACGGATGTATGATAATCAGTAATACGATAAGGAACAAAATGTGTGTGTGTTTCATTTCCCTCCTCCAAAATTCAACTTAGATTTTTAAAAATCTGTACTCTGTAGACTACAGAAGTAGTTTAACAACGAATTATTTTCTCTGCATAACAAAAATTGCGTAGCTTTATGCAATTTTTTAACTTTATTTTTCATAAATAAGTGAAAATATATAACAAATGTTAACGTATACAATCGAAAATAAGAGAAAAAGAATAAATTTACATTTTTATTTTTTTGATGTTCGTTTCATTAAGAACAATAAAGTACTCAATTAATTAAAATACATTTCTAATAGTGACTAGATATAGTATCTTACTTATATATGAAAAATATTAATAGTACTGCTATAAAGCTAGACATTTGTCAATTTCTCACGGCTTTTTTGTGTATTTATTATCATTACATATACTGTATCCCCATTAACTACTGCTCAAAAAAAAAAAATAAAATAAGCGTAAATAAATTTTTTACATTTCAGCAAATTACTAGTGCTGTATACCGAAGAGAACAATTTAGGTTTTTAGACTCATATTTAGTAATAATTTGTTTTAAAGTAATAAATAATCTATACTGATTTAATCATCTATCTAACATTAAATTAATCTTTAACGGGGGGGCATATATAGTGAATCAATTTCAATTCAATTTTATCATTGACAAACAACTTATTCGTATAGTACAGATTTTAGAACAATTCCAACAATTTTCTGTATGTAGTACAGCGGAATTGACTGAAGTTACTGGTGCTTCCTACAGAACAATTTTAGGCGATATCAAAGAAATAAAAGATTATTTTGAAAACAGCATTGCATTAGATTCCTCAAATACCGGATATAGCTTTACTATCATAAATAAACAAAAATATCTAGAACTAAAAAGATACCTAAGTAAGGAAGAACCTTTATTTAAAATAATTGAAAGCATTTTTTTAATGAAATCTATTCATTAAATGAATGGAGCGAAAAACTTCATATAACTCGTACCTCTCTTGCTAGATATATTAATAAAATTAGGCCAACACTATCCAAGTATGAATTGTATATAACTACAACAAAAGTTGATATTATTGGAGATGAAATCAATATACGTCATTTTTTCCATGATTTTTTTTATCAATCAGATATAACATCGCATACTGTGATACCTTCTATTGAAGCTCAAGAAATTGCAATGAGTTTGAGAAAAGAACACTTTTTTCAAGAATATTCAAAAATCTCATTTTTTGATTTTAACTATATAATATTCATCACCTTGGAACGGTTCATTAAAGGAAACAATATTATTGTATTTTCCAAAGATAAACTTTTTTTGAAAAATCAATTACTCAAACACATGAAATTAATAAACTTATCACATGTAAAAGAAATGATTAAAATTTTTTATAACGTCGAATTAACCGATGAAGAACGGACTTATATGTATATACTTTTAATTAGTCGCAGATCGATTGAATCTTTGGAAGCTGAAGAAAATTTTATTAAGCATTTTAGTTATTGGCCAGAAACTATCTATTTAGCTGAAGAACTTATACACCGATTTGAAATTAGAGGCGAAAGAAAAAAAAGAACAATTATTTTTTTTAATTCTTTTTTTACAAGTTTATTTCTAAAATATACTGTTTCTCCTATTTTAGTTAAAAATTTTGATTCTTTTCCTTATCATATAAAAAAAATTCACCCTAATATATATGATATATGTCATGAATTTATCAGTGAAGAACTTACTAATTTTCTACATTTAAATCATGAACAAGTAGATAGTATAAGTGCAGACATGACATTATTTATAGATTCTGTAAATAATAAGAATTCTTTATCTAAAAAGAATATTCTACTCTTACTTGAAGGAAATCAATTTATTGTGAACAGTATACAGACCCGCATTTATAAGTATTTTTATAATCATCATAATCTTAACTTTCCAGATATCACTGAATTAAATTCATCATATTTTGATACTCATCAATTTGATATTGTTGTAACTAATTATTTTGAATATCTAGAACAATTTGATATTAAAAGTCCTACTATAATATTGGAGCCTGTACCTACAACTTCAAATTGGAAAGAATTATTTAGAATTTTAGCTCCTGACCTAGGAAAGGATTTGTCCTTAATCGATTTTTGAATAGTAGAAACACTTAATTAGTTCTGTCTCCACATTCAATATTTAAATCCAATCTTCTTTGTTAAACATTAGCTTAATCTTTTTCTTATTTTTCATGATTGCACTATCCACTATATTTTCCGTATTCAATCTTTTTTTGTTTTTAAAGCATATGATCGGTATTTAATTTTTAAACAATTATCACAAGAACTATTAAGCTAAATAAAAAGAACTTCTACTATTACTTATAAATCAAATAATAGTAGAAGTTTTTTAGAAAATTTTGCCATTTAACAACAAATTATTTCGTTATTTTAAAAGAAAAATATCAATCCAAGTATACCAAGAATCTACAAAAGGCCCAATAAGGTATACTCTGTTGGACTCAAGAGAATATGTCTTTCTGACCTAATTAATTGAGCCACTGAAAGTGCTATGAAGTGAAGAATAAAAAAAGGATCAAAAACTATTAAGTTTCTGACCTCATACATTCCATTATTATTTTTTATTCCTCTCAATCATATTTTCCATGGCAGTTACTTTGATACTTTGTTTGAATATCTTCAAACAGTTAGTCTCTCTTTGTCAGTAAAGCGGACCCCATCTGCATATCCGGAGTAAAATGCTTCTCTATCTTTTACATCATGGGACGTGTCTTTTCCAGGAACAAGTCCAATCTTTTCAACTGCGATTTCTATAACTTTCGGTACTTGTAAGGCAAGTTCATAGCCGTTTGTTAGCACCTGCTTCTTGAAAGTTTCAGTCAATCCACGTAAATAGCCTTCAAGATAATCTTGCTTCAGCTGCCATTTCCGCTTGTATTTCCGACGTATCTCCGGTAATTGTAAAAATTGTCTAGCACAATAGCTGACACTTCCACGAGCATATTCAAATGTAATCTGAGCGATTTGAACATCTGATTCGATTCCAACGAAATGAAGTTCAATTGGAGGACCCGATACATAGTAATAACGAACTCGAAAGTTCTTAGCAATAATCAAAGCAAGTCGGTAGAGCCATTTTTGAGAACGTCCCTCGTATATGATCGTATTAATCACTGCCTCCGTTTTTTGTTCCTGCTTATAGCTAAAGACATCTTCTTCATCTATATTGTGCTGGAGCATCAACTCTTGTGCTTTTACTAGTGCTGACATTGATTCCTCATCGTTTGCATCATTTGCTAAAGCAAATAACTTAACAATTTTTTGTTTTGCTTTTTCATCCATATAATTTCACCTTTTATATATTTTCTAGTTTAATATCGCGAAAACAGAAATATTAAATACCTTCTCAACTTAATTTATACTCGCTTTGCCTGTACTGTAATCAATAGATAAACCATCTTGCACGTTGTGGATTAACACATTGAATTGAATATCGTTGGTTTCAACGCTGCGTGCTTCCATTTGAATCGCCCTGGGCAATAATTCTCGCTCTCTGAATATCGGAGTGACCCGATAACGGACGTGGTTATTGGTTTTTCTTAAATAGTTGGCCACTTCATTTTCAAATTGAACCATGTGGATCTGGTTCAGTTGTTGTGTTCCGGTAAACAAGTTTTTCCAGTTATCATTTTATCATTCTCACCGGTCATCTGAAATCCAATTAAATGGCTTCTATTATAGAGCCAAATATTATTTTCAAGCTTTTTTTGATTCCAACCAGTAGGGTATACGTTTGAAATATCCCCTCGTTCTTCTGTCGGCATCATCGATCGATGTAACAGTGCATCTGCGACACCGACACGATTTAGTGAATCGAGATCCGAAAATGTTTGCCAGGTCCCAGCATCTATTGACATCTCTTCAGCTGTAAAACTGGGGTTATTGCCGTTTACTTGAATAACAACATTCTGACCATCAAAATTAGGTAGATTCTCAACCTCTTCAGCTGAGATTTCTTCCTGATAGGCCCAATCACCGAAAAAGTTAGGCTACTGAACATCGAATTCAGATAAGTCCACTAAAGAAGCAGTAAACCCAAACAAACTGAACAATGCTGCGAGTATGAATTTTGACTTACGTTTCATATATCCCACTTCAAGTTCTGTCTCTTTAACGGAAACTCGTTTGTTTTTTTCTTCGACAGCTACTTCCATTGATCGAATCAATTCTGATGTTTGTGTCTGCGTTAAATCTTTAATCGTATCTTTTTCTTTCTCACTCGCTTTATGTTCCAACTGATTGCTTAAATCTTCGATTCGTTTCAATTGTTGTAACTCGATATTATTCATTTTCTTATCCGTTTGTTTCTGATCTGCTACTGTCACAGAATTTTTAGCTGTTGATTGTTCAGCATCTTCAGCAATTACCGGAGCATTTCCCTCATCTGATAGTTTAGGTTCGTTCTGGCGTGTAGGTTCTTCCGAATGCTGTTTATTGTGATCACTCAATGATTCAGCTGTATTTATAGTTGGCTGAGTTTCAAGTTCAGCAGTTGGCAATTGATTTTCAGGTACGCTAGGATCCTCTGAAACCTTCTTCTGTTCTGTTTGAGCTGCTTCTTGTGAATCGTTTTCCTGTACCTCTTTTTTTTATCAGCTAAAAGGTGCTTGATTTCTTTTTTCCTCAATGACAAATTTCGATCAATTGTATTTGACAATTATTTTAACAAGCCATTAATTGATAAAAGTTTGCGATTAAATGAATTTTTCAAACCTAAACGAATGTCATCCATTGTGTTCGTCACTTGATACACTATATTATTTTTTTGTGTGCTAACATACCTATTTCTGCCCATATTACAGAAAATAGGTTTTCACAAGGCTATGTTTTATCCCTAACAGACCTTGTTTACATTGCTTCTCACTGCAAAGAACTCGACAAAGACGCGTTAGAACCATTGATCGAGTTACTCAAAATGAAACAAACAAAAACAAAAGGTTGGAAAAACGATTATATCTCTCGTTATAATGGCTATCAACCGTTCAGTTTCCGTCGACAAGACTGCCCATGGATCACCGAAATGATTCTACATTTTCTGAAATCTAATTCGGAAATGTCATTTTAAAAAAATAGTCGATGCATAACAAAGGTATGTGTTCATATCTTTTTTAGCGTTATTAAAAAAAGAATATCCTTCATGATCAATACATCACTAAACAATAAAAACAAGCTTATCCCAATAAAAAATTCATATTTTTTAATTTTAACCAAAAAAAAAATTTCGTTATGATATTATTATTATTTTTAAAAATAACAAAAAAATGGTATTATTGGGTTATAAAGTTGATAGAGGAGTGAATGATGTTGGTCCAATTAAGTAAATTTTTATTTTGGTTTCCTTTTAGCATTGCCGCACTAGCATTCTTTTATTTCTTTAAAATAACTAAGCGCACTTTTTCGATTTTCTTAGCTGCGTGTCCTGTGATTTTCTTTATTGTAAAAATCACGACGTATTACTTTTATGACTCTGTGCGGGTGTTTCTTTATTATGAGATTGGTCTACTGCTGTCTGTGATTTTTTTCATCAGTGTGCTGTACTATTTCTATAAAAAACGCTAATTAACAGAAAGAGATTGTGATCCCTATGCTAAGACTCGTGTTAACATAAGGATCACAACCCCTTTTGGTTATTCTTCTTTTTTCTTCTTACGTATGAACAGAAAATAAATCAGCAAGAGAATGATTATTCCAAGTAAAACACCCGCAACTACATATACCCAAGTTGGGATTGATTGTTGATTAACTTCAGTGATCGCTACCTTATTCACTTCTTTCGCTTCATTTTTACTGATCGTAAACTCGCGGTCAAACGCCCATTCATTGTCTTTTGCATCAGCGACTTCTAAATGCAAGGAATAATCTCCTGCTTCTAAACGTTCATTATCCCAGTCGATCGCGAATCGATACGTTGATAAGGGTGCCATTTGCATCTCTTTGTCATAGGATACTTCTTTTACTGTATCCCCCGCAGCATCTTTCACCTCAGCATTATATTTCAAATGACCAATCGCATCCATCGTTGGATTCTTCAAAGTTGCTACCACACTTGTTTTCCCAAATGAAATGGCTGGTTCGACGCCTTCCAATTCCAGCTTTCTTTGCACTTCATTCGTATTATTCATTAATTTCAATCCTAAGACATAGCCATAATTGTTAACGATTTGGCCCTCTTGTTCCGCTTGACCTGCTTTCATAACATGGATGGCTGCCAAGATTTGTCCATCAAAATCTTTTTCCGACATTGTGAGGTCAACGCTAACTTCTTGTGACTTCCCACCAGCTAAAGTGATGCTTTCTGGGACTTTCGCAATGTTGTCGATTTGAAATTCTTCTGGTATATCTGGTTCATCAGTTGGTTGCGTGTAATCAATAAACCCTTGATCATTCGTATAGGCTTGGTTTACTCCAACCTGGTAAGTTGACTCTTCATTCGATGTATTTTCTATCAGGAACTTGATCGTTTGTTTTTGACCAGGTTCTAGTTGTAAATCAAAGTAAGTTAATTTTTTATCGACTTGATTTTGTGGAATAATTGCTTTGATATGAAAGCCTACGTCACTCTCAGTCTCTGCCTCGGTGACCAAAGGGAAGCAAAAAGCAAACATGAAACAAATGGCTAAAATTATTTTCCGCATCACTACACCTCATTTATCGATTCATTTGGTTTTTCCCGTCGATTTGATCATGAACAAAAACCTATAGAAAGAATTGAAGCAATCGCTGAATGCGATTGCTCCAATCTTCTCAATTTGGACACAGCCATTAAGAAGCATCTGCCGTATTGTACAATTGATAATTGATCGTACCGTTCAAGACATTATTTACTTGTAAGACATTGCTCGGATCGGTAAAACCAATTGCGATCGATGTTACCGGAGTGGTGATTTGACCGGTATTATTTCCGGCATCTGGTGTAGTAGCTGATCGAGCGACAATACCAGTTGCGCCTGTACCAACTAATTGTGCACCATTGATTTGGAATGAATTCACATCAAATGTGGCTGGCGCAGCTGCTCGTGTCAATTGGTTGTTCGCAACAGTTGCTCTCACTGACCAAGCTTGTGCGATGCTATCATTTGAAACAACGATATTTCCTGGTGTCGTGATCGTTCCAGTGCTAAGTGAATACGTGCTATTTTCGATTTCCGTCTCAAACGCATAAGTCGCTGGAATGGCATCAAGTCTTAAATCTCCTGAAGTAGCATCGGTGATCGTTACAGTCGTTGGTGTACTTCCTGTTTGTCCTGGTACCTCTGCTGCGAATGCTGCTACTCCACCTATATTTACTAAAACCAACCCTGTGAATACTGCACTTAATGTTTTTGTTTTGTGGTTCATTTTTATTCCTCCTTGATTTTCAATTAATCTACATCGGCAACCACATTTACGAGGTTGACCGTCTGTATCGCTTTATAGGTACCACTTGGACTATTAGCAGGAATACTCAACTTAATACTTTCTTTCGGGATGATCAATCGAAAGTTTTGTTTCGTTCCTTGACTGTCTTTGATGAGTTCTTGCGTTTCGCCATGACTGATATTTTCTATATCATTGACTTGATAGACGGTTGTTTCTTCTGTTATCAACTGTCCATCTTTCAGAGAAAGTTTTATTGCATATTCCTGCTGATTTTTAAAAGCAGATAATGAATAATCGAGTTTCCACCCGTTCGTTCCAGAACGATTGTCAACCACTTCGATCACTAAATCTTGCTTTGCTAGTACTTCAATGTCCGTCTCAGGGACTGGGTAGCGATCAAATGTTGGTGGTATCACTTTCTTTAAATAAATAGCAGGTTCGATGATTTGGACATTCACTGCTGATTTTTTCTCTTCACCCACGGAAGATGCTCGGATCTTTGAAGGGGAAACAAACATCAGGGGCAAGATAAATAGTAGCAACCATTTGATTTTAGGCTTCATCGCTTCTGCCTCCTTAATCGATACATCAGTCCGACAAATCCAATCAGCAATGTACCGAGAAATGCAGACGTTCCATACAACAAACTACCCGTTTGCGGAAGCATCCACTTCGCTTGCGATTTGGTCGTTCCACTTTCACTCTTATCTATGGGACTCACTTCGTCTTTTTCATATAATTCAAACTGGATTTCTTGCTGATCGGAAGCAATCACTTCGTTGGCAAACGCAGGAGCGACTCGCACAAAGCCAGTGAACAAAACAAAACTAAGCAGGAACAAAAGATTCATAGTTATTCGCTTCATCTCATCGCCTCCTTATTCGATCGTAGCCGTGTTATATAGCTTCCAATTGGCTGTTGCTCGTCCACTATAATCACCCACAGGCAACAGTTTTGAGCTATTTAACAACACTCCCGTATTTTCACTCATATTCAGCGTATAAAGATAACCAGTCGGGGTCACACTCGAAGAATCAAACACTTTGATTGATGAATTACCCAAATTTTGAACCGCACTCGTAGGACTTGTTTTCCAGACGAAAGAAAAAGGTGCGCTCGTTCCACTCGTGATTGAAAGACCAACCGACCAATTTCTTGTTGTTCGTGGATCTCTCGAATCCCATACCTTTAATTCTAAGCTATTGCCCGCATCACGATCCAAGATCCCTTTACTTTGACGAACCTTTCGATTCGTCCATTTGAATGTACTTGGTGCCTGTTCAAGTCTTAATTCTCCAGTGTAGGTTACCATCAGATTCAATGATGCTGCCGGTTCTTCGGGTTTCGTCATTTTTCCGGAGGAGTATACTTCAATGACAAATTTATTTTCTCCATAATCAAAATATTTCGTAGGGATCACTAACTGTGTATTTGCATTAAAATTTGTCGCCCCTGTTGTCGTGACATCAGAGAATGGAACATCGGTTAGATAAGTCGTTCCTTTTCTCAATTTGAAACTTAATCGATCGCCGACATCCAAATCTTTCCAATAGAATGTTTTTTTATACCCAGGATTGCGATTTGCAGAGATATCCAATGTCTCACTAAAATTGGTCACCGTATTGACATTTTCCCATGATAAAGCCGTAAATTGGTCCGTTTTTCTAACCCAATAATACACGGTATCGCCATAGTAGGTGACGTTTGTTGTATCATTTGGCGTCGTCCCCACTGGATTTGCCAAGACTGAACTTCCGTAACTAGTTAGTGCATCGGCTGACAATGTTCTTGTTGGTGCTGAATAACTCAGTGTCGCTGAATCTCCTGGATTGAGATTGACCGCGTTATTGGCTAACGTCGTGACCACTGTGATCACGCCAGTCGTTGCGTTATTTGTCACGACTGTTGATAAATTTGCTGGGGCAATGGTTGATGTTACCCCTATGGCAGTCGTCTTCGTGATCGTCGGTATGACTGTCGCATTTGTTGCCAAATTAATTGCTTTCGCATCCAGCACTGTCGTCCACCTCGTAGTATTCAAGGGTGCTTCGCCTGTGTTTACTTTGATTGTGGATTGAATCTTAGCAGGCTGCTCACTGATCAAATATTTATTTTTACTCGTGTCAGTACTAGGAACAGTCACAGAGGTATTCGTATTATCTAATACACTACTCGTCACTGTCGCTCCTGTCGGTATCGGCGGTTGTGTAAAAGCAAAACGAACTTGTCCTGATACACTTCCGTTTGCCGCTGTAAATCCCCAATAGGCACGATTGTTGTTGGTGGCTAACTGCAATTCCGAGTTCAGCTCTCCCCAAGAAACCGTCGTGTCAGTAGTTTTTGCCCCATTGATAGGATTTCTGAATGAATACGTAAAGTTATGTGTTGTGCTATTAAAGCTATAATTGAACTCGTACCATGTCCCATCTTGGACATTTGTACTGACAGCTCCATTAAGGGGGATCAAGCTGTTGTGTTTGATCCGTCCGGGATTAGCGAGGGTCAAAGTGAACCAATCATTTGCTCCTAAATCACCATTTACAGCATTGATTGGTTGATACGTTCGGATTAGATTGCCGGGAAAGGTATATGCCATGTGTGGCGTACTTCCAGCAGGAATTTGTGCATCATAGCGAGCTCTACCAGTTACTGCTTCATTTGCAAACAAGTCAAATTCAACCGCAAATGAATTTTTAATAGCGGTTGTTTCTGGCGTACGCGGGGTTAATCCCTCATAGTATCCGCCAGTTGCTCCGTAGACACCCAAATTTTGTCCGTCTACGCCTACTGCTCGTGAATTCGTGATGGCTGTAGTTTTTCTAGCATCATTATGCATGACAAATGCCACGCCGTCTGCTTGTTGTGTACCAAAATTGACGTAGACACGTTGTGAAAATGACTTCGTAAAATCTAAACGATACGCGTCATTTGACCAAATCGAGGTCCAGTTATTACTCCCCGAAAGAGAAATTTGTGAAAATGGTTTTCCACCATTATCATTCGTATTCGTGACATTTGAAACGACTGCCCCACCATTTGGTGCGGCAAAAGCGCCACTGATAGGCATAGCTCCCGGTGGTACGTATTGAGAACCCGTGCCTGTTGCAAAAGCTTGGTTTACTCGTGCCTTGGGTGGTTGGTAGTCAGAAGAAGTCGAGCTTTGTTCTTGCGCTACTTTTGCTTCACTGGTTGATTGCTGTGTCTCAGCCGTTTCCTGATTTTCTCCAGTTTCGCTATTTTCTTCAATGGTACCGCTCGTTACTTCGGTTGCTTGACTCTCTGAAGTAGCAGATTGATCGTTATTTTCTGGTTCAGCAAATGGAAGAATTTCTCCTTCTGGTGGTGTCAGATTTGTCAATGTTCCATTTGTGGACTTGTACTTGACAAATAATCGAACAGGTTTAGTTGGTTGGGTAAAATATAGGGTAGAAAATTGTTCTTCTGTCAACACCTGACTCTCACCGAGTAATTTATCATCTAACATGAGAGGGATTTTTTCCCCCTTAGAATCGATCAAACTTACGGAAAATTGTAAAACTTCAGACGAATTTTGATCTAGTTTAAATTGTATCCCTTTATCTGTGTCTTCGAGTGATAACGCCACTTCGCCATTATCGATCAACACATTCATTGGCTGGATTTGGTCGACATTAGCAAAAACAGAAGAGCAAACGCCTCCAAAGAAGAACACCATAATAATAATAAAAGTTATAAAAAACGGTTGAATATTGGTTTGATTTCTATTCCTTATCCCCACAGATTTACCTCCTTTGTCCAAACTATTGCAATTTGAATATAGAAGACTTGTAAAAAGTCGTTACTTTTATCATTTTTTCAAATAGCATTTGAGATCAGGTCCATTTCTACTAAATTTCACTTGAAAAAGAAAATCCATCAAAGACTATTATGTAAAAACAACGGAATGACTGATAGAGTTATTTAAAATAAAAAAAGAGCTATGTATAATCTAAATATTTTCTTACGATATCTCTCATCAAAAAAAATAATAACACACTTTATTTTTTAAATGAATTTTTATGCTTATAACATTATATAATTACAACCATAACAGCCAAAATATATGCTTAAATAGCGATAATGAGAGCGCTATCTTACGGCTTTAATCTCCATGGATAAGCATGCACAAAACACTTGTTTTATGCATGCCCGATTGTTCAAACAACTAATAGGTTGCTTTGATTTTTCACACACTAAAATTCTGTGAAAGGAACTAAATGTAAGATTGCTAAAAAAACACCAGCGAAGGCGGATAGAGCCGCGTTTCACTAGTGCCATTCTTAGTTATTATTCCTTCACCCGAGCTAACTCCGCCCATCTCCAGTTTTCCACTACTGGCAGATCATGTCCTTCTTTACGAATATACTCTCGATGTTCTTTCAATTGTTGCGTCATTTCTTCAGCAAAAGCTGTCGCTTCTTCACCGTACACAGTTACCGCTGCATGTTGCGCTAAGTGGAAGCGATCCAATTCACTAAAGACGCGCATATCAAACGGCGTGGTGATATCGCCATTTTCTCGATAACCATGGACCATCAATCGGTGATTGTGTCGTAAGAAGAAAATATCCCGGATCATGCCTTCATACCCATGGAAAGCAAACAGAATTGGTTTGTCTTTCGTAAAGAACGTGTCAAACACTTCATCACTTAGCCCTCTCTGATCAACAGATGGGTGTCTTAACTTCAAGATATCTACCACGTTGATAAAGCGGATTTTTAATTGTGGAAATGCTTGATTCAATAGCGAGACTGCCGCAAGTGCTTCAAGATTTGGTTCTGTGCCTGCTGCTGCGATCACTAGATCTGGCTCTTCATTCGCAGAAACGGTACTAGCCCAATCGATGATTTTCAACCCCTCATTGGCTAATTCTTCTGCTTCTGTTGCAGAATAAAATTGCGGACGTGGATGTTTGCTGGAAATAATCAAGTTGATGACTTGCTCTTCTTGTAGCGCGCGATCCATCACAGCCATCAAACTATTCGCATCTGCAGGCAGGTATTCGCGAATAAACTCTGCTTTCTTCTCTGCTAGATGAGTCAACACCCCAGGGTCTTGGTGGGTATACCCATTGTGATCTTGTTGAAACACAGTCGATGTGGCAATCAAGTTCAATGAAGGATAGTTTTTCCGCCAAGGCTGATCACTAGCTTTACGCATCCACTTGAAGTGTTGCGTCAACATCGAGTCAACAACACGTAAAAAAGATTCGTAACTAGCAAAGAAGCCGTGCCGTCCTGTCAAAACATACCCTTCTAAAAATCCTTCTGCTTGATGTTCCGACAGTTGTCCATCAATGACCCTTCCTACAGAAGACTGCCACTCATCTGAAGCATCTTTAGGTTCCAACCATTGTCGATCTGTCACTTCAAAGACTTTATTCAAGCGATTGGATTTTGTTTCATCCGGGCCAAAGATCCGAAAATTGGTTGGGTTCTTCGTGATTACATCTCTGGCTTGTTCTCCAAAGACCATCATATCTTGTGCAACGACAGCTCCTGGTGTTGCAGTATCCACTGCATAGTTTTTCCAATCAGGCATGACTAACGGTTTGGGATCGATCCCGCCATTTGTGATTGGATTTGTCGACATCCGACGATTGCCTTTGGGTGCGAGCTCCTTGATTTTTTGGTTGATTCTTCCTTGTTCATCAAACAGCTCTTCCGGGCGATAAGACTGTAACCAATCAATCAAATGATCGACGTGTTCCATATGCTCTGAATCAACTGGAATTGGCACCTGATGGGCGCGGAACGTTCCTTCCACTTGTTCATTTTCCCACGTCTTTGGTCCAGTCCAGCCTTTTGGCGTCCGAAAAATAATGACGGGCCATCTTGGCATCGTGGCTGATTCCGCAGGTGCTTGTCTTGCTTCATTTTGGATTTCTTTGATTTCTTCGATCACTGTGTCTAGCGTTAAAGCCAGGATGTGATGAACAACCTCTGGGTCTGTTCCCTCAACAAAATAAGGTTTCCAGCCCATTCCTTCGAAATACTTTCGAAGATCTTCATCACTCTTGCGGGCAAGGATGGTTGGATTCGAAATTTTTCCGCCATTCAAATTCAAAATTGGTAACACCGCACCGTCATTGACTGGATTGATAAAGACATTTGAAAACCAACCGCCAGCTAATGGACCTGTTTCTGCTTCGCCATCGCCTACAACTGTCGCCGCGATCACATCCGGATGATCAAGGATCGCACCTGTCGCATGGGCAAGTGAATAGCCAAGTTCTCCACCTTCATGGATCGATCCTGGTGTTTCCGGCGCGGCATGGGATGCAATTCCGCCAGGATAAGAAAATACCCGACATAAATGTGCCAATCCTGCTTCATCTTCTGTAAATTCAGGATAGATCTCACTGTAACTGCCATCAATATAAGAATTAGATACCATCACTTGTCCACCATGACCAGGGCCCTCTATGTAAAACATATCCAAATCGTATTTATTGATGACACGATTTAAATGTGCATACACAAAATTTTGTCCAGCAATCGTTCCCCAATGTCCAATAGGATGTGTCTTTACATCGTCTTTAGTTAACGGACGGCGTAATAATGGATTATCTTTTAAATACATTTGAGCAACAGAAATATAATTTGCAGCCCGCCACCAAGCATCTAATTGTTCGAATTCTATTTGTTTGTCTACGTTTGTCATATCGAACACCCCTTTAATCATTGCTAGTCCTACAAAAGAACAAAAAATGAGTCTGGCCTTTACCAGAGTGTCCAGACTCATCTTCGTCGCTTCTTTCGACTGCTCGTATGTGCTATCCCTTAATCAGCTGATAACATTACGGTATTTATTTAACTTTAACTTGAATCTCAAAGAAATGACATCATAACGCTCTACTTCGTTGAAAAAGAATGTTAGACGTAAGTTTTTCTAAAGTCCCAAAGTCTTTCAATGGATCATTTAAGTTATTTGATGACAATATCTTCTAAATCAACCAAGCGTGCCCACGTTTGGATCTGCTCAGTCGTAAGGTGCAATGACACAACGGTATGGTGTCCGCCACCCGTGCGGATCCAAGCACCTACCCCCTCATGGAAATTCGGTTTGACTTTCCAAAGTACGCGTGCCACTGGTAAATGTGGGGCTTCTTCCGTTGGTTCGAAGGCTTCCACTTCATTGATCAACAATTTGTAATCCGTGCCAAAATCTGCCATGGAAACCACGACACCATCGCCTGCTTTCCCGTCAAACACCAAACGAGCCGGATCTTCTCGATCACCCATCGATAATGGCGAAACAACGATTTTTGGTCGATTGACTGCCAATGTCGGATCTACTTCCATCATGTGAGATTGTAAAATTGCTTCTTTTCCTGGTGTCAGTTCATAGGTGTAATCTTCCATGAAACCTGTGTCTTTATTTTGTGCCATGATTTTTAAAATCCGATCCAAAGCAGCTGTTTTCCAATCCCCCTCACCGGCAAATCCGTAGCCTTCTGCCATTAATCGTTGGACTGCCAAGCCAGGTAATTGTTGCATACCGTAAAGATCTTCAAAGTTTGTTGTGAAAGCATTATAATTGCCCGCTTCCAAGAACCGTCTGATTCCGATTTCTTGTTTTGCTTGTACTTTGACATGTGCCTCCCAAGTGTCATGATCATAATCTGCATAATCAAAATCATAAAGTTGTGTATATTCTTCAAATAATGACGCTACTTCTTCATCAGTGACTTCATCGATCACTTTGACTAAATCGCCAATCCCATAATAGTCGACCACCCAGCCGAACTGGATCTGTGCTTCTACTTTGTCTCCTTCGGTCACAGCCACATTACGCATATTGTCTCCAAAACGAGCGACCTTGATCGAGAAGCTTTCATTATAAGCTACAGCCACATGCATCCAGTCTGAAATTCGGCGTTGTACATCTTCTGATTGCCAATGACCAACAACGATTTCATTTTTCTTATTGAGACGTGCATTAATAAAACCATATTCCCGATCCCCGTGGGCTGCTTGGTTCAAGTTCATAAAGTCCATATCGATCGTTTCCCATGGGATACTCTCGTTAAATTGAGTAGCTAAATGTAATAAGGGCTTTTGCAGCAATTGCGTGCCACGAATCCACATTTTTGCTGGTGAGAAAGTATGCATCCAAGTGATAACACCTGCTACTTGCTCCTGGTAATTCGCTTCCTTCATGATCGAGGTGATCGTATCAGCAGTTACTGCTAGTTCTTTTAGTACAATCGGATAAGGCAACGTTTGGTGATCATTTAGTGCCGTAACGATCGTCTCTGCATTCTTTTTGACCTGCGCTAACGCTTCTTCTCCATATAGATGTTGTGAACCTACGACAAACCAAAATTCTTTTTTACTGATTGCTAACATGATTGTAACTCCTCTATTTTTTATTTTTTTTGGCCATAATACGCATCTTTGCCATGCTTGCGTAAATAATGTTTATCTAATATTCGTTGGGGCAATGGTTCGGAAAAACTATTCAATTGGCGAGTAAATAAGTTCATTTTCGCCACTTCATCCAGTACAACGGCATTCATCACCGCTTGGGAAGCATCTTTCCCCCAAGTAAATGGTCCATGGCCATGTAACAACACTCCTGGAATTGCCATGATATCAATATTTCTATTTTGGAATGTCTCAATGATCACATTGCCGGTTTCGTGTTCATAACCAGCATCGATTTCTTCTTGTGATAAAAATCTTGCACAAGGAACGCTCCCATAAAAAGTATCTGCATGAGTCGTACCCATGGCAGGTAGATCGATACCCGCTTGTGCCCAGATCGTTGCCCATGTCGAATGCGTATGACAAATCCCACCAATTTCCGGGAAATGTTTGTAAAGAACCGCATGTGTCGGTGTATCGGAAGATGGATTTAGTTCACCTTCGATGACTTGATTATTCAAATCAACAACGACCATATCTTCTGCTTTCATTTTCTCGTAGCTTACGCCGCTAGGCTTGATGACAAAATAACCCGTTTCCCGATCAAATACACTGACATTCCCCCATGTGTATTTGATCAGTCCCTGTTTTGGTAAAGCTAAATTTGCTTGATAAACAGATTCTTTCAGACTTTCTAACATTCTCTCACTCCTTCTTCCATTGATACGATCGCGGATACTTCGATAGGCAACCCTTTTTCATACAGCTTAATAAATTTTTCGTAACCTTTTAAATCTGCCTCTTTGGGATCGATTGTCAGACCCTCACTAGTTGAAAATACCTCTTTTGCTAAAAATTCTTCCAAAGTCATACCCTCTGCCGCTCGGAGATAAGCAGCTAATAAGGCAATCCCCCAAGCGCCTCCTTCTCCGGCTGTTTCCATGACTGTAACAGGTGCTTCCATCGCTGAAGCTAGAATCGTTTGAGCAACTTTCGGCGTTTTAAAGATCCCACCATGTGCGACTAAACGATCGATCGTGACTTGTTCGGATTTAAGTATCTCCATCCCTAGACGCATCGCCCCAAAAGCACTTGAAAGGTGCATCCGCATAAAATTCGCTAAATCAAACTTACTATCCGGCTGTCGCACGAATAATGGTCTGCCTTGTTCCATTTTTGTGATATTTTCTCCAGAGTGGTACCCGTAGCTGAGTAATCCTCCACAGTCGCCATCTCCTTGTAGCGCTTTCAAAAATAAGGTTTCATAAATCTGCTGTGTATCGATCGTCACACCAAGACTCTCACTGAACTCTTTGAAAATCTTGACCCATGCGTTGATTTCTGATGAGCAATTGTTTGTATGCACCATTGCCACAGGGCTTCCGTCAGGTGTTGTTACTTGGTCAATTTCTGGATGGATATTTACTAACTCTTTGTCCAATACGATCATTGCAAAAGCCGATGTCCCAGCTGAAACATTCCCTGTGCGTATCCCCACACTGTTCGTTGCGACCATACCGGTGCCGGCATCCCCTTCTGGTGGGCAAACAGGAATCCCTGCGGTTAAATTTCCCGACAGATCTAAGAGCCTTGCTCCTCTTTCAGTCAACGTCCCTGCAACCTCACCAGCCAAACGAATTTCTGGAAGGAGCGTTTCTAAAGGTTGCATAAAACCTTCTGTTTGTGCCAATTGATCAAAAATAGCAATCTTTTGTACATCATATCCCTTCGTTTGACAATCAATCGGAAACATTCCAGAGGCATCTCCAACTCCTAATACTTTTTGTCCGGTCAACTGCCAATGGATGTAGCCGGCTAAAGTTGTAAAGTAACTAAGATTTTGTAGATGTGTTTCTTTATTTAAAATTGCTTGATATAGATGGGCAATGCTCCAACGCTGTGGGATCGTATAATGAAAGGCATTGCTCAGTTTTTCCTCTGCCTCTGCGGTAATGGCATTGCGCCACGTGCGAAAAGGAACAAGCAATTCATCGTGCTGATCGAATGCCAAATAACCATGCATCATTGCGCTAAAGCCGATAGCTCCTATCGTAGTCAGTGTCGTGTCATACTTTTCAGAAACCACATCGATTAATTGCTGATAACTCGATTGTAACCCCTTCCAAACCTCATCAAGTGAATAGGTCCAAATACCGTTTTCTAACTGGTTTTCCCAATCGTAACTTCCAGCTGCAATTGGCTCATAGTGTTGATCGATCAGCACTGCTTTGATTCTCGTCGATCCTAGCTCAATGCCTAGTGCTGTTTGCCCTGTGCGAATCGCTTCTATTTGTTTCAACCTAGTTTCTTTCGCTTCGATGTCAAACGCCCCCTTTGTTTCTCTTTATGATAGTTATAGTATAAAACTTTTTGTACGTACATGTCAACGGAAATATAGTTATCTGTTCGTACATAAATCTTTTTTTATTTTTCCTGCTAAATGCACATTTGCCATATAAAAAAGGCAAAGAGAGCAAATTCCTCCTCTTTACCTTTTTAAGAGCAAATACTCTTGCTAGACATTGACTAATGTTCATCAAATAAATTTTTATCGTATCTGGTACACTTATAGTTTCCCCTTAGCTACTCGCCATTCTTTGCTGCACCAACTGAAGCTCTGATCACCAACCTAGGTTCATAGACGATATTTTCTCCTTGATTGCCTGTTTGGATCGTGTGAATGATCCATTCTGCCGCATCTTTCCCCATCCGCTCTTTTGGATGAGTTAAAGTGGTCAGTTTCACTGCACCCATCTGACTCAACGAGGAATCATCATTTCCGATGATCGACAATTGCTGCGGTACTTGATAACCCTTCGCGATCACTTCATCAAGCAACTGGCTAGCAACTTGATCGTTGTAACAGATGATGCCGGTACTTGCCGTTTCCTTTAGCTGTAAGAGGACTTTTTCACCTAGTTTCCCACGTGAATCAGTCGTGTAGGTGAGGATATCTTCCGGCGAAAATTGGATACCGTAGGCTTCGCACGCTTGAATAAAGCCTTTCATCCGATATTTTCCTTGTAAATCATCGATTTTCGTGATGAACAGTAATCGCTGATGACCTTGCTGGATCAAATACTCCGTCCCCTTAAAGCCAACTTTTACATCGTCGACACAAATCGAGGCGACCGCTAATTCTTCATAGACAGCATTGATCATGACCATCGGAATCCCTTGTTCTCTCAATCGGACATAGAGCGCAAGGTTCGGATTATATTCATTGCTTTTTGTTGGCTCTACGATTAAGCCATCTACACCAAACTGCAACATTTTTTCCAAGCAGTTTTTTTCTTGTTGATGATCATTATTCGTACTCGCTAATAAGAGTGAATATCCTTGTTCACTCAACGTTTTTTCAATTCCTCGGATGATCGAAGGGAATATATAATCCGATAAATACGTCGTGATCACGCCAATCGTCTTTTGGTTTTTTCTACTTTCTGATGTTTTCTTATACGCGTCATCGACATATGTTCCAGAGCCTTTCTCTTTACGCAGATACCCTTCATTGACTAACAATCCAATCGCTTGTCTTACCGTATGACGGCTGACTTGATAGTCTTTTTGTAATTGGAGTTCAGGCGGTATCGGTTCATTTGGTTTGAAAATTTGGTCAATGATCTTATCCTTTATCTCATCTGCGATCATTTGATATTTTGTTTTATCCATAATTACTTTGCCAATCCTTTCACTCCGACGTAAGTTGTCCGAACAATTATATGATATCATTGTAGCACAACTTGTTTTGGAAAGGCTTATTAACAGGAAAAAATATCTGTGAGTTTCTTTTTGTTAGCGCTTTGTAAGGAATAACTGCTCTGTTTTCAGCTTTTAGTTCAAGTGATTTCAAAAAAATTGTAAGATATCTGCTAAGACAGATTCTCCATCAAATGTTTCGTAATCTTCTTTCCGAATCATTTTGTAAGGAACAGCTTTCACCGTCAGAAAATCTTTTAATCGTTCCACTTCATATTCTGATTGTGGACCGATCATCAGTCCGTCAATCTGCTGGTTTTGGATTGCCTGCTCTGCCACGATTGCTGGTGCAGAGTATACATGTAGCGGTACACCTTTTTCATTTGCTGCATTTTGGATATTTTTTACTAGCAGACCTGAAGTGATCCCAGCGGTACAAATCAATAATATCCGTTTTTCCTCTGTCATTTCCATCTGTTCGCCACCTTAAGAAATTTTGCGTTTTTTATTGTAAATATCCAATACGACAGCTAGCAATAAAATCAAGCCTTTGATTGCTTGTTGCCAGTCTACTCCGACCCCCATGATCGACATCCCATTGTTCAGCACGCCCATGACTAACCCACCAACGATTGCTCCAGTGATCGTTCCAATTCCTCCAGAAGTCGAAGCTCCTCCAAAGTACACAGATGCCATCGCATCTAATTCAAGCGAAGTCCCTGCCTGAGGAGTAGCAGCGTTTAAACGTGCAGCTAAGATCAGTCCTGCTAAAGCAGCCATGACGCCCATATTCACAAATACCCAAAAAGTGATTTTCTTCGTCTTGATCCCAGATAATTGAGCAGCTTTCAAATTACCACCTGTGGCATAAATTTGTCGTCCCGCAACTGTCCGATTGGTCAAAAATCCATATATCCCAACAATTACACCTAAAATAATCAATATTACTGGAAATCCTTGGTATGAAGCAAAGATATAACTTAATCCTAAGACAAGAACAATCGTCAATGCCGCTTTGATCAAGAATGCGTTCAATGATGGTACTTCAAATAAATTTTCTTTTCTTCGCGCTCTCGCACGCCATTGAGCAAATACTAAACTAACAGCTAACACGACACCTAAAATCAACGTCAATAAGTGCATTCCAGGAACACCAAAGATATCTGGTAAATACCCCGTCGAGATTTTTTGGAAACCTCCAGGGAAAGGAGCTAAAGATTGCCCTCCTAATACAACCTGTGTCAAGCCACGAAACATCAATAGACCGGCAAGTGTCACGATAAACGCAGGAATCCCTACATAAGCGACCCAAAAGCCTTGCCATGCGCCGATCACCCCACCGACTAATAAACATAAAGGGACTGCGAGCCATGGGCTTATGTTGTTATTGACCATTAACATACCCGCCATCGCTCCTACAAATGCCATGACTGAACCTACCGATAGATCCACGTAGCCTAAAAGCACGACCAACAACATTCCCGCAGCCAAAATCAAAATATGGCTGTTTTGCAGCACGATATTCGTTATATTCAGCGGTCTTAAAAAGATCCCGCCGGTCATTAGTTGAAAAGCGATCAACAAAGCGACCAAAATAATGACCATACTATATTTACTAAAGATATCTAAGATCTTTTCTTTCACATTCCAAGCTTTTTTTTCCTGACTTTTTTTTGTGACATTTTCCATCAGCCCACTGCCTCCTCTTCTTTTGTCATCAGGTTCATCAATAACTCCTGATTTGCCTCTTCTCTAAGCACTTCTCCCGTCATTTTCCCTTCATTCATGGTATAGATCCGATCACACATACCGATGATCTCAGGTAGTTCAGAAGAAATTATACAGACACATTTTCCTAAGGCAGCCATTTCTTCAATAATTGTGTAGATTTCATACTTCGCCCCGACATCTATACCACGAGTCGGTTCGTCCAGAAATAAAATTTCCGGTTCTGTCATCAACCATTTAGCTAAAACGACTTTTTGTTGATTCCCACCACTTAAACTACCCACGTTTTGGAACACATTGGTGGCCTTGGTCCTCATTTTTTTCCGAAAGTTTTCTGCTTCGATCACTTCTTTTTCTTGATCTAAAATGCCACTTCGACTAATTTTTTCGAGACTAGCAATCGTCGTATTTTCTCTGATGTCCATCAAAAGATTCAAGCCAACAGATTTACGATCTTCGGACACATACGCCAACCCATGATCAATTGCTTGAGAAACATCTTTGATCACTAATTCTTTTCCGTCTTTAAAAACCTTGCCGCTGATATTGCTTCCATATGATCGACCAAAAATACTCATGGCAAATTCAGTTCGTCCTGCTCCCATCAATCCGGCGATACCAACAATTTCTCCTCGTCGAATCGAAAAATCGATATGATCATTGATGATTCGGTCGGTTGTCAATGGATGGTGGACCGTCCAATCCTTGACTTCAAAATAAACCTCGCCGATATCAGGATGACGATCAGGGTAACGATTCGTTAAATCACGACCAACCATCCCCTTAATGATCCGTTCTTCACTGATTGCTGTATTTTCTAACGTTTCGATCGTTTGGCCATCTCGTAAGATTGTGATCCTGTCCGCCACCGCAACGATTTCATTCAATTTATGCGAAATGATGATCGAAGTGATTCCTTGATTGCGAAACTCCTTGATCAAGGCTAACAGATTGGCGCTTTCTTCTTCATTCAGTGCTGCTGTCGGTTCATCTAATATGAGTAATCGAACATTTTTAGAAAAAGCCTTCGCAATTTCCACCAACTGTTGATGCCCGACACCGATTTGCGAAACTAAGGTATTCGGATCGATTTTCAAGCCCACTGTTTTTAGTAGATTTTCTGTTTTTCGTTCAGTCAAGTTCCAGTCGATCATGCCATGCTTTGTTTGTTCGTTCCCTAAAAAAATGTTTTCTTTGATCGATAGATAAGGACTCAAAGCTAATTCCTGGTGGATGATCACGATCCCTTTCGCTTCACTATCTCTAAGATTTTTAAATTGACATACCTCACCGTCATACATGATTTCGCCTGAATAGCTGCCATAAGGATACAAGCCGCTCAACACATTCATCAATGTGGATTTTCCTGCACCATTCTCGCCACAAAGGGCATGGATCTCTCCACGTTTGATACGGAGATTGACATTGTTCAACGCACGAACACCAGAGAATTCTTTGATGATTTCTTTCATTTCTAAAATATAATCTGCCATTTTTTCACTTCCTAATCGAGAGTGTGATAGTAGCGCTCAACTTCGAAAAATAAGCGAAAAAACTAAAATTTATTCTTCAAATTTTGAGATCTCACGCTTATTTTTGAAGGAGCTACTACTGAAACACTGTTTATTGAGGTTATGCCAGAAGCATTTTGACCTTAGCAATAAGAGAGAAAATTGAAAAATAGTTGGTTATATTTCTCCGATTTTTTGCTTAATGTTGAAGGTCAGCTTCTAAACACCGTTTATTCGGTTCTAAGGAGTACAAGAGGACAAATGTTCCAAAGCCCTTTTATTTAATGCCCTCTTATTGGCCTAAATCACTTTCACTGTAATACTCAGTATCGATCAGCTCTTGTTTGTAGTTTTCTTTATCTACAGATACAGGGTTAGCTAGATAAGTTGGAATAACTTTCACGCCATTATCGTAGGTTTCCTCGTCATTGACCGGCACTTCTTTATCATTGTTGATTGCTTCGATCATCTCTACCGTATTATCAGCTAGCACCCGTGTATCTTTAAAGATCGTTTGTGTTTGCTCTCCTGCAATGATAGATTTCACTCCAGCAATCGTTGCATCCTGTCCTGTGATAACTGGAAGTGGTTTGTCAGCTGAGCCATACCCTACTCCTTTTAAGGAAGAAATGATCCCTAAACTAATTGGATCGTAAGGAGAAAGAACCGCATCTAGTTGTTCATCTGTATAGTTAGCACTTAATAAGTTATCCATACGTGCTTGTGCGGTTGAGCCATCCCAACGAAGCGTCGCGATTTGATTGAATTTCGTTTGACCTGATGAGACGTTCAATTGTTTGCTGTCGATATAAGGTTGAAGAATCGACATCACACCATTGTAATTGATCAATGCGTTGTTATCGTCAGGTGAACCGCCAAATAATTCGATCGTAAATGGTCCAGCACCATCTTTTAAGCCTAATTTATCTTCGATATAAGAAGCTTGTAAAACACCTACACCAAAATTATCAAATGTTGCATAATAATCGACATATTCAGAGTTCATCAATAAACGGTCATACGCAATGACTTTGATATCCGCCTGATGTGCTTTTTCTAAGACATCTGTCAATGCTGAACCGTCAATCGATGCAATAACCAACGTATCAACTCCCTTTGTGATCATATTTTCGATTTGTGCCACTTGGTTTTCTACTTTGTCTTCTCCATATTGCAAATCTGTCTTGTATCCTTTTTCTTCTAGTTGCTTGACCATGTTGTCGCCATCTGCGATCCACCGCTCTGCAGATTTTGTTGGCATCGAAATACCGACGAACCCTTTTTCATCTCCGGCTGCACTGCCATCGCTACAACCAGCAAATACTGTTACTGACACTAATAAAAAAACAATTGCTACCAACCAATTTTTCCCAACTCGTTTCATGTGTGTCCCTCCAAATACTTATTTGATGAATTCATCATAGTTTAAACATAAAACGCTTTCATTGATTATTTTTCTGTGTTTCTATAAATTCCCTCGTAAACTTATGTAAACTTTTGATTTTTCTTCATTTTCTTTTGACGATTCTTGATTTTCTTACGAAATTGACAAACATGCTAATATGAAATTTGAAAACGCTATATGATATAGATAAAAGGGGAGATTCATTATGAAGAACAAAAGTTTTTTTATTCTGGCAGCTTTTTGCCTGCTATTGACTGGGTGTGCTTTCAACTCTACTGAGCCTACAAAAAAAGAGTTGACCGTTGGTTTTTCTCAAGCGGGCACCGAAAGTAATTGGCGCAAAGTTCAAAATCAGTCCATCAAAGAAGCACTAGAAAAACAAAATTTCCAAGTCCTTCACCGAAATAGTTACTCTGATCCAAAACAACAGATACAAGATGTGATGACATTTATTGCCTATCAAGTCGATATGATCGTGTTATCTCCTATCGAAGAAACTGGCTGGGATTCTGTTTTGGAAGAAGCCACAGAAGCGAATATCCCAGTCATCATCGTTGATCGCAACATCACAACGCAAAAACAAGATCTCTATTTGACCCATATTGGTTCAAGTTTCAAAGCACAAGGTAGTCGAGCTGGCCTCTACGTCACCAATCATTACCAGCAAAAAACACAAGAATCGATCCAAGTATTTGAGATACGTGGTTCAGAAAACACATCTCCCACTCGCTTGCGATCAGACGGCTTTTTAGAAACCATCGCTCGCGACCCAAGAATCCATGTCAGGCAAGCGATCACCGGAGACTATATTCGATTAAAAGCCAAAGAACAATTTTCAAAAGCCATTGATGAGGGAAAACTTGAGGGAATCGATGTCATTTATTCTCACAATGATGAAATGACACTAGGTGCCTTAGATGCGATCAAGGAAAAAAAACTCGAAAAGAATTTTGTGATTGTCAGCATTGATGCACAAAAAGAGATAATCGATCAAGGAAAAAAAGGAAATGTCAACTGTGTGGTGGAATGCAATCCTTTTATGGGTGAACTAGTAGCCAATACAGTCAAACGCTACTTCGAAAAGAAAGCGATTCCACGAGATATCTACGTTTCTGATACGGTGTTCTCAGACCAAAATGATTTTTCAACGATCCCACCGCGGGGATATTAGGAGGTAAAATGAAAAAGAACGAAAGCATTAAAGTACTACTTCGACATACAAGCTGGCTCATGTTATCTTTAGCAATCACGCCTTTGATCATTAGCATTGCACTTTATACACATTATCTTTTTTCCTATGAAAAAAGTATCCATAATATCTCGATTGCTAATCAAATCGCAAGTAACGTAGAAGAAACAATCATCGAAGAAGCTCTTGGATTAACTTACGGACAGATCACACCCGAAGAATTCCAACAGAGCAACCAGATCAATCATATCAAAGAAGAAATCAGTGCGATCAAAGTCAGTACTCAAAACTCACAAGAATTAGCAACACTCAATATCGTTTTGCGCTCTCTTGATAATGTTTCTGACTATTTAGACAAAATCATTGCAAATATTTATCAAAAAGAAACATTCGCAGAGAATCAAGCATTGATGTTACATGTTGAATCTGCGGTCAAACTTGCTCATGACATCTTACAAGATTTTGTCAAAATCGAAATCGATGCAGCTTCCGTAAAAAGTGAAGAAGTTCGCAGTTCCTTAGTGATTCTCTCCACCATCGAGGCTGTTATCATCGTGCTGATTTTCCTATTGACAAGAAAGTTCAACACAAAAATGATGTACCAAATTCAACAGCCTATGGATGAAATGATCAAAATGGCTGATGCATTAGCAGAAGGACATTTAAATCATCGGATCAAAACTCCACAAAATAATGAGTTAAAAAAATTAAGTAATAGCATGAATGATATGGCTGATAACTTAGTGATTTTGTTAGAGGAAAATGCGTTGAAGCAATATAATCTTGCGCAAAGTGAAGTCAGGACATTACAAGCTCAGATCATTCCCCATTTTATTTATAATAGTTTAGATGCCATTTTGGTCTTGGCAGAAATGGGTGAAATTGAAAAAGTCAAAGAAATGACATATGCCTTATCTGACTTTTTCCGCATTTCATTAAGCCAGGGAAAAGATTGGATACCAGTCGAACAGGAAATTCGACATTGCGACAATTACCTGAAGATTTTGCAAATCCGCTATGGAGACCAATTATCTTATCAATTAACCATTGATCCAAAAGTCAATACTCATCCAATATTGAAAATGATTCTTCAACCATTGATTGAAAATGCGGTCTATCATGGAACTAAATTGGTACGTCGGCCAGGAAGAATCAATGTAAAAGCGTATATAGACCAAGAAGAATTTATCCATTTTTGGATCATTGATAACGGAAAAGGGATTACTGAAACCAAGTTAGAGGAGATCAACCAAGAACTCGCAGATGGTTTAGATACTAATTTCCATAAAGGATATGGACTCTTTAATGTCAACAAACGCTTGCTTTTGTACTATGGAACCGATGCAAGTATTAAGATTACTAGTCGGATCGATCATGGAACGGTCATCCATGTCGTTGTCCCTACAAAAAATATAGATAGGAATGAAGCAAATGTATAAAATTTTTATTGCAGAAGATGAACATTTGATTCGCGAATCATTGAAGAGAATCATCACTGAGTTTTCAACCTTTTTACCATTGGGCTCTATTGAAGATGCCAGCGATGGTGAACTTGCTTTATCAATGATTGCCGAGCAGAAACCAGATATCTTATTGACAGATATTCGTATGCCTTTTATGAATGGGATTGAACTAGCCAATGAAGTAAAAAAACTCTTGCCTGATATCCAAATCATTTTTATTAGTGGATATGATGAATTTACGTATGCAAAAGCTGCGATTCAACTTCAAGTAGCAGAGTATCTGTTAAAACCGATCAAACCTAATGAACTACAAAAAAGCCTAGAACAAATCATTCAAAAACTAGAAGCTGCCTCCTTATCGAAACAGTCTAAAGAAACAAACGGCTATTCCTTAGAAGTACAAAAAAACTTCTACTTGAATGCCCTGTTCAATAATCAGTTACTACTGTCAGAAGCAATTGAAGAAGGTCGAAAACTTGAACGTGAAATCGCCGGAAATAAATATATGGTTCTTTTGATCGCAAATCATACAAATAAATTTTTTTCAGATTATGATATTTTTCATGAAAAGATGGCTGAGCTATTCAATAACGATAAACAAATACTTTTTTCTTCCCTTTCTTCACGATTCATCAAACTATTGATTTTTGATCCAAATGAAGAGCTATTACAAAAAAAAGCAAATCAGGTTGCATTGCTTTCTCACAAAACATTAGGGCATACGACAGATGATTTGGTTATTGGAATCGGATACCCTGTGAAACGAATCAGCGAAATTCCACATAGTTATCAGACTGCTGTTCATTTGCTCAGTTATTTGAAGATCGATCCTAAAATAAAAATTCTTTCTTATTTAGATTATGAAAAAAAGCTTGGCAATTACGGACAATCTTTTGATCTAAAAGAAGCCATTCGTTTACTCAGAAAAAGCGAAATTTCTTCATTTGTTGAGAAGTTAGTTAAACAGACCAATCAACATGCCGATCCACTTTTCGTTAGGCATCTGATCATTAATGAGTTGAATGGATTAGTAACGATACGTCAAAACCAAACCAATCAAGTCGTTTCTTTTACCTCTACAGAAGAAATTCCGAACATTCTGTCAGACACGCCTCTCTTCGTCCAATACGTTGAACAAATGATTAACTTTTTAAAAGAAATGGTACTTGAGAATCACATGAATCAATATAAAGAAGTACTCGAACAATCCGTCACGTATATTGAAAACCACTATTTTGAACCAGAGCTTTCTCTTAAAGAAGTGGCTGATCATGTCCATTTGAGTAGCTCACATTTCAGTACGATTTTTTCTCAAGGGATAGGACAAACATTTATTGACTATCTTACTGAACAACGCTTGAGCATGGCTAGGCGACTTTTGCGGGAAACCAATTCAAAACTATCTGTCATAGCCTCAGAAGTGGGATACAATGATCCAAATTATTTTAGTTCTATTTTTAAGCGAAAAGAAAAAATCTCACCTAAAGAGTATCGAAAAATGAAACAAAATCGTGCACATTCTTTACAAGAAAATAATTATCTAGTCAACAAATAAGCAACAAACCCGCGTAATATTTTTTTCAGTTTAGTCTGAAAAAGTTGTTACTTTCTTAACTGGACTACTTGCTATAATTATAGAAATAGTGAAAAACGAAAGGAATACGCGTGTGAAAGCAGAAATAAAAAAATTACCTGTGATTATTGTTGGAATCATTAGTATTACTGTGGGACTAAATATGTTTTTGCTTCCACATCAAATTGCTTCAGCGGGCGTAGGATCAATTGGTTTTCTTCTAGAAATGGTCTTGTTGATCGACCGGACATTGATTGTTTGGGCAATCAATCTTGCGATGCTTTGTTTAGCTTTTATCTTTCTGGAAAGAGCAGTTTTTTTTAAAACTCTGATAGGTAGTTTGATATTTCCGATTATTTTAGCATACACACCGGCTTTGGTAATCACCCAACATTTCCCAATCGCTTTAGTCGCTGGCAGTTTTCTATTTAGTCTTGGAATATTCATTCTTTATCAAATCGGCGCGTCAAACGGCGGGGTTACGGTTCCACCATTGATTTTCAAAAAATATTTTGGGATCGAACATGCTCTAGGCGTTTTACTGACAAATACCGTGATCATAGCTCTAAACCTTGTGATTCTTGGGATAAGACAAGCGGTTATCTCTGCCATCTCTATTTATCTCATTTCATTTTTCATGAAAAAACTATTACAATTTCAAACTCAATTTTTAACTATTAAGGCGATTGATTTAGTGAATGAGAGTTCGCCTATTCTAGATGAACAACCTAATAAAAATCTAGCAGAATAAGCATTGTAACTAATAGCTATTCGAAAACAACCCATGAAATCCAAAAATAGGAAACTATTTTCGGGGGTTCATGGGTTGTTTTGTATCGTTTTATTTTATCCATTCTCTAGTTAGAATGAGTGGAGTCAAAATGACCACTTCAAAATAAAGTGTCTGGACATTAGTCCTATCACCCACCTAAAACTGAATAAACAGCGGAAACAGAAGTGACATCATCGGAAATAAGGCACCATCTACTAAAACAAATTTGTGGATGGTGCCTTTTTTTCAAGGCTAAGTACTTATGTTCCGATTTCTTGCTTATCGAGGTAAAAGTACTCTATATTATCTTATTTTCTACTTTTTATCCTTATTTTCCTCTTTATTTTCTTGTTCTTCATCTTCCTCTTTGATAACACGTTCGACACGATCTTCATCCTTTTGTAATTCACGGCGTTTACGTTTGAATAGTCCAAAGAATCCCGCAAAAGCAACAAGTATCCCACCAACAATTTTTCCAAACATCCCTGAAGTTGAACCAGTCTTAGGTAATTGCTTACCTGAAACATCTTCAGAGTCACTTGTCCCTTGTGTGTTAGTCGTTTGGTTATTACTAGATAATCCATCGTTAGAGCTGGTATCACTTAATACTTGGGTTCTTGCAATTTGATTATCTGTATCGGTTGTCTCAGTTGGTGTGGTACTACTTAAATCAGTTCCTCCACCACCACCGGTGCTTGGATTTACCTCTGGTGTTGTCGTGCCTAGGTCGACTTCTGGTGTGCCGGTACCTAGATCTGTCTCGCCGACTGTAACTGGGTCTACTTCCGGGATTGTTGTACCTGGATCAGTTTCGCCGACTTTGCCTGGATCTATCTCTGGCATTCCTGTATCAGGATCAGTTTCGCCGCTTGTGCCTGGTTCGACTTCCGGGGTACCTGTATCAGGATTAGTCTCTCCGCCTGTTCCTGGGTCTATCTCTGGCGTTCCTGTTCCTGGATCAGTTTCACCGACTGTACCTGGATTGACTTCCGGGGTTGTTGTACTTGGATCAGTTTCGCTGACTGTACCTGGTTCGATTTCTGGCGTGCCTGTTCCCGGATCTGTCTCTCCGCCGCCTGTTCCTGGGTCTATCTCTGGCGTTCCTGTATCAGGACCAGTCTCTCCGCCTGTACCTGGGTCTATCTCTGGCGTTCCTGTTCCTGGATCAGTTTCACCGACTGTACCTGGATTGACTTCCGGGGTTGTTG
>NZ_JARJHD010000028.1:0-6888 GCF_030441955.1 Enterococcus spodopteracolus | reverse complement strand
TGTTTGTTTCAAAATGTTCTTTTTCTTTTATTTTATCCAACATACTAGGAATCTCAACTAATTCTGACTCGATGATCCCATTAGTAGATTTAGTATCAGGAAAAACTTTAGCAATGTATGGAGCAAACCTTTGTAGGCGTTTAGAAGCGTCTATCACATCATTTATGGTAAAACATGAAGTTTTTCTTTCTCCAAAATTTGGATTTATCCAGCACACTTCTTGATATGATTGCAATGCGCTTAATAAACGATCTGTTTTATTAGTCATTTTGGAACCCTCTTTCTATTTCTTAATTTGTGCTAACAATGGAAGAATTACTGATTCATCCCCCATGCAACGAAGAAATAAAAGAGTGTAGGGAGAGAAAAAAGTAAATTTATTCCTAAAATCCAAATGGAAATCAATTTATTATTATTAGTGAAGATATTGAAAAATAATCCAATAATTGAAAAAATGATAAATAACGAGAGAGATGATAAATAAAGATTGTCGGAAGAAATGTGAAGGATAGATGAAGTAGCAGAAGCAAATTTTTCAAAAAATCCAAACAGAGGGATGTTCGGATCTGCAACGCCCATATGGAAGATCTGGATACAAGTGATGTGTAATACCGATATCGCTGCACCAAGAGTACCGATTACTAATAAAGAGATTGCTTTTAATGGATTAGCAGATTTGATTATTGGCATATAAATACCTCCTAAGTTTTATACATTTAATTATCAATAATAAAAATTTTCTAACCATTTTTTTGTCTGCTTTATTCATTACATTTTTGTAAGAGATTAGAAAATAAAGAGGTTTGCATGGTTTGATTGGGATTTTTCATTTGAGGAATCACTAGAGTTGTTATAGCTTAAGACAGTTTAATTATTTCGAAGGTATGGGTTTTTAATGGATTAACTATTCTTTAGTGTGGAATAATATATGCAGTTATTAAAAAATCAAAACGTTTGGGGAAGTATATAGCGTGCATGTTGATACTCTCTTTATTAATTATGATATGCGTATTTTAGACAGCAAAAGGATTATATCGGTTGAAATAATAGATAAAAAGATAGTAATCTTATTGTATCACCTAATAACATTGCTTTTCACAACCCATTCTTTTCGAGCGGGTGTTTTTAATTGAATAGGGAGCTACTCAGGCCAAATTGACTTACTCAGGATGGATAAACAAACGTTTTTTAAAATCACATACTTTCTATGCTGCATTATTGTATTTGGTACATCAGTGACAATATTGTATAAAAAATGTACGTTCATATTATTTTTTGTCTTTGAAGCAGGTAGTATAAAATAGATTGTATTTCATCCATTTCGGAAATCCAGTATCTGTATAGTTCCTTTTCGAATTTTTCTTTTTATCAAGAAAGAACCGTTTCTGGAGATAAAACAGAAAAAGCTAATTTCCTATAGATTTCATAACCTTATATAAGGTTGGATCATTGATAGAAATAATGCATATTATATGATAATAGTAATAGAAATGTTTAGTAAATAAAAAAAGTTCGCAAAGTTTTAACACTTTACGAACAAAAAATATATGCAGACGATGGGATTTGAACCCACACGAGCTTGCGCTCACAAGACCCTCAATCTTGCATGTCTGACACTATTCGTTAGTAGGTCTGCATTAATTATAGGAAATTAACTGTAATTTTTTTTGAAGAGTCGAATTTAATATTTTTTATAAATGATCGCCAGAACGTTTTTTGTTCATACATTTCCATATTACTATAGTTTTGTTTAATATTCATACTTAGGAGAGTTTCAAGGTTCTCGATTTTTTGTTTAGTGCTATGTTCTTCAGATGTTAAAGTAAGCTCGCTTAGTTCAGTTAATAATTTTTGCCTATCGTGTTTAAATTCGTTTAAACTGATAACTTCGTTAAGGTAAGCATTTTTTAATCTATCAATTTTCTTTTCTATAGCTTTTTGTTTATACTTATTGTCAGGCAGTTTTTTTTTGACTGATTTTAGTTCATTTATTTCCACACTGATAAGATCGTCTATATTGTCTAATAAACGTGCTTCTAATACGTGTTCACGTATTGACTTAGTATTCAGACATTTAGGATGTTGGTACGCGTATCGGCAAGAATACATAGATTTAGGAGGGTACTTGATACGTGTGCCATCTTTTCTTTTATTTCCCCAGACTGACTTTTGACCTGAGTTCATTTTTTTACCGCATTCACCGCATACTAAAATACCTGAGAACAAATACATATTTTTGACATTAGATTTTTGGTTCATGGACAATTGCCGGTTAACAGAAAAAAACAGTTCTTGGTTTATAATAGGTTCGCAAAAATTTTTGTTATCTCTAAACTCACCTATATATTTTTTATTTCTTAGCATGGAACGAATAGCTTGCATGGTGCGAGATATACCATATTCTTCTAAAAGGAATTTAGCTGTCTTATTTAGGTTAGCATGCTCGTTGTAGTATGCGAATACAGCTTGCGCTATATGCGCTTGATTGTCCGGCTTTAAGCGTTTATCATCTATAGAGTAACCAAGCGGGGTAGAGCCACTTATAACTTCGCCCATTTTCACCTTGTTTGCAAATACAGATTTCATACGCTCGCTTGTCATTTGCGCTTCAAGTTCGGCAAAGCTCATAACTTGATTAATGAATGTTCTCCCATATGCTGTAGTAGTGTCATAGTAAGGTTGAGAAACAGCAATCCAATGGACGTGATTTTTTTCGAGTAATTCTTGTGTATTTAAATAGTGTTTTAACGATCTAAACCAACGATCTAATTTTGTGAATAGAATAATATCAACTAAACCAGAGTCAATATCATTCATTAAGCGCTTAAATTCATCTCGTTCTAGTTTCTGACCGCTTATCCCGTCATCAATATAAATTGAATGAACGATCATATCTTTTTGCGTTTTTACATATTCTTGAAGTGTATCTTGCTGTTCTCTTAAACTATCACCAAATTTTGCTTGTTGATCGCTGGAAACTCGGATGTACAATGCAGCTCTTTTCATAGTGTAATTACTCACTTTCTTTGCTACAATAGACTGTATAGCAAGAGCCTATTGCTAGGTTTTTGATTACTTAACACGTACTTACTTTGGTCGGTGGGACGTGTTTTGTTTTTTTATATTTACTTTATTCTTAGTTCCTGTCCAGGGTAAAGCATGTAGTTGTTTAGATCCATTCCATTCAAATTGAATAATGCATCCATGCTTATTCCTGATCTAGTAGCTATATCCTGTGGGCTTTCTCCTGCTTGGACAGTTGTCGTTACAGTAGGCTCAGATGAAGGCGTTGTTTGTGCTTGAGTATCAGGAGAACTAGTTGTTATTCCAGTATGAGCGCTATTTGTTGCTGCTGAACTAGCTAGATATTCTCCTATAATTTTTTGTGATTCTTCAGTGTAGATGGTGATTAGTTGATTTGCCCATGATTCATAGATAGAATAATCATCAGACAGTGAATAATGTAAATTTGCCATTTGATTAACACCGTCAGTCGAGATTATGGCCAGTTTTTCGACTTTATTGTTAGAAATTGCTGCTAGACCATCAATTCCACTAGTATTTGTTGATGCTTCGTTTCTAAACTCCTGAATTAATCCTGGTGTAGCATCTTGAATCTTAAGTGTATACTCACTTAAGATGGACTGATAGCTAGTTGTATCAGCTGTTAACGATGAGTTAGTACTACTATCCGATGTTTCTTGCGCCTTTGAGGTAGTAGATGTACTTATGGAACTTTCAGAGGTGGAACTTAAGCTAGTTTTTGTTGAACTTATCTTAGTTTCTTTTGTAGAACTATTTGAAGTTTTGCTTGAATCAGAACGAGTATTAGCGTTACATGCACCTAAAATGAATACTCCTAGAATAGCAAGCCCTAAATATAACTTTTTCATTTTTTATTTCTCCGTTCATATTATAATGTAAGAGGCGAAAAACAGATATATTGCTCGTGATGAAGCATGGACTATTTTTATACAAAATTGCTCATAGTTTCTCGAACACAGTTTTCTAAGTTCCAAGGAATTTGATAGTATTCCATGAATTTTACTGCATTTAGATGCTCTTTTTCAAAATCGTATTCGTTTGACCATAGGAACAATAAGATTTCAATAGCAATCTTATTCGCTTCAAACTCAAATTTTCTTCTAGCTGAATCAGTTGCGTTGTAAAATGCAGTTAATTCTTCATGCTTCTTTATACAATGTCCAAGCTCATGCGAAATTTCGAAATCAGAGTTTTTATCAAGCAATTTCTTACTTAACAATATTGCTTTTTCCTCAGACAAATAAAAACCACTTCTTTCCATTTCAATAAAATGCAACTCTAAACCCATGTCAGATACTAAGCTTAATAAATGTCTATTAATGTCACTACACAAAATCATCACATCACTTTACTTTTTTTCGGCAGCTCGCTTTGCAGCTAAAACAGACCTTAAAAATTCTACTTCTTCATCAGTTATATCACCACCGTCAAAAGCAAAAATTCCATGTTTCTCAGCTAATGATATTTTATCTTCACGACCTAAGAGGTAATCGACAGATACTCCAAAATAGTCGGCAACTTTTTCTAAATCTCTAGCTTTAGGTTCAGTAGTTTTCCATCTATAAAAAAGATTTTCACTAAAACCTAATTCAACAGCAACTTCTTTCATGCTTTTTTGACGTTTTGCAGCTAGTTTTTTTATCCTTTCAAACAGTGTCATATAAGACTTCCCCAATTCTAAACAAATAAAAAGTACACAAAATGTAACTAAAAGGTTGACTAAAGTACACGAATGTATTATTATTTGTTTGTAAGTTAATTTGATAGAAAAATAGCAAACTAAAACACACCTTATAGCATAAAGTTTGGCGACCAAGTGCGAATTAAAGGTTTTGTTATAGGCGTATTTATCTATGTCTATATAGTATACGAATGTATAATTTAAGTCAACTTTTTTATACAAATTTCTATCATCTTAACTTACATAATTAATGGAATGAGGAGGGGGCACATGTCGAATCTTGATAATGGTCGCGAAGCAATCAAAGCTTTCATGAAGAAAAACAGCATCACTATGGATGATTTAGCAACTGCATATGGGTATACACGAGTTCGTATGCAACAAATTATTGATGGGCACTGGAGTGGTCCAAAAGCGAATAAAACTATTCTAGAAATTATTCGTGACTATCGAATTCGAAGGTAGTGAGAAACCGAGTTTAATGATAGGAGGGGAATTATGGCAAAAGAAGACTTAATTATTGTACTAGAAAACAAACCTTCTTCTGAAGCGATTCGACGAGCTTGGTGGGTTATTGCAAAGAGCATTACCCGTAGGACTGGAGTTGTAGTGGAACCTGTATTTAAAGATGATAGTGAGAAATGATATATACAAACCAACCAGAGCATATGATTACAGGATTTATCAAAAAACGGTAGATAAAGCTGTAAGATAATCGTTCTACTTTGATGATAGGTAATAGATTTTCTGATTACAGAGTAAAAACAATTGCGAACGAGCTAGAAAATTTACGAGTACCCGAAATTAAGAATATGAGGATGAGATTTTGTAATGACTTGACGTGTCTATTATTGAGTTCATGATCTTTATGCTAGTAAAGATCGCCTATTTTAATTTATTACTTGAATCGTTATTTTTAGTGGTACTGATTTTAAATTACTAGTTTAATCTGAAAGGAGAAAATTATGAATACACAACAAATTTTTAATTTCGAACAAAACGAAGTTCGAACAATCTTAGTAAATGACGAACCATATTTTGTAGGTAAAGACGTTGCAGAAGTCTTAGGATATAGAAACACTCAAAAAGCAATCCTAAATCATGTGGATAAAGAAGACAAGGGGGTAACGAAATGGGACACCCTTGGAGGAAAACAAAACATGATAATCATCAACGAATCAGGGTTATACAGCTTAATACTTAAATCCAAGCTTCCAAACGCAAGAAAGTTCAAACGTTGGGTAACGAGTGAAGTTCTACCAACAATTAGAAAGAACGGCGCATACCTAACCGATCAAAAAGCGTATGAGATTACACACAATCCAAACTCACTAGCAGATCTGTTGTTACAAGCAGGTGAACAATTAAAACAAAAAGATTTGGTTATCCAAGAAATGCAACCTAAAGCATTATTCTCAGATGCAGTAAGAGGGAGCGTTAATTCATGTTTGATTAAAGAATTAGCCACGATTCTAAAACAAAACGGTATAAATATTGGGCAAAATCGTTTGTTCATTTGGTTAAGAGAGAATGGTTATCTTTGTCGAGACGGACGACGTAAGAATCAACCAACGCAACGTTCTATGGATTTAGGAATTATGGACGTGAGGGAGCATGTACGCACGAATTCTCAAGGTGAGTTAGTGACAAAGTTCACGCCTCTTGTTACTGGTAAAGGACAGCAATACTTTATAAATAAATTTTTGAATGAGGATGTATAGGAGGTAAGTTGATGACTTATACAGTACAACAAGAACATCAAATTCTCAATCTTATTAGGCTACGTAGAAAAGAATTACAAGATGATCGTGCAGCGCTTAGAAAAGCCGCTGAGCTTTCAGATAGACAAGCAGAGCTGATTGCGATGGAGCTTGAAGATTTACGAATGTTAGAAATTAAAAATAGGGAGATAAGACTATGAAAAAGACAGACACGCTTTTTATCGGAGTCATCTTAGGTTTACTCATACTAGTAGCACACTACAGCGTAGTGGGAGGAAGTATTTTCGCAAGTTTAATGGTTTTGATAAACCTAGTAGATTCGAAGGAAAGGAGAACGTATGGATCGAAAAGAAGCTTTGAAGAAAGGAAAAATGATTGCTGATAGATGGTGGTATGACAATAAATCAACTATTTTAAGCAAACAGCTAATCAATAAACAAA
>NZ_JARJHD010000027.1:0-6971 GCF_030441955.1 Enterococcus spodopteracolus | reverse complement strand
ATGGGTTAGGATTACACGTTTATCAAGGGGAAGATATTCCAGCTCCGCCAAAAATTGATACAAAAAAATTGAATATGCTTGAAGAAATAATTAATAACTTTAATGGAGAAATGGGCGAAGATATGGTGCCTACATTAATCGAATTTGTTAACGAACAGACTGTTAAACGGAATCTAATTGCTGAGAAAGTAAATGCTCTTGAAGATTTAACTTATGAACAATGCGGATTGATGGAAAGAGCAATTGCTAAAAAACGAAATGAATTAAACAAGAAGAAGTGATGTAAGTGTTTAATTCATTAATTGATTCCTATTCAGCAGTTCTTAGAAAGTTCAAAGGAAAAGACATTGCCGCAACAATCAACGAAGAAGTAAACATCGAACGTTTAAGAACAATGTACGAAGGCTATGAAGGTGATCGGATCATTGAAGTGCGTTTTATCGATCCACGTCGCTTCACAGCCCAACAAAGAAACTTCATCTATGCGCTCATAGGGGATATATTCATCGATACAGGCACACCAACGGACTTCTGGAAGGAATTCTTCTACTTTCGTTTTGAAGGTGTAACAGGGCGAAAAATAAGCCTCAAGGACGAATCGGATACAACCGTGAGCGATGTAAATATCCTAGCAAATATCATCTTAGATTTCATCTTTGAACATCATATTCCATTCAAAGAAGGTTATGAGATTTTACCAGCTAATCAAGAATACTACTTGTACAAGTGTATTACGAAAAGAGTCTGTTGTATCTGTGGAAGAACAGGAGCTGACATTGATCATTTTGATAAAGCATTGGGTAGACGGAAACGTAAGAAAATTGATCATTCAGAATACACTTACGCAGGACTTTGCAGAATACACCATACAGAAAAACATCAAATCGGTGTCACTAATTTTAAGAACAAGTATCAAATCAAAGGGATTAAGTTGAATCAAGAAACAATCAAGAAATTGAATATCGGCGGATAAGAAAAAGGTGGTATTGAATTGTCAGACAAACAAAAGAAACGTTATTACTGGCTCAAATTAAAAGAAGATTTTTTTGAAGAAGATACTATCGAATGGTTAGAGGAACAACCTAACGGTAAGGAATATTGCTTGTTTTATCTAAAACTCTGCCTCAAATCTTTAAAAACAGAAGGTCTATTAGTTAGAAATGTAGGAAATTTAATGATTCCCTACGATCCTGAATCCTTGGCAAGATTGACAAGTTCAAATGCAGACACAGTGAAAGTCGCTATGGATCTATTCAATAAAATTGGGTTAATAAAAATATTAGATAGTGGAGAGATATATCTCAACCAACTAAGCGAATTAGTAGGTTCAGAAACAGAATATGCAAGACAAAAACGAGTTCAAAGAGCAAGGGAGGACAATGTCCAGAAGTTGTCTGGAAAAGGTCGCCCAGAGTTAGAGAAAGAGTTAGAGAAAGACAAAGAGTTAGAGAAAGACAAAGACATAGAAAAACAAGATGCTCCTGAATTAAAACAGTATTCGATTCAAATATATTCGTATATTGAAAAAAATGGGTTTGGTAGTCCTTATGGGAATACCATGGGGGATAATATCAATTTTTGGTTAAAAGACTTGGAAGAAGCAGGCCTAACCATTGAGCAAGCAGATGCTTGGATGATCCATGGTGTAAATACAGCAATTGAAAATAATAATCGTCGATGGAATTATCTAGAAGGAATCCTTAAGAATCGTTTTAATAAACGACTATTTAGTAAATCTGCCATTGAGGGAGAAGAAGAAATGCGAAAAAGTCAGCAAGTAAAATCTATAAGTCGGAATTATCAAAAAAATGTCCGTCGTGAGAAATTACCAGAATGGGCAAATAAATCGCAAGAAGAAAAAGAACTTGATCCACAACAAAAAGCAGAAATCGATGCACGTTTCGAAGCATATTTGGCACAGAAAGCCCAAGAGGAGAAGGAAAATGACTGTTAACCAACTTATTGCACAACTTGAAATGATGCGTGTCGAAGAGTTAAGACGAAGTTTAGCTTATGACGATGAGTGGCTCAATGCGTTCCATACGGGACGTGAGAGCGCACTAGCACACGTACTAAAAATAATATCGGAGGCTCAGGAATAATGTTAGATATGCGAATAGAGGACTATCGGATCACAACTACAAGCGATTGCAAAAATATCGTTCTCTCACGTGTCGTACGTGATGAGTCTGGAAAGATTCAATATACCGAAAATGCTAAAGGCGAGCAGGAAGAATCGACTTCCTTTATTGGTTACTATCAAACACTGACTATGTGTTTAAGAGCCATACAGCGTGACTACGTGCTGAGAGAAGGTCACGTGATAAAAAGTATTATCGAGTATAAAAAGGCGCTTGAGCGTATCACTAGACAGTTTGAAGAGGTATGCACAATCGAAGGAGGATCGAATGAGTTTATCTAAGCAAGAAAAACGTTTATATCGAAAAAAGATGATGCAGATAATGAGAGGTCGATCCGTTGAGGATCTAACAGACGAAGAGCTTAAGAAGGTTCAGGTGATACGAGGCTTCATTGATTATGACACTATGGACGACTCACACCCTCTGCAAAAGATGAATTTTGAAACATTCACTTATGAAGATTATAAGAGACTACTAAAAACTGGTTACACTGTCAAAGCCATTAAAGAAGCACTTGGCGTTGGTGGTTCTGTTTGGGCCAAGTGGCGTGAACAAAATATTCCAGATGAAGAAAAAAATCAATATATAAAAAGAAATCAAAAAAGGAAAAGAATCGCCGTATATCACGATGGAAAAATCTTAGTTCAGGGATTATGTGAAGATATCGGTCGGGAGCTAGGATTGAATCCCAGCACGATATATACGTATGCGAAAAGGGAAACGACAGACGTTAAGAAGCGAACATTCAAATACATGGAGGAAGAAAAATGAAATTAACATCAAATTTTAAATTAATCGAATTAGGTACCCAAGAAAGAGAACCTAGCGTGACTCTATCAAAGTATGGCTTGAATTTTAGCAAATCTGCAGCAGCATGCTTAAAATATTCCGAATATGCGTTACTTTACTTGAATGATAAAGAACGAATCATTGCGCTTGTACCCACCAATAAAGGAGAAAAAGGTGCTATACGATTTTATCGACCTAATAACAAGACGACAAAGAATCCAACAATCAAGAGTGAACGTTTTATTGCAGTAATCGGCAAATTATGTAAATGGGATATTGAAAATAAATCATATTATTTAAAACCGCAATTTTTAGAAGGTGGAAAAGGGATCTATCTTGACTTGAATGACGCTGTGGAAAGAGAAAGACGCAGATTTGGGAGGTAGGAAAGAATGGTCGGATTAACAATATTTTGGTGTGTAATTGGCGGAATCCTATCATTGGTGGGTTTCTATTTTATCAATCATAAGAGTAAAAACCAAAGAGACTACACAGTACTAGGAGTCGTTCTACTCGCTATTGGAATAATGGTGGCAGTTGGAGCACAACTAAACATTTATATAAATGGCACGCAAGAAGATTTGGTACGGTTTATGTTTTGGATGAAAGATTAGGAGGGCAGCAAATGAAACGAATATCGATCAGTAAAGTCATACGTCACTTAAGAAGCTATCTGAACGTGTACGCTACTGGAGAAGAGCGAAAAGGCATAGAAAAAGCTATTACTATTTTTGAGAGTATGGAGGAAGAGAAATGATACCGAAGTTTAGAGCATGGGATAAACAAACACACCGATTAACAAATGTTCTAGTTATCGATTGGCTTAATGAATTGGTGGATTTAGAAGGTGGACGAATTGACCGCCAATTTGATGAAGTTGAACTCGTGCAATCGACAGGGCTGAAAGGATATATGGATGATTCATTCAATGATGACGGAGAGAAAGAAGTTTTTAAAGGCGATGTAATTGATATCTTTTGGGAGGAATATGTAGCAGGATTCTACCAAGAAAATCATTTGATGGGAGTTGTTGATTTAGATGAAACTGGAACAGCTTGGATAATTAACAAGGCTAAATATGATTATCACAATCCGCAGACAATACCAAACGAAATAGATGGAATGTCAATCTCAAGAAGTTTACCAACCGAAGATGATTTAGAAGAGGTATTCTTGCACGCATTCAATTTAACCGCTGATGATATAACTATTTTAGGCAATATATACGAGAATCCGGAATTGTTGGAGGGTGCAAAATGAAAGCAAAAGAAATAATACCAATCCTGCAACTGAATCCAGAAGCGGAAGTCTTAGTATCAACCGTAGATTATTACGAAAAGAGTTTTCAAGATGCCGGATATGAAAGAGGATCTAGCCAAGAGGTTTTATGCGTAAGTCTTAATAAGCGATCTGGGATCATTTATTTAGAAGGCGGAGAAGAGAGAAAGATTTAAAGGGGGAAAGCGAATGGAAGCATGGGGGATAACGTCAGGTAATCTAAACGGATGGTACACAGGTGAAAAATACATGTTTCAAGGTGATATATATCCAGTGACAGGAAACAAGCAAGAAGTTAAACGATACACCAGTAAAAAAAGAGCCGAAAACGCAATTAAAGCTTTAGATAAAACACTAGCATGGGATTACAACTGGGAGATTAAAGAGATATGAATAAACAATTATCCTTCTTGAATTTTTCTACTAATCTAGAAGATTACTTAAAAAATGAAAATGTCACGATTAGTAAAAAATTGAGTAAATCCATTAACAGCAAAGGTTTTAGAATGCTCATGTACAAAGGGAAAAGGTTATGCTACATCGAATTGAAGGAATTCGATGAATTTATAGGGTTATCTATACGAGAGCCTAGCGACTGGCAAGGTGTATATATTCCATGTTCACCATACGACGTCGATAAAATAATTAATCAAGCCGTAAAAAAATTTATTAAGGAAATAAGTAATTCGGAAAAGGAGAAACAAAAATGAAGACAATTAAACAATTACAAAAAGAAATACATGAGAATGCTGTAAATCATGGTTGGTGGGATGAAGAAAGAGAGTTCGGAACATTGATCGCTTTATGTCATTCAGAACTATCAGAAGCACTAGAAGAATCTAGAAACGGTCACGAGTTAAACGAAACTTACATGGGCGAAAACGGAAAACTTGAAGGTGTACCATCAGAACTGGCTGATGTAGTTATCAGGATCATGGATATGTGTGAAAGTTATAAAATTGATCTGCAAGAAATCATTGAACGTAAACATGAGTTTAACAAAAGCAGACCTTACAAGCACGGTGGAAAGAAATTCTAAGAAGGAGGAACAGCGATGAATGAACTAATTGAAAAACTACATGATTTATTAGATAAACAAGAAGATATCAACGTCGTTTTAGGAATTGAAAGAGCAATTGACTTAGTGAAAAGCTCAGCGCCAAATGTACCGCAGGAGCCTGTCGTGCCGGAATTTGTGGCTGAATATTTAAATTATTGCATAGGTCAGGAATGGACTCTTTCAACAGCGTTGAATGCATATGATAACAAGTTAATCGGAACAATGCATCAAGCAGCGATGTGGCTAGATGATACCATGAATCAAAATACATTTGCGCACGCTTGGCTATTTGGCTACGAGGTCGAGAAAGAGCCGTTATATACCGTCAATTTACCCTCTGTAAACGACCGCGCTTTGGCTTGGGATGAGATCAATGAAGCGTTTGTAGTTGTCACTAGATACCTTACAGAACATCGTTACGAGCTTACTGAAAAGGAAATTAAAAGATACGATGAGCGTTATTGGTCGTTTGCTGTACCTGTGGAAGAGGTGGCGGACAAACATGGAATATAAAAAGAGACCAGCAATTGTAGAAGCAGTGCAGTTCAACTCTAGTTATTCAAAAAATTGGAAAGAGTGTCATGATTTCATCGGTGGTTTTAGTGGCGAACGTAATTTTATTGATGAAACTTGGCGTGAAAAAAATAGAAGCGAAAGAATACCTTGTGTTTCCACAGACGATGGAATAAAACAACTTACTAATAAAGATTACATTGTAATAGATGAATTTGGAAACTTCCATATATATAAACCAGATGTATTTGAAAAAATGTATGAGGTGGTAGAAGGATGAGTGAATTAACTAAAGAATTAGAACAAGATAAAGCTTTTATAGAAAAAGTCGCAAACAGAATCTATTCAGATACGGATGATATAGAAAGCGTTATGTCAGAGCCTGAATGGATTTGTAAAATGACTGATATAGCTGATAAATATATCACACGTTTTGAGGCATCTTATAATTTTGCTAATAATCTTGCGGACGAACTATTAGCTTCTAATATCCAACTCAACGACAACCAGAAAGTCGTGTTTGATTTTCTAAAAAATGAATTCAAAAGAAATGATCTTCAATTTACGTTGTGGAGTTTCACAGAAGATGTCTATGAAAGATTAGAAATAGGCGTTAGCTCGTTGCCTCATGTAGAAGCATGGGGCAAACTGAAAGAAAAACAAAAATTCGAAGTCCTAACTGTATTCGCTCAATGGGGATTGGAACAGGAGGCCGACAATGAGAAATAAATACCCGGGCTATTGCTATCGATGTGGCGGCTTCGTTGATCGTGGTAAAGGACATTTCGAGAGGAAAAACGGATATTGGAGGATCCAGCACGCAGATTGCGCAATCAAATATCGAGGCACTAAAGTTCAAGGAAATGGGCAACGACCTAAACAGGAGGAATCGGAATGAAACTAAAAGACGGATTTTACACTGATACTTATGGAATTGGTGGCTTGATGATGGATCTACCAACCAAAAATCCTATTAAGCAAGAGGAATCAGAATTTAAAGTCGGCGATATGGTTCGTTGTACAGCAGAAGAGTTCATTTATCCAATCAGAGGGTATGTAGAAAGTGTGTACAATCATTCAGCAGTTATTCGTATTGAGAATACGATGGAGTGTGACAAAGAACTAGCAAAGAGCAAATCGAATGTTGCAGTGGCTCGATTAGTGGATATGGAAGTTATAAAAGCTTAGTT
>NZ_JARJHD010000026.1:0-7693 GCF_030441955.1 Enterococcus spodopteracolus | reverse complement strand
AAAATACTAGAAGTCAACTCCTTAGTTAGACAGAGAATTTTTGCTTTTTAATCGATTGTAGTAACTCGCTCAAATCTTCAATCGGCACCTAACCATTATAAGAGAACAAGCGATAAGAAAAGCACATGGCTTGAACTATAAATAAAATCATAGTAACCTTAATTTATCCTCAGTACTAAGAATTCGTTTTTTAATACACGCCCACTCTTCGGAGTGGGTCTTTTTTTGATTAGAAGTGATCAAATCTTAAGAATCCTCAAACTGAAGTTAAGCGTTTGCAATAATTTAAATTCAGGCTTAAACTACCTGTAGGCGCCATTATAAAAAGAGAGTATCGACAACTAAAAACTTCTGGGGGAAGTGTATAGCATGCATATAGATACTCTCTTTAATAATTATATCATACGTATTTTAGACAACAAAATGATTATATCAGTTGAATAATAAATAAAAAGATAGTAATCTTATTGTATCATCCTAACAACATTGCTTTTTTTACAACCCGCTCATTGGAGCGGGGTACATAAACGAACATATTTAAAATGATAGTAAAGTTTAAGTATCCACATTCAGAAGATTCTTTATCCTAAGTTAGCCCGCTCTTTTCGAGCGGGTGTTTTTGTTGCAAGTAAATAAACTTTGAATTGAAAATGACCATACTTTGACCATACTATGTCGGAAGAATCGGCTGAAACGAGAATATATAAATTTATATAAACTCTTATATAATAGCATTTAGAGCTAATTAGGATTGATCAGGAGATATCTGGATTAAAAACCAGGTCTTAAGAAAGCCCGTAAAGCTTCTCAATTCTCAAAACGTTAATTGCTGGAGTCGTTGCGAATTTATTCGCTTACGAATACAGTATGGGACGGAGATTTTTAAAGAAATCGAGTACCATTCAATTGAAACAATCAAGGCGTTTCGCAATTCAGTTTGCGAAGCGTCTTTTTTTGACTCTTATTTAAATAAATTTGGTGAGTTCAAATATCCGATAGTAGAGACATTACGTGATTTGTTTGCTCGCTTGTTTTACTTATTTGTAAATAATGAATAGGATAAGTTATCTTATTTAATGTTGTTAGTTATTTTAAATCTACTAGGTTGTTCAAGTGATTCATGTTGAAATCACGAGTAAATCAATGGAATGAACTCTTTGGTCAAAAACATTTTAAAAGGATTTTTTTGATGTTCGCTTTAAAAATAATGGCTAAAATGTTATGTTTTCATATAGTTATCTTTAGCTTCGAAAAATGTAACTATTTGGTTGTTAAAAAGCTTACTGCTCAGGTCAAAGCGCTTTTCTCACAACCTATGATAAACGGTGTTCGAAAGCCAGCTCTTTCAATAGTAAGTCGAAACGTGAAAAAACATGGAAAGCTATTTTCCCACGTTCCGCCTTACTATTCGGAGCTGACCAGCTTTCTTACAACCTGAAAAACGGTGTTCAAGAAGCAGCACTTCAATAATAAGACAAGAAAATCAAAAATGAAAAAGCCATTTTCGATTTTCTTGTCTTATTACTCAGTGCTGATCGCTTCTTTCACAACCTAAATAAACGGTGTTCGAAAGTTAACTTCTACGATATTAAGCCAAAATTTGAAAAAATATGAGAAGCTTTTTTCTCAAATTATTTCTTAATACTCGGAGTTACCCAGCTTTCTCACAACCTTGTGTAACCGAATTCATTTTGTCCGCTGCAATGGACATTATGTAGTGAAGCAGAATAAAAAAAATCGCTTATGATAAAGATACAGGGGGGATAGAGCTATGACTAGTCAAATGGATCGAGGGAATAAATTAACGCTTCTTTTATCAAAACAACGAGATTATGTTACTGCTGAAGTGTTGGCAGAGTTAATGAGTACCTCTACCAAGACCGTCTATCGCTTAGTTAAAAAAATAAATGACGAGTTTTCGAATGGGCCACTGATTTTATCTGAAAAGGGTCGAGGGTACAAACTTGATTATGAAAAATATATTGCACAGACGAACCAAACGGTTGTGTCTTCTGTGGAAGTTCTACCGTCAGAACGGCAAAATAATGTGATGGAAGAATTATTATTATCCTCTCCTAAAGCACTTAAAGTCATTGATTTGTATCAAACGTATTATGTCGGTGACTCAGCCATTGCAAATGATGAAAAAATCATTGCCGAACGGATCGCAACCTATGATCTACAACTGATTCGTAAAAATCGGACACTAGCCATCGAAGGAAAGGAAGAGAATATCCGCCGTGCAATCACTGAATTGATTCAACGATTGAATATTTTCGATATTGATGAAATCGCTTTATCTGATGAGTTCGACTTCAATCGTTATGATGCGAATTTTGTCATCAAACAGATCAAGCTGATTGAAAAGAAACTCAATGGCACGATTCCTTATCCGTATAATATCAATATTTTCTCCCATTTGTACATTGCGATACGTCGAGCAAGGAAGACGAATTATCAAGCTATTGGTGAAAAATTAACGATGGAACAATTGCAATTTTTAGACAAAGAATCTGTGATTCGTGATATAGCAATCGAAGTGATCCGTCAAGTAGAAGTGTATCTGAAAACGAAATTACCAGTCAGCGAGATCTATTATCTCTATCAATATTTACTTTCTTCAAGAACAGACAATAATCAATCGCAAACACAAACGTTCACAAAAGAAGTGATTGAGATTACATCTTATTACTTGCATCAAGTCGGTGAGAAGCTAAATCTCAATGTAGCAAGCGAGATGATTTTTACAGATCTTGCTAATCATATCAAACCTTTGATCAATCGGTTGCGCCATCAAATCAGAGTGAAAAATAGTTTGTTGGATCAAATCCAATTAACGTATGAAACGATTTTTAATACGGTTGCTGAAGTATCAAAACAGGTGAGTCAAACATTTCAGCTTCCAACAATCACGCCTGATGAGATTGGGTTTATCACCTTGTATTTTGCACGAATGATCGAGACGCATCAATTTCCAATTCAAACGTTGATCATGTGTACGACTGGAGTTGGGACTTCTGAATTATTGAAGGTGAAGTTAGCCAAAAAATTTCCTGAACTAGAGATCGTGGATGTGATCAGTACGAAAAATTACCAATCAGTGTTCGAAAAGACGCCAGGAATCGAGTTGATTTTAACGACAGTTGGGTTGAAAGAAGCATTTCCTGTTCAATCTTTGATTGTTAGTGCGATGCTGACCGCTGATGACCAGTCAAGAATCCAAAAGAAAATCGAGGATATTTATCATGACAGATAATTTCGTGGAACTATTCGATCAGATGTCACTGGCTTCCAAAGTAGCGACTTATGAATGGATCAGTCAACAAGTCTTTCCTACCTCAAAAGAAAAGGCACAAGCGATCCAACAGGCATTGTTTGAGCGAGAAGAGGCAGGAGATATCCAAATTGAGGAAGGCGTGATTTTACCTCATCTTGAACATCCAGCGTTAGCCAACACACGAATTTGGCTGATCCGTCCGCAACAACCCATAACAGAATGGTCGGAACGAATCTCAAAAGTGGAATTGATTATCGTTGTCTTACTAGCAGAAAATGAAACACTGGCAGTCAAACAACAGCTTGCTGATTTTATGCGAAAACTGGCTGATCCTGATTATCTAGATGAATTGAAAGCTGGTAATTTCACAGAACGATAAAAATACTATCAAAAATTGGAGGAACCATTAATGAAAATCGTTGGAGTAGCAGCATGTACAGTGGGAATTGCCCATACGTATATTGCACAAGAAAAATTAGAGAATGCAGCGAAAAAAGCGGGTCATGAGATCCATGTCGAAACTCAAGGAACGATCGGCATTGAAAATGAATTGCCGCAAGAAGCCATCGATCAAGCCGATATCGTGATTCTAGCAGTGGATGTCAAGATCAGCGGACGGGAACGTTTCGAAGGAAAGAAAATCATCCAAGTACCAACAGAGATCGCGGTCAAATCACCGAATAAATTAATCGAAAAAGCAATGGAAGTTGTCAGTAACTAATGAGGAGTGAGGAAAATGGAGATCAAAGAAATCATTGATCCAACAATCATCAAAACGAACTTAGACGGGAAAACGAAAGATGAGGTCTTGTATCAATTAGCCAATCGCTTATATGAACAAGAATACATTACGGATGTCGAAGCATTTGTGAAAGATATTTATTTGCGAGAAGCGCAAGGTCAAACAGGGATCGGTAATTATATCGCTATTCCACATGGAAAAAGTGCGTATGTGAAGAAGGTCGGTGTGGCGATCGGGGTGACTGAAAATGAAATTCCTTGGGAGACACTAGACGGTAAGGGTGTGAAAGGCATCATCTTGTTTGCAGTCGGAGACGATACGGAAGGTGCGCAAAAACATTTGAAATTGTTGTCCTTATTTGCCCGTAAGTTAGGAAATGATGAAGTGGTGGAACGTTTGATTGCTGCAAGAGAAATCGATGAAGTAGTCGCTGCATTTGGATAGAGACTGAGGAGGAAGAAAAAATGAAAATCGTTGGAGTAGCAGCATGTACAGTGGGGATCGCTCATACGTACATTGCGCAAGAAAAGTTGGAGAATGCCGCAAAAAAGGCAGGGCATGAGATCCATGTGGAAACACAAGGAACGATCGGAATCGAAAATGAATTGACGGCAGAGCAAATCAGTCAAGCAGATGTCGTTATTTTAGCTGTAGATGTCAAAATCAGTGGTCGTGAACGTTTTGAAGGAAAACGAATCGTCCAAGTACCGACAGAAGTTGCTGTGAAATCACCGAGTAAGTTGATTGAAAAAGTAGAAGAAGTAGTCGTGCAACAATAATTACCAGAATGGGGGAGACAAAAAATGGAGGCAATTAAAAAGTTAAATTTAAAAGGACATTTATTGACAGCGATTTCATATTTGATTCCAATCGTATGTGGTGCCGGATTCCTGATTGCAATCGGCATGGCCTTTGGCGGAACAAGTCAAGGAACACTTGCACAAGGTGAGTTTTCGATTTGGGATGCTTTAGCAACGATGGGTGGTGCTGGTTTAGGGTTATTACCAGTTGTGATCGCTACTGGGATTTCTTATTCCATTGCAGCTAAACCAGGGATCGCACCAGGTTTCATTATTGGTTTAACAGCAAATGCAATTGGTGCTGGCTTTATCGGTGGGATTCTAGGTGGTTACTTAGCAGGTTATCTTGTTTTAGGTATTTTAAAACATGTCAAAGTACCAAAATGGGCAAAAGGATTGATGCCAACATTGATTATTCCATTTATTGCTTCAATTGTTGGTGGCTTAGTCATGGTGTATATCATTGGCGCGCCAATCGCAGCATTAACGCTATTATTAACGAATTTCTTGGATGGATTAGGCAATTCTTCCTTATTGATTTTTGGTGGTGTGATCGGCTTATTAAGTGGGATCGACTACGGTGGTCCAATCAATAAAACCGTATTTGCTTTTGTATTGACGATGCAAGCAGAAGGGTTGAATGGCCCGATCACAGCCTTGCAATTAGTCAATACAGCCACACCGATTGGCTTTGGATTAGCGTATTTTATCGCCAAAATGTTCCGCAAGAATATCTATACAAAAGTGGAAGTAGAGACATTGAAATCAGCCGTACCAATGGGTGTCATCAATATTGTTGAAGGTGTGATTCCTTTAGTCATGAATGATATCGTACGTGGCGTAGTTGCAACAGCAATCGGTGGATTTGCTGGTGGTGCAACTACGATGATCTTAGGTGCGGATGCAACGGTGCCGTTCGGTGGTGTCTTGATGATCCCAACGATGTCTCGACCATGGGCAGGTGTGATCGCAATCTTAGTGAACGTTTTAGTTACAGCCGTCGTTTTAGCTGTAATCAAAAAGAACGTGCCGGAAGAAGAAATGGACTTAGTAGTAGAGAAAGAGGAAGAAGATATCAGTTTAGAGGATATTCAGATTTTTTAAAATAAGTGTGTAAAAAAGAGGGGCAAAACCGATGAAATTTTTTCTAGATACAGCAGATGTAACAGCAATCAAAACAATCAATGCGCTAGGCTTAGTCGATGGAGTGACAACTAATCCGACGATCATTGCCAAAGAAGGTCGCGTGTTTGAAGAAGTCATCAAAGAGATTTGTTCGATCGTTGATGGGCCTGTTTCAGCAGAAGTGACTAGTTTGAAAGCAGACGGCATGGTCGCAGAAGCGAAAGAGATCGTCCAATGGGCGGAAAACATCGTGATCAAGATCCCTATGACAGAAGAAGGATTGAAAGCGACGAATGCATTATCTAAATTGGGGATCAAGACCAATGTCACATTGATTTTCTCTGTGGCGCAAGGATTACTAGCGGCAAAAGCAGGTGCGACCTTTATTTCACCATTTTTAGGCCGACTAGACGATACAGGAACAAGCGGGATCGAGCTTGTCGCAAAACTTCGTGAAGTACTAGATACTTACGGGTTTTCTACAGAAATCATTGCAGCAAGTGTCCGTAATTCGGAACATGTGGAAAAAGCGAGTTTAGTTGGCGCACACATTGCCACTGTACCGCCATCATTGTACCAAACGTTGTGGAGCCATCCATTGACAGATAAAGGGATTGCGCAATTCATGGCGGACTGGGAAAGCTTCCAAGGAGGGAACAAATAAATGGGAAAAGTGGAATTTTCACCTTCATTGATGACGATGGACTTGGATAAGTTCAAAGAACAAATCGAATTTTTAAATGATCATGTCGATTCTTACCATATCGATATCATGGATGGTCATTATGTACCAAATATCACATTATCTCCATGGTTCATTGATGAGGTACGTAAAATCAGTAATCTACCGATGTCTGCGCACTTAATGGTTAAAGATCAAAGTTTTTGGGTGAATCAATTAATCGAGCAAAAGTGTGAATGGATCTGTATGCACGCCGAATTATTAGATGGTTTAGCTTTTCGTTTGATCGATCAAATCCATGACGCAGGGTTAAAAGCTGGCGTCGTTTTGAACCCTGAAACACCGATCGAAGCCATCTTCCCATACATCGAATTGGTCGATAAAATCACGATCATGACGATCGATCCAGGATTTGCTGGACAACGGTTTATTGAAAGTACACTGGATAAAATCGTTGCTTTACGCGAACTACGCGAAGAAAAAGGGTATAACTATGTGATTGAAATGGACGGCTCTTCTAACCGTAAATCCTTCAAACGAATCGATGCAGCCGGACCAGATATTTATATCGTCGGTCGCAGTGGCTTGTTTGGCTTAGATGAAAAAATCGAGAAGTCATGGGAAATCATGAAAACCGATTATGAAGAAATGACTGGGAACACGATCGGGTAAGAGAAGGTCGTGAGAAAGTCGGTTAGCTCCGAATAGTAAGGCGGAACGTGGGAAAATAGCTTCACATATTTTTTCACGTTTCGACTTACTATTGAAGGAGTTGGTTTTCGAACGCCGTTTGTCTAGGTGGTGAAAGGAGCGGTCAGCGCTAAGTAATAAGACAGGAAAATCGAGAATGCCTAATTCATTTTTGATTCTTCTGTCTTATTTTCAAAGTGAAATTTAAAGAGTGGATATTATTTTATAGGAATGAACAAGGAGGAATTATATTGTTTGATAAAATTGATCAGCTTGGTGTGAATACGATCCGTACATTGAGTGTCGATGCAGTACAAAAAGCAAATTCAGGACATCCGGGGTTACCAATGGGTGCCGCGCCAATGGCTTATGCCCTT